>DMCH01000100.1:8394-9475 GCA_003446775.1 Chloroflexota bacterium
CCGTACAGGTAGAAGTAGCTCGCGAAGAGACTTCCGAAGAACATCACCTCGGACGCGAGGAAGATGTACATCCCCATCATCCCCGGCTTGATCGCCGGGTATTGGGGTCCGGTCTGCTGGTGCAGGGTCGCTACAGCCATCAGTGGTGCACCTCGCCGCCGTCAGCCGATTCGGCCGGGTACATCTGCACATCTTCGACCAGGACCCAGCCGACTACACCGATGAGGAAAATCAACCCGCCGACCACCGCCAGGGTGATGCGAACCTCGGTTGCGAACGGGATCGCGGCGAGGCTGAGGAATAATGCACCCGCGCAGATGACGAACGGCCACCGGCTGGGCGGCGGCATGTGGATCCCCAGCTCACGGGCCTTGGCATCGAAATCGACGACGTTCTCCACGTGCTGCGGTATCTCCATGTCGTAGCGCGAGGCGGCAGCGCGCGCGGGGTCCGCGTCGCGCCACGCCTTGAACGCTGCCGAGGCGGCGTAGCTCGACGGCCAGAGCTTGTAGCCGTCGTTGCGGCAGAGGTCGAGGAACCTCGGCGTCTTCAACCCGCAGCGCGGGCAGTCGACGGCCATGGAAGGGTTGGAGATGTCGACGTATCGCGGCTCCCTGGATGCGGCCAAGTTCAGTTCCGGATTCTATCAGCGCATGGGAAACGGTCCGGGAGTCGCACCTCCCGCCGCCGATATACTGGGCGCCGTGAAGGCGGGGTCAGTGACGCGGCTGTGGCCACTGGCCATTCTGCCCGCGGTCCTCCTGCTCAGCTCCTGCGAGGCGCCTGGCGGTGTCTCGCCCATCTTCCCGACCCCGGTGTCGCCCAACGGCCAGGGCATCTACAACACCTACATCGGGATCTCGATCCCGGCCATCATCATCTTCCTCGGCGTCGAGCTGGCACTGCTGTGGGTCGTCATCAAGTACCGCCGGTCGAAGCAGCCGGCCGGCTACGTCCCGCCGCAGATCCATGGCAACACCACCCTCGAGTGGGTCTGGACCGTGATACCCCTGATCGTGGTGCTGGCGATCGCCGGCTACAGCTTCAACGAGCTCCAAAGGGACTTCCAGCCCATCAGCAA
>DMCH01000100.1:9825-10282 GCA_003446775.1 Chloroflexota bacterium
GCGACGTGACTCCGTTCGTCGTCCCGGTCAACACGCTGATCCGCCTGCGGCTGCAGGGCACCGACGTAATCCACTCTTGGTGGGTGCCCGCGATCTCGGGCAAGACCGATGCCGTGCCGGGGTATGACAACTTCACCTGGTTGAACATCGATCGCGTCGGTATGTGGCGCGGCGAATGCGCCGAGCTCTGCGGAGTCGGCCACAGCACGATGCAGATCATCGTGCAGTCGATGACCAAATCCGACTTCGATGCCTGGGTCCAGCAGCAGGCGGCGGCCCAGCACGCGGCGCGAAGCGCCTCAACGACAGCGAGTTAGGATAGGAATCGATGGCCGCAATACAGGTCCTGCCCCGCCCGAAGGCCTACGACGACACCTTCTGGAAGCCGATCACCCTGTGGCTGACGACCACCGACCACAAGCTGATCGGGATCATGTACATGGTCACCGGCCTGCTG
>DMCH01000054.1:0-6299 GCA_003446775.1 Chloroflexota bacterium
TGGCCGATCCTCAACGCGCTGCTCAATACCTCCAGCGGCGCTTCGTGGGTGAGCGTGCACCATGGCGGCGGGGTGGGCATCGGCCGCTCGATCCACGCCGGGATGGTGGTGGTTGCGGACGGCAGCGCCGAGGCGGCGCGCAAGCTTGAACGGGTGCTTACCAACGACCCCGGCACTGGAGTCATGCGGCACGCCGACGCCGGCTACGCGCGTGCGATCGAGGTCGCCCGCGATCGCGGCGTCCACATACCCATGCAGTGATCGGATCGGGCTTCTGGCATGCTGACCAGGCCTGGATCGGCCACCGCGCCGACGACGTCCTGATCGAGGTCGAGGGCGGCCGCCTCAAGAGCGTGACGGAGGGCGTCGCGGCACCGGCGGGTGCCATGCGCCTGGAGGGCTGGACGATCCCCGGCCTCGCCAACGTCCACAGCCACGCGTTTCAGCGGTCTCTGCGCGGGACCACTGAATCAGGCGGCGGCGACTTCTGGGAGTGGCGTCGCGAGATGTATCGAGCCGCCGAGGGTTGGGACCCGGCCACCTACGCAAAAGAGGCGAGAGTTGTCTTCCAGGAGATGGTCGCGGCGGGGATCACGGCCGTGGGCGAGTTCCATTACCTGCACGAGCACGGCAACGGCCTGGGCGAGGCGCTCATCGATGCTGCTCGCGCGGTAGGGATGCGAATCACGCTGCTCGATGCGTGTTATCTCCGTGGCGGGCTCGACCGGTCGCTCGAAGGCGTCCAGCAGACGTTCTCAGACGGCGACGCAGACCGGTGGGCAGCCCGCGTCGGCGAGCTGAAAGATGGCGAGGGGGTTCGCATTGGCGCCGCGATCCACAGCGTCCGTGCGGTCGATACTTCTTCGATGCGGACCGTCGCCGCCTGGGCCCGCGACCGCAATGCGCCGCTCCACATCCACCTCGCGGAGCAGCCGGCGGAGGTCGAGGAGTGCCTCGCCGTCGAAGGCTGCACGCCCGCCCAACTCCTGGAACGCGAAGGCATACTCGGCCCAGACCTGACCGCCGTGCATGCAATCCATCTCAATCACGACGACATCGCTCTGCTCGGCCGCCACCACGTCTCCGTCTGCGCGTGCACGACGACAGAGCGTGACCTTGGCGATCGTGTTGGCCCGCTTCGCGAACTGGCGGATGCCGGCAGCCCGATCTGTGTGGGCAGCGACTCCAATGCCGTCATCGACATCCTCGAGGAGGCACGTGGTCTGGAGCTCGACCAGCGGCGCGCCACTGGTCGCCGGGTGCTGCATCAGCCCGAGGACTTGTTTCGCGCCGCGACGGTCGAAGGCATGCGCGCGCTCGGCTGGGACGCGGGCGAACTGAAGGCCGGTTTATTGGCCGACTTCATCACCATCGGCCAGCGGCCTCCGGTTCTGTGGCGGCAGCTCGACCTCGGATATCTCATGTTTTGTTGCTCCGCCCGCGACGTGACCAACGTGGTCGTCGGCGGCAAAACGGTCGTGTCGAAATGAGACGCCTCCACAACATCGGTCGCCTCTTTACAGGCACGCAGGTCGGCGTGATCGAGAAGGCCGCCATCATCTGCGACGACGATGAGCACATCGCGTGGTGCGGGCGCGAGGGCGAGGAGCCGCGCGACCTGCTCGGCTATGTCGCGCACGACGAAGACTGCGGCGGCGGGCTCATGACCGCGGGGCTCATCGACGCGCACACCCACCCCTTGTACGCCGGGAATCGCATGGCCGAGGTCGCTATGCGCTCGGCGGGCGCGTCGTACGAGGATGTGGCGAAGGCCGGCGGGGGCATCGTGGCCACAGTCAAGGCCACGCGCGCGGCCACGCCCGAGGCTCTCGAGCAATCGACGGCGCACAGGCTTCGCCGCTGGTTCGACGGCGGCGCCACCACCGTCGAGGCGAAGACCGGCTATCACCTCGAGCGCGAGGGCGAGCTCGAGGCGACCCGCATCCTAAAGCGGCTCAGCGATCGCAACGACCTGCCCCGCATCGAGCCCACGTTCCTCGCCGCGCACGCAACGCCACCCGACCGCGGCGCCAGGCTCGGCTCATACACCAAGAAGGTGGCGGACTGGTGCGCCGATGCGCATATCGCGGGAGCGCGGTTTTGCGACGTCTTCTGCGACCGCGGCTACTTCTCTGTCTCGCAGTCGCGGCGCATCCTCAAGGCGGCCCTGGAGGCGCAGCTCATCCCTCGTCTCCACGCCGACGAATTGGCCCGCACTGGCGGCGCCCGACTCGCGGCCGAGCTGCACGCCGCGTCGGCCGACCACTTGCTCTGCGCGAACCGCGGCGATGCGATCGCTTTGGCGCGAGCCGGAGTTGTAGCCACGCTCGCGCCCGGCACGGCCCTGTCGATTGGAAAGCTGCCGCCTGTCAAAGATCTGATGGCGGCTGGCGTGGTCATCGCCCTGGGAACGGATCACAATCCAGGCACGAGCGGGATCACGAGCATGAGCTTGGTCGTGGCGATGGCGGTGGCCGTCTTCAAGATGTCTGTCGAGCGGGCGCTGATGGCGGCCACGGTCGGCGGGGCGCTCTCCGTCTCACGGTCGGATCGCGGCGCCATCGCTCAGTCGATGCTGGCCGACCTCGTGCTCTGGGACGCCGACCACGAGGGGGCGTTCGCCTGGGCCTACGGTCTCCGGCCGCTCCGAGTTTGGCGGGGCGGAGCGCAAGTTTTGAGTTGACTACCGTTGCAAGTCACGTGCAATTAGCGTACAAAGTGGGCTACAAATGACCGCTGCGCTCACAATATCTAACAACCTACCGCGGTCGAAATGGAGGAAAGGGACTAGTGGCTAAGTGGAACCCCCTGGCGTTAAAGCTCGTGATGTGGCTGATGGGTATCTTGATAGCGGCCGGTTCTGCGGCCGGGTTCATTGGTGGCAGTTTCTTCCAGTTCGACCAGAGCTTCGGCGTGACGGCCTCAGTGGCCGGGATCGCTTTCGGAGCCGGGCTGATGATCGCGGGCTTCGACCCGATCGCCAACGTGAGTTGGGTCCGCGCGCTGATCATCTACGCAATCCTTCAAATCGTCTACCAACTCTTTGCCTGGATCTCAATCGGGCGGTTTGACCTCATCCCGTTCATCGTCGCGATCATCGCCGGGGTCCTTGCGCTCGTGCTGTACCCGAACAAGCCGGAGCTCTGGATGGCCGGCACCATGAAGATGCCCAGCGGAATGGGCGGAGGCATGTCGCGCTCGAAGATGTAAGTCGTTCTTCAATATGAGGGGCAGCACCCGCTGCCCCTTTTTTTACGTATGACGAAAAACCTGTCGGTTTTCCCTCACGCCCTCCCATGCCTGCGGCATGGGGGCCCCAAAGGTACCCGACGCGGCTGCGCTCTTTCCCGCTGATGGGATTGTCTGAATATTTCCCCATACCACGCAAGGCATGAGACAGAATGTGGGTAGACGGCCTGGCAAAGCCAGGCCTACTGGCCACGATGGCAGTCGTATCGGGGGGTGAACCAAATGCAGTTGATCAGGGCGTCCGAGCGAATACCGTCCGGCGCCAAACCTCCTTCCGGCGGCCGGTTTCATGGCCGCGCATCGATGCGCGCGCTGCACCAAACGGACGCGAAGTCGCAGGTCAGCTTTGTGCACTTCGAGCCAGGAGCGCACACCATGTGGCATACGCACTCGGGCGGTCAGGTTCTCCACATCGTCGAGGGCAATGCGCGTGTGCGGACGTGGGGCGACAAGACCCATGAGCTCGCCGCCGGTGACACAGCCATCGCACCGCCTGGGGAGAAGCATTGGCACGGGGCGTCGCTCGACGCCGCGATGACTCAGCTGGCGATTACGAGCGGGGAGACAAGCTGGCTGGAAGACGTATGAGGAAAAACCTGCCGGTTTTCCCTCATCGCCGGGTCGGCTTCGCCGACGCGGCTGCGCTCTTTCCCGCTGATGGGATTTTCTGAATGTTTCTCCTCGCCACGTAAGGTGTAAGGGCAGAACGTGGGTAGACGGCCTGGCGAAGCCAGGCCTACTGGCGACGAAATTCAGGCTGTTCCCGGCTCGTCGCCGCTGACGATCCAGCGGCCGCCGCCGCCCGCCTCGACCAGATCATCGGCGGTTCGCGGACCCCACGAGCCGATTGGGTAAACCTCCGGGTGGCCCTCCGCCTCCCAGGCCTTGATCAAGGGATCGACGATCTCCCACTGCAGCTCAATCTCCTCTGCGCCGGGAAAGGCCGAGTGGCCGCCAGTTAGAACTTCTGAGAGCACGTTCTCGTAAGCGTCAGGCAGCGTGGCGCGCGTGAGCTTGGCGTAGTCGAGCCGCATGCCCGCGGGCACGAGCTCGAACTTCGGGCCGGGGCGCTTGGCGCCGATCCGCAGCGTGATCCCCTCGTCGGGCTGGACCCGGATCACGATCAGGGTCGCGATCCCGCGCTGGCGGCGGCCGCCGATGCGCAGCAGCGGGGCATCTCGCAGCTTGATCACGACCTCGGTGGCGCGTCGCGGCAGAGCCTTGCCGGTGCGAATGAAAATCGGCACACCGTCCCAGCGCCAGTTCTCGATCGCTACTCGAGCGGCCGCGTATGTCTCCCGCCGGGACTCCGGCGCGACGCCCGGTTCGTCCAGGTAGCCCTCGTACTGACCGCGGACCGCGGAAGTCACATCGAGGGGCAACATCGCGCGGAGAGCCGCTCGCTTGGCGCGGCGGACGTAATCGGCGTCGAAGGTCGTGGGCGGCTCCATCGTCACCAGCGCGAGCAGCTGAAGGACGTGGTTCTGGATCATGTCGCGAACCGCACCGACCTGGTCGTAGTAGCCGGCCCTCTTCCCGATGCCTTCTTTCTCCGCCGCAGTGATCTGGATCGTCTCGACCAGGGTGCGATTCCACACCGGTTCGAACAGGGAGTTCGAGAAGCGGAACGCGAGGACGTTCTGGACGGTGTCCTTGGCGAGGTAGTGGTCGATGCGGTAGATCTGCTGCTCCTCGAATGCCGCCGCCAGCTGCGCATTGAGCTTTCGGGCCGATGCGAGGTCGTGGCCGAGTGGTTTCTCGAGGACGATCCGGCGCGTCGGGTCGCCCTTGGTCGCCATGCCGGAGTTGGCGATCGCGACCATGATCGGGCTGAAGGTCTCCGGGGGCGTGGCCAGGTAGAAGATGACGACCTTGGTCCCCGCGATGAGCGCGTTGATTGGCGCGAAGGTCGCCGGGTCGGCGTAGTCGAGCTGCACCCATTCGGCGGTGGCGGCCAGATCCGCGCGGCCACTGGCGTCCTTGACCAGCTCGCGAAACTCTTCGGTCGACTTGTGGCTGCGGCCGGCGCCGATTACGCGCAGCTTGTGGCCTTCGCGCACGGCCAGCGCACCGAGCGACGGAAGGATCTTGCGCCGGGCGAGGTCGCCCGAGGCGCCGAAGATCACGAGGTCGACTGGCCCAGCCACTCTGGCAATGCTAAGTGCTAGTCGGCGATGACCTCGGTGCCGGCAATCTCGTCGTGAACCGCGCGCAGCCGCAGCGCCACCAATGGCAGCGCGAGCAGGCGGACGAGCGCCTGGCCGGCGCTCACTCGCGAGCCATCGACCGACACCACGCGCTGTCCGGTGATCATGCCCCCGACCGTGCGCCCGGAGATGCTCCAGCAGGCGACGTGGTAGCCGGCGGCGACGACGGCCAGCGCAGGCAGGCGACGGCGCCTGCCGGCGACGAGCGCCACGAGGGCGAACAGACCGATGTCGATCGCAGCCGCTGAGGCGCGCCGGGTCGGGGCCACCGGCACGCCGGGCGCAGGCTGCCGCCCGCGCTGCCAGAGCAGGTGCAGGCGCATGACGGTGTGATGAAACGGCAGCTGGGTAACCATGTAGAGGGGACGCGGCAGCCGTGGCCGATATCCCTCCACCGAAGCCGTCAGCCGGCCCTTGCCCGTCTCGATGCGGAGGCGACCACCCAGATCCCCGACCGCCAGGCCGCCTTCGATCGGGAGCTCGACACTCGACCGCGTCGTCTTCGCGGGTCCGAAGCGGATGATCTCCAGCGGACCCAGAAACAGCGACGAACCACGCTGGGTCACGAGTCCCAGGGTCAGCTTCGGGATGTCCAGGAAGAAGCTCTCGCGAAGCTCACGACCGGTGACCGGACGCGAGGAGGCCACCGAATCCTCAAGGGTCACGCGGCCGCCGGTCCAACTCGCCATTGGAGATATGTTGAGGCGATGCCCAAGCTCGAGTTCTCGGCCGCCGTGGTCATTCACACATCGCCCGAGCGCGCCTTTGACTACTTCGCCGACTTCCACCCCGTGGCCAAGGTGCTCGAGGGCGTGACCAGGTGGGAGCCGATCGGATCGACCA
>DMCH01000054.1:6619-10163 GCA_003446775.1 Chloroflexota bacterium
CTGAACCGCTGGCGCCGGCCACACGAGATCGGCTGGGTGTCGGAGTCGGGGCTGATCAAGCAGGAGGGAGGCTTCACGTTCACGAAGGCGCCGAAGGGCGTCCGGGTCGAGCTACGGATCGCCTACGTGCCCCCCGCTTCCGTGGTGGGCGCGCTCGTCGCCAGGCGTCTCGATTGGGTCGTCAAGCAGCGACTCGAGCGCGCGCTGGAACGCATCCGGTACACCCTCGAAGCCGCTCCGCCCTAATCTTGATCGTGTGCGCTTGAGCCGGGAGGCCCACTCGATCCTGGGCCGAGCCCAGATCGGCATGCTGGCCCTTCGAGCCGCGCGTCTCCCCCTGGTCAACCCGGCCGCCTACAGCTTCGCGGCGGGATCGATCTGGATGACCACGTCTCGGTACGCGGCCAAGAATCTGATGGCGCGGCGCGACCCGCGCGCAGCCTTCTTCGTCGACGGTGGCTCGAGAGCCGTGCTGATGCGGGGCACGCTGGAGGTCTTCGATCCGCTCTCCCTCTCCAACCAGGTCCGCGCAGCCCTCGGCGGCCCTGGTCTGTACTTGGGGATGGCCGGGTACGCGCTGCGCAACGTCCCATTCGTGACGGGGTATCTCCTGGACATCGCGCGCCTGCCTCGCGAATGGATGCCGTACAACCGCATCGTGCTCCAGCTGCATCCGAACGATGTCGAGATCATCGACGTCTGGCCGTTCCCGCCGGCCCAGGCTGCGAGAGTGCCTGCCGTGCCGGCGGAGGTCAGCCGCCGGCTGGCGGGCGTGCCGCGCGGCTACGCCTGCTGGTTTGAGGGTGGCGCGCCGGTCATCCGACCCGCGCTCTGGGAGGTCGACCGCGGCACCGTGATGGTGGCGCCCACCGGTGGCCATGCACGCGCAGGATCTCCGGGCGCGCTGGTGGTCGAGTCGCATCACAGGTTCCGGCCGTCGCAAATGGTCGGTGCGTGCGTCCGCGGAACATTCGGGAGCGCCGGCGATCGGGCCGCGATCGCCGAGCGGTACGGCATCGAGGCCGACGAGGTTCCGTCCGCGGTCGAGCTGCGCACCGAGCGGGTCACATCCTGGCGCGGCTTCCACATCGCCACGGCCGTCCCACGGTCGGCGCGCCGCCTGCGGATGGCTCAGTAACGTGGCGAAGCCCGCGGCGCCGGGACTGCGGATTCGACGCTTTGCGGCCGGCGAATGGACCGAAGCGCCGGATGCCGTCGTCACCGAAGAACCGCTCCAGCTCCTCCTCGACGGCAAGCCGCTGGCCGTCGTCATGCGCACGCCGGGCGCGGACATCGAACTTGCCCTGGGCCTGCTGTTCGCGGAGGGCATCATCCGGTCGGCGCGAGACGTGAGCGGGCTGCGCATCAGCGCTGAGGCGGGAGAGACAGAGGACCGCGTCAAGGTCGAGTCCGTGCTCGTGGAGTCGAATCAAGTGGACGTGCAGCTGGCGGCCAAACCGCGACGGAAGATCGAGCGCTCGATGCTGGCCAGCTCCGCGTGCGGAGTGTGCGGCACGCAGATGATCGAAGACCTGCGCCACGACCTCGCGGTGCTCCCGGCCGGGCCCGCATTCGATCCGGTCAAGCTACCAGGCCTCGTCGACAAGCTCCGCTCTGGCCAGGGCGTGTTCGAGCGCACGGGCGGCCTCCACGCCGCCGGCCTGTTCGATGCCGACGGTGACATCGTCGCCCTGCGCGAGGACATCGGCCGCCACAACGCGGTCGACAAGGTGGTCGGACGGCTGCTCCTCGACGGCCGCCTGCCCGCCGCAGCAATGCTGCTCGTGGCGAGTGGGCGCGCGGGATACGAGATCGTCCAGAAGTCGGTTGGGGCGGGCATTCCACTGCTGGCCGCCGTCGGCGCGCCCTCCAGCCTGGCCGTCGCGCTGGCGCGAGAGTTCAACCAGACCCTGGTCGGATTCCTTCGCGGCGATCGCTTCAACGTCTACTCGGGTCACCAGCGACTTACAAACCGTTGACCAAACGCGGATGGATTCGCCGGCGCCAAAGTTAGGCTAGGCCGCGTGAAGCGCTGGGCACTCGGAGTGGCGGTCGTGTTCGCCGGCGTCGCTTGCGGTGGGCCGACCCAATCTTCGACTCCGACGCCGACCCCGCCGGAAGTCGGGATCCACAAGATCCAGCACGTGGTCGTGATCATGCAGGAGAACCGCAGCTTCGATCACTACTTCGGCCTGTACCCGGGCGCCGATGGCCTGCCGCGGCAGGGCGGCCAGTTCACCGTGTGCGTGCCTGACCCGGACAACGGAGGCTGCGTCCGTCCTTATCACGATGCGACGGACAAGAACGGAGGCGGGCCGCACGGCAGCTCCAACGCCAGCGCTGACATCAACAGCGGCAAGATGGACGGCTTCGTCGGGCAAGCGGAAAAGGGAAAGCGAGGCTGCGTCGCGACCGTGGACCCCAACTGCACCAACTCCGTCAAGACGGACGTCATGGGTTACAAGGACGCGCGCGACATCCCCAACTACTGGGCCTACGCCTCCAACTACGTGCTGCAGGACCACATGTTCCAGCCCAACGCTTCTTGGAGCTTTCCGCAGCATCTCTACCTGGTCTCCGAGTGGTCGGCCAAATGCAGCGGCCAGGACGATCCGATGAGCTGCACGACCAACATCGACGCTCCCGGCAACTCGCTCGTCGGCGGCGCGGGCAAGATCAACGGCGAGGACCAGGCCGCACGGAACTTCGCGTGGACTTCGCTGACGTACCTGCTCTACAAGCACCAGGTCAGCTGGCGCTACTACGTCGCCGAGGGCCAGACCGCCGACTGCGAGGACGGCGCCGCGGTCTGCCCGCCTAAGGATCAGAAAGTCGGCACGCCCGACATCTGGAACCCGCTTCCCGGTTTCACCGACGTCAGGACCGACGGCCAGGTCGGAAACGTGCAGACGATCGACCACTTCTATGCGGACGCCAAGGCCGGCCACCTGCCGGCAGTGAGCTGGATCGCCCCCAACGGAGCGGTGAGCGAACACCCGCCGGGGCTCGTGTCTGCGGGACAGGCGTACGTGACGACGTTGATCGACACGATCATGAGGACCCCGGAGTGGAGCTCGACCGCGATCTTCCTGGGCTGGGACGACTGGGGCGGGTTCTACGACCACGTGGCGCCGCCGGTGGTCGACGGTGCGGGCTATGGCCTGCGAGTGCCGGGGATCGTGATCAGCCCCTACGCCCGGCAGGGATATATCGACCACCAGATCCTGAGTCAGGACGCCTACGTGAAGTTCATCGAAGATGCGTTCCTGGGTGGGGCGCGGCTCGATCCGAAGACCGACGGGCGTCCCGACTCGCGGCCTGACGTGCGGGAAAACAATCCGACGCTTGGCAACCTTCTGTCCGATTTCGACTTCAACCAGCAGCCGCGTGCGCCTCTCGTCCTGGATCCGAATCCGTCGCCAGGCCCCGCGTCCTCAATCTAGGGATATCCGGATAATCGCATCGTGCTTTCGGTACTGGCCGCGCGTCCGGCTGTCCGCGCGGCTGTTATCGCGTCGTACATCCTGCTCGTCGAGTGGGCGCG
>DMCH01000054.1:10467-11639 GCA_003446775.1 Chloroflexota bacterium
TCGCGCTCGTGCTCGCCGGCGCAGGCTGGCCGGCTGACCGCCTCGGCCTGGGCAGGTCTCACGTCGGCCTCAGGATCCTGGGCGGTTTCGCGCTGGCCGCCGTCCTGCTCCTGCCCGCAGCGGCGCGGGCGAGCGCGGCGCCTATCCTGCCCGCGTTCCTGGCGCTGCCCGCGGTCGTGGTCTCAATCGGTGAGGAGATCGCGTTCCGCGGGGCACTCTACGCGGCGCTCGAGAACCTTGGCGGGGCGCCGGTGGCGATCATCGGCAGCACCGCCTTGTGGACCGCGGCCCACGCGCTCTCGCACCCACCCGAGTTTCTTTTCGCGGTCGCCGCCGCCGGCCTCTTGCTGGCGTTGTGGAGGTGGGCCTGCAAAGACCTGGTCGGTCCGATCATCGGCCACGTCATCGCGGACATCGCCTTGTGAGGCGCCTCGGGCTGCTCGCGTCGGCGGCGGTGATCTACCTGCTCGCGGCGTGGATGGTGGCGCCCGGCTTCTATGACGGGTTCACCCCCCAGCAGCCATACAACTGGGTCTGCCCGCCTCCTCAGGCCGGCTCGAACCTGTCGCCGAACTCGGGCCACCAGGTGATCAAAGTCGTGGGCGGGATCAGCGACGCCAACTCCGCCTTCACGAACCCCGACACCCAGGTGGTGCTCGGCTTCAATTTCGGGGTTTTCGACTCGACGGGGAAGACCCAGATCACCGTCGACATCAAGCCGGTGAGCCCGTGTCCCAAGCCGTCCAGCATCACCTTTGCGACCAACACATACAACATCACCGCCGACGCCCCGCTGGTCAAGAAGGCCAGTCTCGTGATGCGCTTCTCCGACCTGATTCCGGCCCCGAGCACGGTTTACTACGCGACCTCTCCGGACGGTCCGTGGACGTCGATCGGCGCGCTGTCCGAGGCCCAGCCGTTCACGATCGACACGACCATCGACAAGTTCGGCTACTACGCCGCGGGCTACCCTTCGAGCGCTGTCTCGCGCAGCAATCCCGGGAGCAGCCAGATCCTGCCCATCGCGATTGCGGTGTTGATCATCGCGGTGATCGTCGCCGGCTTCCCGCTCGCGATCATTCGCCGCCGGCGCACGCCCGACGCGGGAGATGAAGACGACTCCGAGCCGTGAGCCCATCGGCACTCCTGATTCTCAATCGCGCCTCCGGCAC
>DMCH01000054.1:11936-12142 GCA_003446775.1 Chloroflexota bacterium
GTCGACGACCATCCCGAGGCGCGCTCGGCCGCGGCGCACCATGCCTCCGCGGGGCCGCGTCCCTCGCTGGTCGTGGCTGCGGGTGGCGGCGGCACGCTGAGGGCGGTCGTCGAGGGAGTCCTGGAGGCCTTTCCAGACACCCCGCCGGGTCCCGACGTGGTGAGGCTGGCGGCGCTGAGGATGGGATCGGGCAACATCGTCGCGCG
>DMCH01000054.1:12386-13698 GCA_003446775.1 Chloroflexota bacterium
CCGGACGGCGGCACCGCGGTGCGTCACGCCGTGACGATGTGCGGCCTCGGGCAGTGGGGCCTCGTGCCCGGCGACATCTCGCGCTGGCGCGAGCGACACGCGCGCGGGCGCGAGCGCGCGGCCTCATGGGTAGGCCTCGAGCGCGTCAACGTGATCGAGTACGTGATTTTCGGAGCCGCGCGGATGTTGGCGGGCACGGTGTCAAGATCACGCTGCGCGATGGTCGAGATCGATGGCGCGAAGCAGATGCGATTGCTTGCCCTCGCGGCATTGAACCTGCCCTTGCCGCCGCTGCCGGATCCAGGTGTGGCCATGGGCGACGAAGCGATCGGCCTCACCGTGGTGCCGCGCCTGGGCCGTCCATTCCGTCGCCGCCTCGAGGCGGGCGATTCGTTCACCCTCCGTCTGCTCGACCGGGACTCGGTCGAGTTCTTTCTCGACGAAGATCCGGAGGAAGCCACCGGATGGCTGAAGCTCGACGTGGCCGGCGTCCTAGCGTTTGTTCCGGGTCAGAACGCTTGACGATCCAGGTCGCGATCGTCGGCATCGACGGGAGCGGCAAGAGCACGCTCGCAGCGTCGCTCGCTGCGGTGATCGCAGCCGAGCGAGGGCTCGTGGCCGGGTCCGCGGTCGCTGATGAGTTGTGGATACGGTCCCCGGACATCGACCTGGCCGGTCCGGGCTTTCATCCTCACGGCTACGCCGTGGCGGCGCGGCTGAATCGTCTGTTCCGTAGGCTTTCGCGGCTGGTCGTCGAGCACAAGGCGCTTTATCCGGCGGCCAAGGTGTTCCAGATGCTCCTGCAGGACAACGCCGCAGTCAAGCTCTCGAAGAAGTATCACGTCGACGTGATGGTGAGCGACGGCAACCTGTTGCTGTCGGGCGCGGGTCGTGCGTCCAACTACCGCGGGCCCGCCGATGATCCGCCCTCGGTCGACGATATCGATCACGCATTCCAGCATTTGTTGCAGGGCACCCGCCTGGGGCCGGAGAGCCGCCGCCACCTCCCCAACCTCGCGACCGCAGAAGCACTTGCAGTCACGGCCAGGGTGGCAAGGTGGCAGGGCGTCTGGATCCCGGACCAGGCTGTGTTCCTCGACCTGACGCCCGACGCAGCTGTGGATCGAGTCACGGCTCGCGGCGCGAAGGTCGACCGTCACGAAAACCCCGCCGATCTTGCCGCCGCGCGCGATGGCTACAAGCGCGTGCTCGATGTGATGAGGCGAAACAAAGGGCCGGCGTCCGTGCATGTGATCGAGGTCGGTTCGATGCGGCCAGGTGCGGTCCTCGCGGCCGCTGCCCAGGCGCTCGC
>DMCH01000077.1:0-856 GCA_003446775.1 Chloroflexota bacterium
CGCCGTACGTCTCGCGCAGGATCGGCTCCAGCCGCTCGTGCATGTACTCGATGGGCTCGCGCCCCTGCTTGCGCGCGACGAATGCGGGGATGTTCACCATCGGGCCCGGGCGGAACAGCGCTACCGCCGCCGAGACGTCCCCAAACGACTGCGGCCGCATGTCCATCAGCATCCGGCGCATCCCAGCGCCTTCGAGCTGGAACACGCCGTGGGTGTCGCCGGCCGCCAGCAGCTCGTACGTCTTGGCGTCGTCGAACGGGAGCGCCTCGATGTCGATGTCGAGGCCGCGGTGCTCGCGCACCAGCCGCCGGCAGGTGGCGATGATGTCGAGGTTCTGCAGGCCGAGGAAGTCGATCTTCAGCAGGCCGATGTCGCCGACCGCCTTCATGTCGTACTGCGTTACCACCGCCTCTTTGCCCGGACCGAATTGCAGCGGCGTGTAGCGCACCAGCGGCTCGGGCGCGATCACCACGCCGGCCGCGTGCGTGCTGACGTTGCGCGACACGCCCTCCAGCGCTCGCGCCACGTCGATCAGCCGCTTTTGCTCCTCGTTCGACTCGTACGCCTCGCGGAACTCTGGGACTTCCTTGACCGCGTCATCCAGCGACTTCGAGCGCCCCTGCCACACCGGGATGAGCTTGGCCAGGCGGTCGGTGTCGCGCAGCGGCACCTCCAGCACTCGGCCGACGTCGCGGATGGCCGCCTTGGAGGCCATGGTCGTGAAGGTGATGATCTGCGCCACGCGGTCCGACCCGTACTTCTCCGAGACGTACCTGATGACCTTCTCGCGACCCTCCACCGAGAAGTCGCAGTCGATGTCGGGCATCGACACGCGGTCGATGTTGAGGAAGCGCTC
>DMCH01000077.1:1175-6936 GCA_003446775.1 Chloroflexota bacterium
AGGAAGCGCTCGAAGATGAGGCCATGGTGCAGGGGATCGAGGTTGGTGATGCCCAGGCAGTAGCTCACCAGGCTGCCGGCGGCGCTGCCCCGGCCCGGCCCAACCACGATCTCGTGCGAGCGCGCGTACTTGTAGAAATCCCACACGATCAGGAAGTAGGACGCGTAGCCGGTGGCCTTGATGACCGCCAGCTCCTGGTCGGCGCGCTCCCTGGCCGCGGCGCTCGGCGTCTCGAACCGCCAGCGCAGGCCGTCGGCGACCAGCTTGGTCAGGTACTGGTCGGGAGTGAGCCCGTCAGGGACGTCGAACGGCGGCAGCAGCGTGGCGCCCAGGTTGATCTTGAGGTCGACCATATCCGCCACCTCGAGCGTGCTCGCCAGCGCCTCTGGCAGGTCGGCGAATGTGGCCGCCATCTCTTCCGGCGTCTTCAGGTAGTTCTCCTGCGTCGAGAAGCGCCAGCGGTTGGGGTCGTTGAACCGCGCGCCGGTCTGCAGGCACAGGAGCACGTCGTGCGCCTCGGAGTCGTGCTTGTGGACGTAATGGAGGTCGTTGGTGGCGCACAGGCGCAGTCCGAACTCCTTGCCGAAGCCAGTTAGCGCCTCGTTGACCCGGTCCTGCTTGTCGATGCCGTGGCGCTGGACCTCGAGCAGGAAGCGGTCCTTGCCGAAGATGTCGCGAAACGCGGCCACCGACTCCTTGGCGCCGTCCATGTCGTTGTCGACGATCCGGCCCGCCACCTCGCCCTGCAGGCAGCCTGAGAGGGCGATCAGCCCGGCCGAGTGCTCGGCCAGGATCTCCTTATCTATGCGGGGCTTGTAGTACATCCCCTCCATCTGCCCCACCGTGCAGAGCTTCATGAGGTTGAGGTAGCCCTCGTGGCTGGCGGCCAGGAGCGTGAGGTGGCTGGGGTCGCGGTCGACGCGGCCCTCTCTCAGCAGGCGTGATCGGGGCGCGACGTACACCTCGCAGCCCACGATCGGCTTGATCCCGGCTTCCTTGCACGCCTTGTAGAAGTGGATGGCGCCGTACATGACGCCGTGGTCGGTGATGGCCAAGGCGGGCATCTCGAGCTTGGCCGCTGCCTCCACGAGCGGATGGATCCGACTCGCCCCATCGAGTAGCGAGAACTCGGTGTGGTTGTGGAGGTGGACGAAGGTTTTGGGGGCGTGCTGCATTCTTTAGGCTGGGTTGGCGGGACCCCGGGATAGTCTACTGGCGCCAGGATGCCCCTTACCATCCGCCCCGCGACCGCAGCCGACCAGCCCAGAATCCTCCGCCTCATCAGAGAGGTGCGTTTGCCTCGCATGAACCTGCGTTGGCCGAACTTCGTGGTGGCCGAGGAGGACGGAGCGGTGGTCGGGATGGGCCAGGTCAAGTCGCACGGCGACGGAAGCCGTGAATTGGCATCGATCGCCGTCGTGCCCGCTCGACAGGGTCAGGGCATTGGGAGTGCGATCATCCAGTCTCTCCTCGCTCGCGAGCCTGGAGTGGTGCTCCACCTGTCCTGCCGGCGCGAGCTGGAGGGCTACTACGAACGCTTCGGCTTTGCGCGTCTCGAGCCGGCTTCGTCTCCGCCCTACTTCCGGCGCACGACCTTGCTGGTCAACCGGATCACGCGATTGTTCGGGATACATCTCCTGGTGATGCGACGGGAGGCGGTTCGGTAGCCTCCCGTACGATTGGCACCGCATGGCTCGACTTTCTTTGCCGTCGCTCGCCCATCTGCCCGCTGAAGCCGCCCACTCCGGCATTCGCGAACTCGCCAACGAGGCTATACGCACTCCGGGCGCGATCCGCCTCGACGTCGGCCAGCCCAATTTTCCGACCCCCAAGCACATCAGCGACGCCGGCAAGCGCGCCATCGACGAGAACAAGACGTTCTACACGCACACCCAGGGCCTCATCTCGCTGCGTGAGAAGTTGGTGGCCAAGCTCGAGCGAGTGAACGGGATCAAGGTCACGCCCGACTGCATCGCGTGTGGGCCCGGTGGCGTCGGCGCGATCGCGGCCGTGTTCGGGGCGGTGCTCGAGCCTGGCGACGAAGTGCTGCTTCCGGACCCTGGCTGGCCGAACACGCGCTTGATGCTCACGTGGGTTGGAGCCAAGGGCGTCTTCTACCCCTGCGCCGCGGCGGACGGGTTCCAGCCCGACCTCGACGCACTCGCACGACTCATCACATCGCGCACGAAGCTGCTCCTGATCAACAGCCCCAACAACCCGACCGGCGCCGTCTATCCAAAGGCCACGATCGAGCGCCTGGTCGAGCTCGCGCAGCGCCACAACCTCTGGCTGCTCAGCGATGAGTGTTACGACCAGATCATCCTCGACGGCGCTTGGACCAGCCCCGCGAGCCTCGCCCCTGACGACCCTCGCATCGCCAGCGTCTTCACGTTCTCGAAGTCCTACTCGATGACCGGATGGCGAATCGGCTACGTGGCCGGGTCGGCCGAGCTCATCGACACCGCGACCAAGGTCCTCGAGTCCAACTCCTCGTGCGTGTCGACCATCAGCCAGGTCGCCGCCGAGGCCGCGCTCGACGGCCCGCAGGACTGCGTCGGCGAGATGGTCGCCGCCTACCGGCACCGCCGGGACGTGGTCGTGGACATCCTCCGCGAGGCGGACATGCTCATCAGCGAGCCCACCGGCGCCTTCTACTGCATGGCCGACATCTCCCGCAGCCGCCTACCCGCGCGCGACTTCGCATTCAAGCTCCTGCGCGAGCGGGGCGTCTCGGTGGCGCCCGGGACTGCCTTCGGCGATGTGGCCGCCAGGGCGGTCCGGGTCAGCCTGGCCAGCTCGGACGCCGATCTCAGGGAGGGCGTAGGTAGGCTCGCCGAGTTCATGAGCCAGCTTGCTTAATCCGGGGCCGTAACCGTAAACTTCCGCCCGCGTTGTTGAGACTGTCGTGCGGCTGCTGAAACCGATCCTGAAGCTGGCAGTCAGGAACCTAGGCCCCGGACGGCTTCGCCTCGCGCTCCTCCGCCTCGGCCACGGCCTGAGCCTCTTCTAAGCTTCCGGGCCCCTCGGTTATCGTTAGCCCGGCCTTCGGGCTCGCCTATGCGCTCCTTCCTCCGATCGCCCGCTTGGCGAATTTAGCCAGGAGGGTCACATTTCCTACAGACAGCGGAACCGATTAGCAGTACGTTGTATTTGGGGAAGGGCCGGGCGTCGGAGCCGCGGTCGCGTGCCGAACCACGAGATTGGGGAGGGGGCGTCCGCCCTTACCTTGTTAGCTCCGCTGCAGCAGCGCCACGCTTTCGATGTGGTACGTCTGCGGAAACATGTCCACGATCGCGGCTCGCCGCACCCGATAGCCTCCCCGCACCAGCGCGATGAGGTCGCGGGCGTGCGTCGACGGCTCGCACGAGATATAGACGAGGCGCTCCGGCCCCAGACGCAGGATCTCCGCCAGGGCCGCGGGCTCGCAGCCGGCCCGAGGAGGATCCAGGATCGCCGCCGCGTGCTGGCCGAGACGGACCTGCCGCAGCGCCGTCTCCACCTTCCCCGGCAGGTACTCGACCTTTGCCGAGTTGATCCGCGCGTTGAGGCGGCCCAGCTGCACGGCGCGCGGGTTCTCCTCCACCGCGGTGACGCCGGCGGAGTTGCGTGCGACCGCGACCGAGATCGTGCCGATGCCCGCGTACAGGTCCAGCACCCGATCAGCGCTAACATCGCCAAGCATCTCGAGCGCCGTCTCATAAAGGACGAGCATCTGGCGGTAGTTGGTCTGCACGAACGTGTCGCTGCCGACGCGGAACGTCAGGCCCGAGAACTCCAGGCTCATGGCGTCGTCCAGCAGCACCTGCTCCGGCAGCAGCTCGCCCACCCGGCGCGCGAACTCCTCACGCGGCCATTTCGGCTCGCGGCCCTTGTAGCGCAGGCGCCACAGCAGCCCGCGTCCTTTGGGCTCGATGGTGAGCAGCAGGTTCTGCAGGTCGGTGAGCTTCAGCTCGTTGGCGGCCTGGGCGAAAGCCGGCAGCGCGAGTTCGATGCGCAGGTCGTGGATGGGGCAGGTGTCGATCGCCAGCACCGAGTGCGAGCGCAGGCGGTGAAAGCCGAAACGCCAGCCGCCCGCCGTCGGCACCGCCTCGAACTCGCCGCGGATCCGGTAGCGCCACGGATCGTCCATGCCGAGCACCGGAGCATCCGGCGGCAGCCGCAGCCCCGCCCGCGCCCACGCCTCCTCGACCACCTGCCGCTTGAGCTCCAGCTGATGCGCATAGGCCGCGTGCTGCAGCTGGCAGCCGCCGCAGTCGCCGAAATGTGGGCACTTGGGAATGACGCGATGAGGCGACGCCTCGACCACCCGCGTTGTCGTCGCGACCGCCACGCCGCCCTGTTTACCCCGCGGCTCCGCCTCCACCACCTCGCCGGGCAGCGCGTAGTTGACCAGCCACACCTTGCCCTCGTCGCGCGCGATGGCGGCCCCGCCGTGTGCCGGCGACACCGGACGCAGGATCACCTGCGCCAGAGATCCGTGGGGTCGTCCGCCGGCTTGAAGCCCGCCGCCTCGACCATCTGGGTCGCCAGCAGGAAGCCGTCCGCGACGTTGGCCGGCCGGTGGGCGTCGCTGCCGAACTGCACCGCCTGCCCCCCCTCTTCGCGCCACCACCGGACCACGGTGATGTCCGGGCACAGCGTGTGGCCGCGCGTGGTGTTGACCTCGAGCACACGCCCCGTGCGGGCGGCGGCGGACAGGATGGCCCGGATCTCCGCCTCATAGTCCTTCTCGCGGTACGGCGCCAGTCCGTCGAGCCAGTAGCGCTTCGGGTAGTCGAGGTGGGCGAGCGTCTCGAACGGCTGCCCGCTGTCGACCATGGCCAGCGTCTCGCGGAAGTACTCGCGGACCGCGGCCGGAAAGTCGAGCCCCGCCCGCTGGCGGAACTGGCTGGCGTCGAGCATCTTGCCTTCCCAGCGGATGCAGTGGATAGATCCGTGCACGCGGTCGAGCGGGCCGGCGGCCAGGACCTCCGCGGTCTCCTTCGGGAACCAGTGCGGCTCTCCGAGCTCGATCCCGGTCATGATGCGCAGCCCCTTGAACTTCGAGCGGCAGCGCTCGATCGCGTCGAAGTACCCGGCGAGGTCGACCGCATGCTGGCCCTCGTGCACCAGCGCCCAGTCGGCGTGCTCGGTGAAGGCGATGGCGGGCAGCCCGAGCTCCAGCGCCCGCTCGCAGCTGCCTTCCATGTCGCCCTTGGGGGCGTCCCAGGACCATTCGGTGTGCACGTGGAGATCGGGCGGCAGAGGCACCCGACAAGGCTACCCGGAGTCGCCGGGACGGGGTGGCTAGAATGGCGGGCTTATGGTGATGTACCTGCTGATGACCGCCGCCTTCGTGCTGGGAGCGATCCTGCTCGGCGTCGGCCTCTACCTCACCCGCCAGGACGAGTTCCCGAGCTGGTGGCGTTCCTGGATGCTCTGGCCGCTGGTTGAGGTGACCCCGAGAGTGACCCACCTCCAGGGCTGGGCGGGCGCCGCGCTCGGCGTGTCGATCCTGGCGATCGGGTTCACGCCGGTCGTGCCGGAGGTCCTCGGCGGGGTGCTCGTCCTGATCGCGATGGTCGGGTACCTGGCCGGCGCGGTGCTGTTCGTCTACAGCACGTACCTCTCCAGGCGGGTCGCCCGCTAGAGCCACAGTGCCCGAAACGACCAGGCGGCTCAATGTCACCCTCGATCCGGCCTCCGCAGCCAAGCTCGCAAAGATGGCCGACCGAACGCACGTCAATAAAGACACGCTCGCGGGATTACTTCTATCGCGGGC
>DMCH01000077.1:7273-8236 GCA_003446775.1 Chloroflexota bacterium
GCGGGCCCAACAAGGCGTCGAGGACGCCAAAGCTGGACTGACCGTAACCCTGGACGAGCTCTGACGGGCCGGTGCGGATTTAGGTCTTGAGGTCGGGTCCCACGGCGCTGGATGTTCGTCGGTCAAGTCCATTTCGAGGACGAGGATCGAATCGTCATCGAGACCATCCAGGACGCCCGTTCGTCGCTCGCGGCTCGTGCCGGCAACTGACTAGCGCAACCTAGAGCGGGAGTACCAGCTCAGGTGCCCAAACGAGGAACGATTAGGCGTGGGGAAACGATTTCAAGACCCGGAACTACGATGCCATCGAAATGGTGGTCGCGCGTGACCAGGATGTCAGCGCCACCGTCCTTGGCGAGCTGGATCAGGTAGTCGTCGCCGCGATCGGCTGGTACCAGCCTCGGCGGATCGATTGGATCGGGTAGCCAGATCGATTCCTCTTTTATGCGACGGCATAATTTATCAACCTCATCCGGAGTGATGTTGTACCGGCTTGAGATCCTCGGGTCGAGGAGCGCCTTGCGCACTTCGCCCAAAAGCTGCGGGCAGGCGATCATTTCGAAGACCCCATCACGCCATTGGTCGAGGAGTAGTGATGCAGCCCCGGACGCCGCGAGGGTTCCGGCGATCAGACAATCTGCATCTACAACGGCCTGCACCCTGTGATCAGGTACGCGACGATCGCGACGGTGATGTCCGGGATCGGCGGGTCAGTCTGCCCTCGTGGACAACACGGTGTGCCAGATCGTGTGCCTCCTCCTCGCCCAGTTCGGCTTTTGCCCTGATGCGGTCGATGATCCCCAACCCTTCGCGCAGAGCGGCTTCCAGCACTTCGGAGTCCCGCCTACCCATCCTGGCTGCCCGAACCCTGACCTGGCGCATCAGACCTTCGTCAATCGCCAGCGTGGTCTTCACCCGTGCCATATCGCCATATTACCATCTCGCTGGCGAAATGCTGCACAA
>DMCH01000020.1 GCA_003446775.1 Chloroflexota bacterium
TTCGTCGCTGGGCCACCATTGGTAACCAGGCAACCTTTCCGGGGTGGCCAAGAGGTAAGGCAGAGGACTTTGGATCCTCGACCGAAGGTTCGAATCCTTCCCCCGGAACCAGCCGATTGCACGCGAGACCCTTAACAGGCTGGGTTTTCGTCCGCACGGCCGCGTCCTAGCCTCGCCTGCATGCGCAACCACCTCAGCGTGATTCCCGGATGGAAGCCGCTCCTCGTCCTCGCCCTCCCGGTGCTGCTTGGGATCGGCGCGGTGGCCGCAGCCTATCTCTATGCATCGACCACCACCCACCCCAGCCCGGTAACCGCCGCGGACGCGGCCGCCGCCGCAACGGCAAGCAACGTCGACATCCCGGCCCCCGCCGGCCTCCTGGTCCACGTGGTCGGCGCGGTCGAGCACCCCGGCCTCTACCGGATGAAGCGCGGGGATCGCGTTTACGACGCCATCGCCTCCGCCGGCGGACTCTCCGTGGAAGCAGACATCACGCGCCTTCCCAACCTGGCCGGCCGCCTGAAGGATGGCGAACAGATCAAGGTCCCATTTGCAAAGGGCTCCACCGGGACGACCATCCTGGTCCGGGCCAATCTCAACACCGCCACGCTCGAAGAGCTCGAGGTCATTCCAGGCTTCACAAGCGCGTTCGCGCAGAACGTCATCGACTACCGCACTAACTTCGGCGGATTTCAAAACACACGTGAGCTCGTCGAGATCCTGGGTATGAGCGAAGCCGACTTCGTGGTCGCGCGCCGCTACCTGACGCTGTGAACGAGTCCCGCGGCGGCCGCGACCTGCGCTCACTCGCGCGGGTCCCCCTCCTGGTGATCGCGGTCTCATGGTCGATCGCGCTCGCGGCCGCGGTGGTGATCGCGCCGTCGCAATCGTGGATCGGCGCGCTCGCGGTTGCGCTTGCCATTCCATGTCTGGCTCTCGCGATCGCGATCCGTCCCGCCGTGCTCGCGCTCGCGCTGATGGCGGCGCTCCTCGGGGTCGGACGCGCAGAGCTTCCGGCGTTGGATGCCGGCGCCGCGACCCGCGCGGTTGCATTGGCTGGTCAGACCGCGACCGTTACGGGCCATGTCGCCGACGACACCCGGGCGGCAGCGGGAGGTTCGGAAGTTCTCGTCGAGCCCGACCTGATTCTTGTCGGGGGCTCGCCCGTCGCCGGCGTCGGCAACCTGATGGTGCGCTGGCGAGGGCCCGCGGAGGCAGGCTTCGGCGATCAGCTGAACGCCACAGGAAAGCTCGCATTGCCGCGCGACCTGCCGTCATTCGATCGCCGTGCATACCTGGCACAGCGCCATGCGTATCTCGAGCTGGATACGACCGGCATCAACGTGACCAACCCCGCCTCCGGAATCGCGGCGCTGCCGTCGTGGCTGCGAGCGCGCTATGTCGCCGCCGTCCTCGCTGCGCTGCCGGCGCCGCATGCCGCTGTCCTTCTCGGCGTGGTCCTCGGCATCCGGCAGGGAATCCCGCCGGCGCTCCAGCAGGCACTGATCGCGACCGGGCTCGTTCACCTGCTGGTCCTGAGCGGACTCAAGGTCGCAATGTTCGCTCGCATCGTTCAAGGTGCGCTGCGTCCCGTCCTCCGCGGATACGCGACCTGGCCCGCGCTGTGCCTCATCGGTCTCTATGCGCTCGCCGGCGGCGCCACCCCCGCGGCGATCCGCGCCGCCGTGATGGGCGGCATGGCCATCGCCGCCGCCGGCCTCGGCCGCCCATCTCACGTGTGGACCTCACTCGCGGCCACCGCAGCCGCCATGCTGGCGTGGCGGCCGGAGCTCGCGTGGGATGTAGGTTTCCAGCTCTCGTTCGCAGGGACGGCGGCGATCATCTTGCTCACACCATGCATCGAGCGGCGCCTCCAGTGGCTTCCGCTTTTCGTCAGAGAGCCATTCGCGGTCACCTGCGCCGCGCAGGTTGGCACCATCCCGATGATGGCCACCGATTTCCACCTGCTCTCACCCGTGGGGCCCATCGCGAACGCCCTGGTGCTGCCGATCCTGCCGGCGATCGTCGCCGCCGGCCTCGCGCTGGGCCCGCTCTCGGTCTTTCCTGAGCTGGCCCGCGTGGCCGCGCTCCCAGTCGCCGGGCTCCTTGCCTACATCGAACAGCTGGCTTACCTGCTGGCACGGCTGCCCGCAGCGGCGATCCCGGTCGTCCGATTCCCGACCTGGGCCGGCCTCGCTTACTACGCCGGTCTTGGCGCGGTCATCGCCGCCGGTCACGTCAACCCGCGGCGCCGCTCACTCGCGTTGGGGACGGCAGTCGTGGCCCCAGCCCTGATCGCCGGCACCGCCCTATGCATGTGGGCCATTGCGCCGCCGCAGGTCAGCGTGCTAGCGGTCGGCAACGGGCAGGCCGTTCTCTTCCGGAGCGCGCAGGGCGTGATCCTCGTCGACGCCGGGCCGAGTCCCGCTCGTCTCAGCGACGAGCTCGGGCAGATCCTGCCCCCGTGGCAGGCCAGGTTGGACGTGGTGGTCATCACCGCACCGGGTCTGGGCCACATCGCGGGTTTCGCAGGCCTGAACCGGCCTGCGGGGACCGTCCTCATCCCCGACGCTCAGCTCACCGGGTCGGCCTGGCGGAGCGCGGCGTACGAAGCAGTCGCGCGCGGCGCCAAAGTCATGCGTGCGCGAGCCGGCGACTTGCTCGAGGCAGCCGGTTTCAGGCTCGAGGTGATCTCACCTGAGCCGGGCGCTCCCGGGGACCAGGTCGGCGCCGCGTACCTCGGGCTCCGCGTGGTCGGCTCGTCGGGCCGCAGCTTCTGCGACCTGAGTGATCTCGACCTCGATGCGCAGACCATCGCCGCCTCACGGCTGGCCGGCTCCTGTAGTTATCTGCTGCTGCCCGCCGGCGGCCGCAGTCGCCTCTCGCCGGACCTGGAGCGCCTGGCCTCGAGCGCGCAGCTGATCGCATCGCTTTCATCCGGGAGGCTCGCGCGCGATTTCCCCAAGACCGTCTTGCGCACGGACCAGGAGGGCACGATCACGCTTCCCATGTGACACGCGCAGGTCGCGGTTAGGATCGGAGCAGCACAGCCATGGCGAACCCCAAAAACAGCGCCCCGATCCTCCTGCTCCACGGCGAGGAGCGCTTCCTTGTCGAAGAGAAGGCGAGGACGACCCTGGAGGCCTGGCGGTCGGAACTGGTCTCAGACTTTGGTTTCGACCGCCTCGAAGGCCAGGGCCTCAACGCCGCGCGCCTCCAGGATTCCGTGCTGCAGGCGCCGTTTCTCGACCCATATCGAGTCGTCGCCGCGACCATGGTGCCTGCCGCCCGTGCTGAAAGCCTCGCTCCGGCATTGGCTGATGTCCCGGCCACCACCCGGGTTCTGATCACAGTCGCCGGCCGGCTCGGCGCAGGCAACAAACTGGCGAAGACGGTGACCGCCGCCGGCGGCACTGTCGAGGAGATGGTGCACCTCAAGGGCAGGGCGCTGAGCGAGTGGGCCGCCAGACGAGCGCACGATCATGGCCTGACGCCCGCGATCGCGGCCCAGGTCGTGCGCGTGACGCCGCCCGACCTCACGGTGATCGACTCCGAGCTGGCCAAGCTCGCCGCGTACAAGGCGTC
>DMCH01000175.1 GCA_003446775.1 Chloroflexota bacterium
TTGATGCTCCCGAACTCCACCTGCACGCGCTCTCCGCGGCCGGGGTCGGTCGCCCCGTAGCCCTCGCCGCGCAAAGCAACCTCGGCGACCAGGCGTTCCAGCCACTCCGTGGTCAGCTTGAAGTTCACGTAGCCGCCTGAGGCTTCGGCAGTCGCCGATCCATCCGGCACCACGATCGTCTCCGCGATCCGCGCCGCGATCTGAGGCGGCGCTTGGCGCAGGACCCGCGCGAGCTTCAAGCCCGCGGGGCTTGCATAGTCCCCGTGGCCGGCGCCCGCGGCCCGCCCAAGCTCCAGGTCGGGCAGAGGGCCCTCGACCCCGAGCGAGCGCACGGCCTCGACGAGCGCCTCGCCGATGCGGCTGCGGATTCCCATCCCCCCGCTTTCGGCCGTCAACAGGAAGGGTGCGCCCCCGCCAGCGTCAACAGCACCTGGGTCGATGTGCTCCCGCGCGTGTAGCTGACGGTCACGCGCTGGTTCGGATGGAAGCGCGAGCGCAGCAGCAACGCCAGCGGGTGGGCCGCATCGACGGTGACGTCATCCAGCTGCGTGATCACATCGCCCGGCTGCAGCCCAGCCGTCGCCGCAGGCCCGATCTTGTCGACAGCCACGAGCCGGGCACCCTCCGGCGCGCCGGCGAGCGCGGCCGCCTGCTCCGTGAGCACCGTGCTCGTCCCGCCGAGCGAGGCCACGACCAACTGGCCGCTGGAGATCACCTGCTGCACCTCGTCCTGGATGTCGGCCGGGTTCAGGCCGAAGCCGCCGTTGGATCCCTGCGCGGCCATCGAAACCGCGATCACCTGGCCACCCACGTTCAGCAGCGGGCCGCCCGCGGTGCTCGCGTCGATCAAAACGTCGGTCTGGATGGTGTCGCTGATCTCCACGGTCCGGTCCGGAGCCACCGAGTCGGTGACGGTCACAGGCCTGTGGAGCGCGCTGACATGACCGGGCAATGCACTTCCCGTTAGAGGACCGGCCAACGCCACCACGACCTGGCCCTGGACGAGCGAGGTCGGGTCGGCAAAGGCCAGGGTGGGCAGCCCGCTGACCTGGTCGACCTTGAGCACGGCCACTCCGGTCTGGCAGTCGTAGTCGACCAGTCGAGCCTTATGCGGCTTGGTGTCGCCGAGCAGCAGAACGGTCAGGGTGCTCGAGTGGGCGATCACCTGAACGTTGGTGACGATGAAGCCATCGCTGGTCGCCAGATACCCGGACCCGCCGCTCACGGCCGGCTTCAGCTGGGTGACCACGCTCACGACCGCCGGCTTGGCTCGGGCGGCGGCCTGGACAATCGCGGAATCTTCCGAGATCGTGACCCCCGACCGAAGGTTCACCGTCTGCGGGTTGGTGCGCGACTGCAGCTGCAGCACACCAAGGCTCACGCCTCCCGCGACCAGCGCCGCGAGCACCACGACGCCTGCGACGACCATGACGGGCCTCCAACGGCGGCCGGCCGTCCGTTCGCGCTCACCAGCGGCTTTCGCGTCTGGTATGGCCGCGTTGGTAGGGCGCGCCTCGCCCGGGGCCTGGATCTCTGGTCGCACCCTGCGAGTTTAGGTTTCGGGAAGAATCGACCCCGGTTGCTCTGACGGGTACCAGGTCAGCACGAGCTGCCTGTTGGCATCGAAACCGGCGGAGCGGTAGAGCCTGACGGCGGCCTCGTTGTCGGGCCGCGTCCAGACGTAACCGAGCGTGACACGGCGCTCGCGGAAGAGCCGGACTGCCTGGTCCATGAGCATCTCGCCGACGCCCCGGCCGCGATGCTCGGGCGCTACATAAACCTCGGCGACCTCGCCCTCCAGCCCCGTGCCCGGGTCGAAGAGGACGAGCCAGCAGAAGCCGATCACGTCGCCGATCTCGTCGCGCACGCCAAAGACGACGTTCTCTCCCCGAAAGTACGTGGGCACCGTCGCGAGGTGGTTTTCGATCTCTTCGCGGCGGAGCTGCGGGTGGTCTGAGTAGTGGACCTGCTCACCCATGTGGAGCTCAACCAGCAGCGGTTTGATGAGGTCGTAATCGCCCTCGGCGAGGCGTTCCACGTCAAGTGTCCTCATCGTCTCGATGGTAGCCTAGGCGCCCATATAAAACGCGCGGATTCGACAACCAAAATGCCGACGTAGCTCAGCTGGCAGAGCAGCCGCCTCGTAAGTGGCAGGTCGTGAGTTCGAATCTCACCGTCGGCTCATAGATACCCTCTCCCCTCCGGGGAGAGGTCTGGAGTGGGGCGTCATTTGGCTGGTCGGAGCTCGCTACCTATTTTTGGTCTTGTGGGCGTTGGCGCGGCCCGGAGCAGAGACACGAGCAGCACGGCCTCCGCCGCCAAAATCGGTAGGGCCAGGACTACGATCGCGAACTGCAACAGCGCGTAGCCCACGACCATCACCACGACCTGCCACTGACTCGCTCCGGCCCGGAGGATCAACCAACCCGCGACGACGAGCATCACGAAGTCCTGAAAGCCAAGGTATGGCGTGACCAGCAGCGAGCCGACGATCCCCGCCGCGATCGGCAGCTCCGGACCTTGTCCTCGGTGCCGCCACGCGGCGAGCAAAGCCACCGCCGCAACGAGGACCTGGGTGATGTTCAGGACCGGCCCCAGCCCGAGCGGACCCGAAATCGAGTAGCGCCGGGTGATATCCCACGCGGGGGTCTGCGTCTGCGCGAGCACGTCGCGGTAGCGCGCCAACCCGTCCGGTCCCAGCAGGGCCAGTGCGACCAGACCGATGAAGAGCGTCGCCACCAACCAGGCGCCGAAGGTTCGCCCGTGACCCGAGGCGAGCAGGCAGACCGGGACCAGTAAAGCCAGCTGCGGTTTCAGGACGATGAGGCTGAGCGCCGCGCCGGCCCAAACGGGACGGTCGTGCCGGAGCAACCACCAGGCCGTGGCCACGGCCGCTGCGACCAACGCCCCCGGCTGGCCGACCATCACGCCGAACGCAACTGGAAAAACCCCCAGGAGCAGGGCCAGATGAGCTCCTTTGGCAACCCCTCCCGATGGGGCCAGCAGGTACCAGGTCCAGCCCAGCGCCGCGAGCAGCAGTAGCGTCCACACGACCAGCGCGGCTGTGAACGGAAGCACCAGCAGCGGCGTCACAAGCCAGGCCAGCGGCGGCGGCGAGATGAACGGTTGAGGGTTGAAGCCGGGGCCGAGGTTTTCGATGGCGGAGGTCTGGGCGGCGAGGTCGTAGAGGTGGCTGTAGCCGCTCTTGATCCCCACCGTGGCCGCGCCATAGTCGAGCCGGAAGTCGTTTCGCACTGCGTACTGCGACACGAACGTGCCCGCCGCCGCCAACAGATCCCACGAGACCAGGATCAGACCCACGACAAGACCTACCGCTGGCAAGAGCCGGCGCCGGGCCTGCACGTAGGCGATCATCGTCCGCGTAAAAGTAAAGGGCTCCGACCTGAGCCGGAGCCCTTTTGGCGGGTCTAAACGAAGTGTTGGTTAGTTGACTTCGCGGTAACTGCCTCCCGCGGCTTCGCCGCGGGGACCCCAGAGGATGTCTGTTTAATTCACCTCTCGGTAGTCCGCATCGACTACGTCTTCATCCTTCTTCTTCGCATTCTCGCCACCATCGTGGCCGTCCGACTCAGCCGATGCGGAAGAGGTTCCGCCACCGGCGCCGGCGCCCTGGTAGATGTGCTGGCCGATCTTCTGGAGCGCCTCGTTGAACTCGTCCATCTGCCTCTTGAGCGCGTTGGTGTCCGAGCCCTTGGCCGCGCTCTTCAGCGCCTCCAGCTTCATGTTGACCTCGGTCTTGACGTCGTCGGGGATCTTGTCGGCGTTGTCCTTGATGATCTTCTCGGCCTGGTGGATCATGTGGTCCGCCTGGTTGCGGACCTCCACCTCTTCCCTCTTCGCCCGGTCCTCGGACGAATGCAGCTCGGCCTCTTTGACCATTCGCTCGACCTCATCCTTGCCCAGGGTCGAAGACGCAGTGATGGTCACGGACTGTTCGCGACCGGTGCCCTTGTCCTGAGCCTTGACGTTCAAGATGCCGTTGGCGTCGATGTCGAACGTGACCTCGATCTGCGGCATGCCCCGCGGTGATGGCGGAATCCCATCGAGGTGGAAGCGTCCGAGGGTGCGGTTGTCCCGCGCCATCTCGCGCTCACCCTGGAGCACGTGGACCTCGACTGACGTCTGGTTGTCCGCCGCGGTGGAGAACACCTGCGACCGTGAGGTCGGGATGGTGGTGTTGCGCTCGATCACCTTGGTCGCGACGCCGCCCAGCGTTTCGACACCGAGCGACAGCGGGGTGACGTCCA
>DMCH01000079.1:0-1146 GCA_003446775.1 Chloroflexota bacterium
ATCCGCCACGTCGACGCCGGATCGTGCAACGGCTGTGAGTCCGAGCTGCAACTCTTGACGTCGCCCTATTACGACCTGGCGCGCCTCGGCATCTTCTTCACTCCCACGCCGCGTCATGCGGACGCCCTCCTCGTCACCGGCGTGGTGACAAGGCAGATGCATTCGGCGCTTACAGAGACCTTTGCCGCGATGCCGGAACCGAAGCTGGTTGTGGCCGCAGGTGTTTGCGCGATCGGCGGAGGCTGCTTCGCCAGTGGTCCCACCAACCACGGACCGCTTGACAGTGTGCTGCCGGTCGACGTCTATATCCCGGGCTGCCCGCCGTCGCCCTCAGCGCTGATTCACGGGCTACTGCTGGCGATTTCGAGAGCCGAGGAGCGCCACCGGGCAGGAGAAGCCGACGATGGCTCTTGAGCTGGTTTTCGTTGCGATCGGCTGCTACCTCGCCGGCGCGGTGATCGCACTGGGGATCTTCGGCTGGAAGGCGGCGCGGTACCTGGCCGCGGCTGCGGGGACTGTCGGTTCACTCGTGCTTGTGGTAGCTGCCGTGATCGCACTTACTTCGACCGAGCTCACCTTGACGCTTCCGGCCACCACGCCGTTGGGAGGCTTCGAGGTTCGCACGAACGCCCTGGCCGGCATGTTCTTGCTTTTGACCGGCCTACTTGGGACGGCGATCTCGATCTATTCGTCGGACTACACAGCCCATGTTGGGGGGCCGCCGCGGCAGGCAGCTCTGTTCGGACTGCTGAGCCTGTGCCTGGCTTCCCTAGTCCTGCTGCTGACCGCCGGCAACGCTCTCACCTTCCTGCTCGCGTGGGAGCTGATGTCGATCCTGACCTACCTACTTGTGACCATCGAGTACGACCATGAGGGCACGCCACAGGCAGCCTTCCTGATGCTGGCTCTGAGCGAAATCGGCTTTGTCGCGATGGCGTTCGGCTTCGCTTTGATCGGAGCTTTCGATCCTGGTCGTGACTTCGCGTCGCTGGCCTCCACGAGCCTGCCAGCCGGAACGGCGAACGCTGCCTTTGTCCTGTTCCTGTTCGGATTCGGCGCCAAGGCGGGTTTGTTGCCACTGCAGGGCTGGCTGCCGGAGGCGCATCCGGCGGCGCCGTCCAACATCTCGGCGCTTCTCTCCGCAGT
>DMCH01000079.1:1464-5210 GCA_003446775.1 Chloroflexota bacterium
GGCTACCTCGCGCTCGGGCTCGGAGTCGTCACCGCGGCCTACGGAATCCTCTTCTCGCTCCTTGCACACGATCTCAAGCGAGCGCTGGCCTTCAGCACGGTTGAGAACCTGGGGTTCATCGTGGCGATGGTGGGGGCGGCCCTGATCTTCAAGTCACTGCGGTTGCCCGTGCTCGAGGCGCTTGCCCTGGTCGCCGTGACACTGCACGCGCTGAACCATGCGATCTTGAAGGGCGGACTGTTCCTCGGCGCCGGCAGCGTTCAGGTGGCGACCGGGAGCCGGGACATGGACCGCATGGGCGGCCTCTGGCGGCGGATGCGCTGGACTGCGCCAGCATTTTTCGTCGTGGCGACCGGGCTCGCCGGCGTGCCGCCCCTGAACGGTTTCCAGAGCGAATGGCTGGGGCTGATGGTGCTGCTGCAGAGCCACCTGCTCCACGACCCCGCCGTTCGATTGGCCATGGCCGCAGCCGCGGCCCTTCTCGCGCTCACCTTCGCGCTGGCGGTGACCGCATACATTCGAATCATCGGCGGCGTTTTCCTAGGCGCCGGTCGCAGCCGAGAGGCGCAGCACGCGCTCGAGGTTCCTTTCACCATGCGCGTGGCAACTGGTTTGCTGGCCGTTACTGCAATTGCGTTGGGCCTGCTGCCGCCGCTTGGGATTGGCGCGGCGGCCGCGGCAGCTCAGCAAGTCAGCGGTGCGCCGGGTGTGCTCGACTCAGTCCTACCACCGGTTTTCCTCCACCCGGACCGCTTCGCACTGCCGGTGAAGCTGGGCGGAACGTTCCTCAGCCAAGTGATTCCCGCCAACGGGCTGATCGTTGTGCCGACTTCGGCGGATTTCTCCAGCATCGCGCCGACCTACATCTTCATCAGCATGGCGGTGGTCATTGCGATCGTCGCTTTACTTCTGCGGCTCGGCGGTCCCCGACCTCGACAAACACGCCAGGTGTGGGCTGGCGCCATTCCGCACTGGGAGCCCTCGATGCAGTACACGGCGACCGGTTTCACCAATCCACTGCGCTTCATCTTCGGCACGGTCTACCGTTCCACGCGCCACATCGAAGGCGACTACCAGCAAGCGCCGTTCTTCGCCAGGACGGTTCGCTACCAGCACACCTTCATCGAGCCGGTCGAAGAGTACTTGTATGGCCCTGTCGTCAGAGCTGCCCAAAAGGTCTCGCGGCAGCTCGGGATTTTTCAGTCAGGGAACGTAAGTCTCTACCTTCTATATCTTTTCGCCGTCTTCGTCATTGCCCTCTTCCTCCGCTGAGACCCCAACCCGTCAAGGGTCCTGGATTCTGAAGATGCCACCCCAGACGGCCTCGGACGCTTTCGTCGGCTTGACGATCAACACCGACGCCCTGGATTGGGCATTCACCTTCTGAGCGGTGGTCCCGATCACGAGAGCCAACCGGCTGTGCCCCTTGTAACCGAGGACAACCAGGTCAGCGTCCACCTCGTCGATGAACCGGACGATTTGGAGAGCGGCGTCTCCAATCCGGATTTCGTGCGATAGCTTTGCTCCATGTTCGCCCGCAATACGTTTGGCTTCGATAGTGACCTCGGCGAAGTACCGGTCCTTCTTTCGTTTGAACTCATCGACTTCGTCCATGAGGGTGGGAACCTTGGGCATGCCCTCCTCGACGGACAGCGCTAGCAGATCGGCGTTGAAGCGTTTTGCAATCTCGGCAGCTTCGGCGACCGCCGGGTAGCCACCAGCCGAGCCGTCAACTCCCACGACGATGACCCTATGCATGTTCGCCGGCGCCATCGGGAGCTTCGCCACTGATAGGCGTATTCGAGTCTCGCGAATTGTCGAGTTGCTTGATCTCCGACCAGCACTCTGGACAGAACCGGGGTCCTTCCATAAGCACGACTCCTACTACAAGATTCCGTCGCAGTAGAAGCCGTCATCCGAGAGCTTGCGCTGCCGGCTTAGGCGGGCCTCATCGCCGTTAAAAGAATTCTACGGCCAAGTTTGGCTAATGGCCGCCGGCTCCAGACTGGTTCGATGCGAGCTTAGGTATTGCCGCGGTCGGTCACAGACGAATCCCGTCTAGGGCGAGTTCGAAGCCGATTCTCAGCGCGAGCTGCGGATATACGCCGGGCGACGCCGTCTTTCGATGCTGTTCGGTGTCTGACATTCAGCCTGATGCTCCTATCCGAGATAGAAGCCATCATCTGGCCGAGCGAGCTTAAGCGGGCCTCATCGCCTGCTTTTAGTCTAGGGAGCGAACTTCGACCGCGCCTTCTCCGCCAGCTCCTCCGGCCAGGTGTCCACCATCGCCTGCCAGTGGAGGCGCTCGAAATAAGTGACGTCCGAACGGTAGGGAGACTGCAGGTTGGACCGGCACACCATCCGCAGGTTGAGCATGTAATCCCGATTCGACGGCGGCGCCCCGTAAAGGGCCATGTTGAAGCTCTGGAAGCCCAGGTCCTCGTAAAGGTTGAGAATCGTGGCGATGCCCTGGCCCAGCTCCTCGACGCGATCCTCAGCCAGATTTCCTGGTGAGTTGGCTCCCGGTATCAACGCGCGAACCTCATTGAAACCCATAGGGGCGAAACTGGCCAGCCACTCGATGCTGCCTGTGCTTCCGATGTAGCGCTCGCCTGTCTTCTGTTCGCTGTCCAGATAGGCGCGAAAACGGTCGCCGGGAACCGCAGCCAGCATCTGCTGGAAGGTCGATGGCAATGGGTCGACACTCGATTGGAGGTGCGGATGGAAAAGGGAGCTGCCCGAAGGGAGCATGTGGTTGGCATTGATCGAGGCCCACACCGCGTTGCCATCGGCCCTCATGACCGCCTTGATGTATTCGACATGGGCGGCCAGGTTGTCGGCGACCAACTGCGGAGTCATGGCTTGCAGCGGCAGGTAGTGCAGGTCCGGTGAGTAAACGGCCACGGCACTGTACTGCGTGTAGGTCAGCAGATTTGGAAAGAGCAACGCCCGCCCGCGTTTGATTCGGCCATTGGCGGAGATGTCGGCCGGCAGCTTTGGAGTCGCGCTCTCAATCCGCTCGCCACAGAAAGGACAACTGGTTTGAGTTTCCTTGGCGAACGCCTCGAGGTCGAAGGCCGGCGGCGCCAAGAGCGAGCTGCTGCCCTGGACCAGCCGGGCGGAGTATCCAGTCAGGGGATCCCATCGGACCTCGACCGGCGTTTCGACCGCCTCGAAATCCCGGGCAGGATGGAGGATTCTGCTGGAAAGTCTCTGGCTCCGGAACTCCAACAAACCGGCTCGGCCTAGCCGATCCGCGACTGGTCGACCGGAGTCCACGCCTCCGAGTTTGCCAACCGCGCCCGCGGCTTGCGCATCTGGCAAGAAGCGTGCCACGACTCTTGCGTCATTCTCATTGGCTTATCGTCACCGTTCGCGTGCTCCGGTTGCCAACGCAAATGGTCCTCGACCCCGCCCGCGAACTTAAGGAGGCGCGCCGTATACTACGAACAGTCGTTCGGCCGATTTAGTCAATGGAGGAATAGCGCATGGCGAACAAGAAGGAAGGCTACGACATCGAGAAGCGGCCGGTACAAGGCGACTACGCCGTGCGCAAACCCGGGTCGGAGCGCGCCAGCGCCGTCCAGCCGACCCAGGGAAAGGCGATCGACCGCGCTAGGAACTGAACCCGGATGCCGGGCTCCGCGTTGAGCGAGTCCGAAACACCAAGGCCGGTTCTCCCGACAAGTGGCGGAAGGCCTAGCGCAGGTCAAGCTGAGCGTCTCGGCCGGCATATAGCCGGTGAT
>DMCH01000037.1:0-3597 GCA_003446775.1 Chloroflexota bacterium
GACCAGGAGTTGGGCTCGTTCGGCGGCGCCGCGGCGCAATTGTTGGAGTCGGCGCGCGACGTGCCCTACGGCAGTCTTAAACTCGAGTACATGCAGTCCATCTCAGTTCGGCCTAAGTAATGGTCCAGATTCGCCAGCAGCTGGCGCTGGAGCTCATGCGCGAGGCGGACATCGCGACCGTGCAGGAGATCGAGAAAGAGATCTTCGCCACGCCGTGGCCGCGCAACGCCTACTTCCGCGAGCTCGCCTCGCGCTCGAGCGCGCACTACGTCGTGCTGCGCCAGGAGGGCGTCGTCAGGCCGACCGGGTACCAGGGATCCGAGCTCGACCCCTCGATCGTCGGGTACGGCGGGATGTGGCGCATGTACGACGAGGCCCACGTGACGACCATTGGTGTCCGGCGCGACCTTCATCATCAAGGCCTCGGCCGCATCCTGTTCGCGGGTCTCATCCAGGCGGCCTACGACATTGGCGCCAAATGGGTGACCCTCGAGGTGCGCACGTCCAACGAGAACGCGATGAAGATGTACGAGGCCTTCAGCTTCAAGGTGATCGGCCGGCGCAAGGGCTACTACACCGACAACGGCGAGGACGCGATCGTGATGTGGTCCGACTCCATCCACTCACCCCGATTCCGCCGCGCGTACGAGGCCAACCTGGAGCGCATCGACTCCGAAGTAAGAGGTTTGCGGCGGGATTTGCTGACCAAGGGCGATAACTAAAACTCGCCTCCCCACGCAGTGGGGAGGTCGGCGCGCGGAGCGCGCCCGGGTGGGGAGAAACAAGCTGGCACTAACTCTCGGCATAGTTCGCCTCCCCACGCAGTGGGGAGGTCGGCGGGCGCAGCGCGCCGGGTGGGGAGATACAAGCTGGCACTAACTCTCGGCATAGTTCGCCTCCCCACGCAGTGGGGAGGTCGGCGCGCGCAGCGCGCCGGGTGGGGAGGTACAAGCTGGCACTAACGCTCGGCATCGAAACGTCGTGCGACGAAACTTCCGTCGCCCTGGTCGAGGACGGCCGGCGCGTCGTGTCGAACGTCATCCACTCGCAGGTGGACCTGCACAAGGACTTCGGCGGCGTCGTCCCCGAGCTGGCGGCGCGCGACCACCTGGAGCGCCTACCCGGCCTGCTGGACCTCGCCTTCGAGAAGGCGGGCGCGGGCCCGGATGACGTCGGCCTCATTGCTGTCACACGCGGCCCGGGCCTCGCCGGCTGCCTGCTGGTCGGCGTCGGCGTCGCCGAGGGGCTGAGCGCGTCGTGGTCGCGGCGGCTGACGGGGGTCAATCACCTGTGGGGCCACATCTACGCCGCCATGCTGGCTCGCCCCGACCTGGAGCCGCCCCTGCTGGGCCTGGTCGTGAGCGGGGCGCACTCGGATCTCGTGCGCATGCCCGAACACGGACGGTTTGAGGTCATCGGCCGCACCCGCGACGATGCGGCTGGCGAGGCCTTCGACAAGGCCGCCCGCATGCTGGGGCTCGGATACCCGGGCGGACCCGCGCTCGACCGCCTTGCCCGAACCGGGGACCCTCGCCGGCAGCCGCTGCCCAAGCCTTCTTTGCCGGGGCTCGAGTTCAGCTTCAGCGGGCTGAAGACGGCGCTGCTGTACCGCCTACGCGATCTGGGCGACGCCGTCACGCCGCAGGACAAAGCCGACCTGGCGGCGGCTTTCGAGCGCTCGGTGGTGGAGTCGCTCATGGAGAAGCTGGACCAAGCCCTGTCGGGGATGTCGGTCTCCGAGGTCGTCGTGGCTGGAGGCGTGGCCGCCAACACCCTGCTGCGCCGGCGGGCGGCCGAGGTGGTGGCGGGCCGGGCGCGACTGACCATGCCGCCGCTCGAGCTCTGCACCGACAACGCCGCCATGATCGCCGCGGCCGGCTACTTTGCCAATTCCAATTCGCCTCCCCACCTGGGCTCCCCACCGCGTGGGGAGCTCCCCGCCGCGAAGCGCCGGGGTGAGGGGACGGGGAGGTCGGCTGCTTCGCCTCCCCACCATGTGGGGAGGTCGGCCCCGTCCGCGCAGCGGACGCGGCCGGGTGGGGAGTCGCACACTTCGATAGAGGTGGACCCTTCTCTAGGATGGGAATCGTGAGCGTCAAAGGCTGGGAGGTCGTTTTCCGCGGCGAGCGATTGCAGGCCGACCTGATCGCTGCGGTCCTGGACGCGAACGGGATTCCGGCCGAGGTCTTCGGCGACACCGCCTACTCGGCGGCCATGAACTTCACCGAGGCCCGGATCATGGTTCCCGACGCCGAGGCTCCGCGGGCCCTCGAGCTCATCCGCAAGGCCGAAGGAAAAGCGCCCGAAGGGGTTTAGCGGCATCCCTCCGCTGGGTAGTAGACTTAGCAGTCGACCCCCCTGAGTGCTAAGCGCTCGGGCCTGGGGACTGCTAACTAGATCAAATTCAGCTGAGGAGGGTATCTGCACATGAATCTGAAACCGTTAGGCGACCGTGTTGTGGTCAAGCCGTCGGAGAAGGAAGAGAGGACCAAGAGCGGGATCGTGCTTCCGGACACCGCCAAGGAGAAGCCCCAGGAGGGCACCGTCGAGGCAGTGGGGACCGGAAGGATCCTGGACAACGGCACCAAGGTGCCGATGGAGCTCAAAGTCGGCGACAAGGTGCTTTACGCCAAGTACGCCGGGAACGAATTCAAGGTCGACGAAATCGAGTACCTGATCGTGTCCGAGAAGGACGTGCTCGCGATCGTCGGAGCCAACGGCAAGACCAAGAAGTAACTAAGGCAAAGAGGGAAAAGTATTTATGGCAAAGATAGTCACGTTCGACGTAGACGCGAGACAGGCCCTTAAGAAGGGCATTGACACCGTGGCCCAGTCCGTGCGGATCACGCTCGGTCCCAAGGGCCGCAACGTAGTCCTCGAGAAGAAGTTCGGCGCCCCGACCGTGACCAACGACGGCGTCACGATCGTGCGCGAGATCGAGCTCAAGGACCCCATGGAGAACACCGGCGCGCAGCTGCTGCGCGAGGTGGCGACGAAGACCAACGACGTGGCCGGTGACGGCACCACCACGGCGACCCTTCTCGCTCAGACCATGATCAGCGAAGGCTTCCGCAACGTCACCGCGGGCGCCAACCCGATGCAGCTCAAGATCGGCATCCAGAAGGCCGTTGAGGCCGTGGTCGACGAGATCAAGAAGCTCTCGGTCCCGGTCAAGGGCCACGAGGACGTCGCCCACGTGGCGGCGATCTCCAGCCAGGACGAGCAGATCGGCTCACTCATCGCCGACGCGATGGACAAGGTCGGCAAGGATGGTGTCATCACCGTTGAGGACAACCAGACCATGGCGACCGAGCTCGAGGTGGTCGAAGGCATGCAGTTCGACCGCGGCTACGTAGCCGCTTACATGGTCACCAACCCCGACCGGATGGAGGCAGTCCTCGAGGAGCCCTACATCCTCATCACCGACCGCAAGATCTCGGCCATCCAGGACCTGCTCCCCGTATTGGAGCGCGTGGTCCAGCAGGGCAAGCCATTGCTCATCGTGGCCGAGGACGTCGAGGGCGAGGCGCTCGCGACGCTAATCGTCAACAAGCTGCGCGGTACGTTCACCGCGGTCGCCGTCAAGGCGCCCGGCTT
>DMCH01000037.1:3912-4282 GCA_003446775.1 Chloroflexota bacterium
GCAAGGCGATGCTCGAGGACATGTCGATCCTGACGGGTGGCCAGGTCATCAGCGAGGACCTCGGCCTCAAGCTCGACCAGACCAAGGTCGAGCAGCTGGGCAAGGCCCGCCGCGTGACCGTAACCAAGGACAACACCACGATCGTGGAAGGCGCCGGCAAGGCGGAGGCCATCCAGTCCCGCATCAAGTCGATCAAGGCCCAGGTCGAGGAGACCACGTCCGACTTCGACAAGGAGAAGCTGCAGGAGCGGCTCGCGAAGCTCGCCGGCGGCGTCGCCGTGATCAAGGTTGGAGCTGCCACCGAGGTGGAGCAGAAGGAGAAGAAGCACCGCATCGAGGACGCGCTCAGCGCGACCAAGGCCGCGGTGGA
>DMCH01000037.1:4565-5875 GCA_003446775.1 Chloroflexota bacterium
GAAGAGGGAATCGTCGCGGGCGGCGGCACCGTGCTGCTGAACGCGCAGAAGAAGCTCGACGGCGGGCTCGGCCTCAAGGACGACCAGGCGACCGGTGTCAACATCGTCCGCAGGGCGCTCGAGGAGCCTCTGAAGCAGATCGCTCAGAACGCCGGCAAGGAAGGCTCCGTTATCGTCGAGGAAGTCCGCAAGGGCAAGCCGGGCTTCGGCTACGACGCCCTCAACGACAAGTACGTAAACATGTTCGAGGCCGGCATCGTCGACCCGGCCAAGGTCACGCGCTCTGCGCTGCAGAACGCCGCGTCGATCGCCGCGATGGTGCTTACCACCGAAGCGATGGTCACCGAGGTTCCCGAGGAGAAGCGGGGCGGCGGCGGCATGCCAGGTGGCATGGGCGACATGATGTAAGTAACCCTCCCCACCACGTGGGGAGGTCGGCGCGCAGCGCCGGGTGGGGAGATCCGCCTATGCTCTGCGGTTCTTAGTCAGTTCGACCTAATGGAGCCCCGCCTCGGGAGGGGCTCCTCTCTTTTCCACCCGGTTCGTCCAGGGGGATGATCCCGCGCAGGCCAACAATGCGCCGCCCGGCGAACGTCACCGCGAACGGCAGCAGCAACATGACGGAGGCCACGATCATCGAGAGAGCGTCGGGCAGGTGGCGAGGATCGCGCAGCCCCAGGTAGGTGAGGAAGCCGCCGGCGGCGGCGGTCAGCCCGACGACGAGGACCGCCGCCCCGATCACCCAGACCCGGTACTCGAGGTACAGGGCAGCGGCTCGGATGCTGGCGAGTCGGAGCAGCCACCAGGCGGCGAGGCCGTTGAGGACCAATCCGCTCAGCACCGCACAGCCGGCGATGACGAGGCGGAAGGCATTGAGATGCAGCATCACGAAAGCGGACGCGTTGACGGCGAGGATGCCGACGGGCGTGATCACGCCCAGGGCGACGAGTACTACTTCACGAAGACGGCGAGAACGCTGGTTAGTGGCCGCAGCCGCAGGCTTTAGCGCCGCCGGCATCGTCGCCGGTGTCGAACGAGGTGCCGCACGAGCACGAGTGCACCGCGTTCGGGTTGTGGACCGTGAAGCCGGCCCCCATCAGGCTGTCGACGTAGTCGATCTCGCTGCCGCGGATGTAGGGGGCGCTGAAGTCGTCGATCACAATCTGGACGCCGTCCTGGTCGATGGTGATGTCCTCGGGCCGGCGCATGTCGTCGAAGGCCATGCCGTACTGCATACCCGAGCAGCCGCCGCCGCTCACGAAGATGCGGAGCGCCAGCTGGGGGTTGCCTTCCTTGGCGAACAGCTCCTT
>DMCH01000004.1:0-4960 GCA_003446775.1 Chloroflexota bacterium
ATCCCGGTGTACCGGGAGGTGCTGGCCGACATGCTCACCCCCGTCCGCGCGTACTCGTTGCTCTGTCCGCCCGACGCGCCCGGATTTCTTCTCGAAAGCGTCGAGGGCGGCGAGCGGCTGGCCCGCTATTCGTTCATCGGCTATCAGCCCAGGCAGCTCGAGCTCGGCGACGGCGATCCGCTGCCCGCCCTGCGGTCGGTCGCAGCCGAGGCGACGATGCCCGGGATCCCGAGATTCCATGGAGGCGCGGTCGGTTATCTCGGTTACGAGGCGGCGCGTCACTTCGAGCGGCTCCCGGTCGCGGCCGGCGCCGCGCCTCCGATGCCCGAGTCGGCTTTCCTTCGCGCGGAGGACCTGGCGATCTTCGACCACGTCACGCGGCGCCTGCGCCTGCTCACCATCCACCGGCCCGACCGCGAGGACTATGGCGACGCGATGGCTCGCATCGACGAGATGGAGAGACGGCTTTCGTCCGACGCGGCCCCCGCTTCGGTGACCGGGCCTGATGGCGGGCGATGGGAGCCGAACATGACCCCCGGCCAGTTCCACGCGATGGTCGACGCCGCCCGCGAGCACATCCACGCCGGCGACGCCTTCCAGGTCGTGGTGTCGCAGCGCTTTCGCAAGCACCTGGCGGCCAGCCCGTTCGACGTCTATCGCTGCCTGCGAGCAATCAACCCGTCGCCGTACATGTTCTTTCTCGCGCTCGGTGGCAATCGCCACGTGGTGGGCACGTCGCCCGAAAAGCTCGTGCAGGTCGAGGGGAAGCGCGTGGAGACCAGGCCGCTGGCCGGCACCCGGCGTCGGGGCGCAACGCCTGAAGAGGATGCGCGGCTGGAGAAAGAGCTGCTCAGCGACCTCAAGGAACGGGCCGAGCACGTGATGCTGGTCGATCTCGGCCGCAACGACGTGGGCCGCGTGGCCCGGCCTGGAACCGTGAACGTCGATCGGCTCATGGAGGTGGAGCGGTACTCGCACGTCATGCACATCTCGTCGACGGTCAGCGGCGAGCTGAAAGATGGCTGCACGTCGATCGATGCGCTGCGGGCGGCGTTTCCGGCCGGCACCGTGTCGGGCGCCCCCAAGATCCGCGCCATGGAGATCATTGCCGACCTCGAGCCGGACCAGCGTGGCGTGTACGCGGGCTCGCTGGGTTACGTGAGCTTCGGCGGGAACCTCGACATGGCCATCACGCTGCGCACCATCGTCGTCGCCGGCGGCGACGCCTACGTGCAGGCGGGTGCTGGGGTGGTCGCCGACTCGAAGCCGGAGCGCGAGTTCGAGGAGACGCTCGAGAAGGCCGGCGCCATGTTCAAGGCGATCGAGATGGCCGAGGAATTGTGATGGTCAACAGTTCTTCACCAAAGCTGGCCGTCATCGACAACTACGACTCCTTCACGTACAACCTCGTCCAGTACTTAGGCGAGCTTGGGGTCGAGCCGGCGGTATTCCGCAATGACGAGGTCACCGTCTCCGAGCTGGCGGGCTACGACGGCATCGTCATCTCGCCCGGCCCCGGCACGCCCGACGACGCTGGCATCTCCAATCAGGCGATCAAGGAGCTTTCCGGAAAGGTCGCCATCCTCGGCGTCTGCCTCGGCCACCAGTGCCTGGGCCAGGCGTTTGGCGCTCGCGTCGTGCGCAACGAGCCATCGCATGGCAAGACCTCCTGGATCCGCCACGACAACTCGGGCGTGCTGGCGGGCGTCGCCGATCCGTTCGAGGCGACCCGGTATCACTCTCTGATCGTCGAAAGGGCTTCACTGCCCGCCGAGCTCGTGGTAACCGCGTGGACCACCGACGGCACCGTCATGGGCCTTCGCCACGCCAAGCACCCGACCTATGGCGTCCAGTTCCATCCCGAGTCGGTGCTCACGAAGGAAGGCAAGAAGATCCTCGGCAACTTCATCAGGCGAGCAAATCAGTGATCGACGTCATCGCGAAGCTCGTGAAATGTGAGTCGTTGAGCGAGACCGAGGCCTCGGCTGCCTTCGAGACGATCATGCGCGGCGACGCCACACCCGTCCAGATCGCCGGCTTCATGGTCGCGCTGCGCATGAAAGGGGAGTCGGTCGATGAGCTCACAGGGTTTGCCCGCACCGCGAGAGCGCTGGCAACACCCATCGAGGTCGACGGAGCTCTTCTCGACACGTGCGGCACTGGTGGTGACGGCCTGGCCACCTTCAACATCTCGACCCTTGCGGCCATCGTCGCCGCGGCCTGCGGAGCCAGGGTCGCCAAGCATGGAAATCGGGCGGCGTCTTCTTTGTGCGGCTCCGCTGACGTCCTGGAGCAGTTGGGCGTGAAGATCGACCTCGCCCCCGATGGCGTCGCGCGCTGCATCGAGCAAGCCGGCATCGGGTTCCTGTTCGCGCCGATCTTTCACCCCTCGTTTCGATTCGCGGGCGTGCCTCGCCGCGAGCTGGGCGTGCGCTCGGTGTTCAACATCCTCGGCCCGCTTTGCAACCCGGCAGGCGCCAAATACCAGGCACTGGGTGTGGCGGATGCGAGCCTGGCCGCGAAGATGGCCGACGTCCTTGCGAGACTCGGCGTCGAGCGCGCGATCGTGTTCCATGCAGGCGACGGCATGGACGAGCTCTCGACGAGCTCGCCCTCGCTCGTGATCGAGATCGACGGCGGCCGCAAGGAGTATCAGCTCGACCCAGCCGAGGTCGGCCTGAAACCGGCCGACCCTCTCGCTGTGCGCGGCGGTGGTCCAGAGGAGAACGCGCGCATCGCCCGCGAGGTGCTGGAGGGCGCCGGCGGGCCGCGCCGAGACGTCGTCCTCCTGAATGCCGCCGCCGCCCTGAGAGCCGCGGGCCGGGCCAGGGATTGGCGGGACGGCATTGGCACCGCGGCGGAGGCCATCGATTCCGGGCGCGCCGCCGAAGTGCTTCAGAACTGGGCGAGAATCTCCCAAGAGTGACCAGTTCCGATCTCCTTGCCCGCCTGGTCGCCGAAGCCAGGCTGGACATGGAGCGGCGGCGCGCGCTCATTAAACCGGAAGAGCTGGAGCGCGCGATCCAGATCTACACGCCCAGAGATTTCGTCGGAGCGCTGCGAAAGCCGGGGCTGGCCGTCATCGGGGAGATGAAGCAGCGCACGCCGACGATGGGGGTCCTGGCCGAGGACTACAAGCCGGCTGACCTCGCCCGCGCCTACACCGCCGGCGGTGCGTCCGCAATCTCCGTGTTGACGCATATGGCCGGCTTCGGCGGCCGTCCCGAACACATCGAGGCGGCGAGGGTGGCGACCAACCTCCCCATCCTCCGCAAGGACTTCATCACGGACCCTTACGAGATCGGAGAGGCCCGCGCGGCCGGCGCCGATGCCGTGCTGCTGATCGTCGCCGCGCTCGACCTGCCCGAGCTGCGGCGCCTTCTGGCGGTGGTCAGGAGCCGAGGCATTTCGGCCCTGGTCGAGGTCCATGACGAAAGCGAGACCAGGGTGGCCATCGAGGCCGGGGCGCAGGTGGTCGGGGTCAACCATCGCGACCTCCGCACGTTCGAGGTCGACCTGGGGCTGACAGAGAGGCTGCGCCCCTTGATTCCGGACGCTGTGCTGCTCGTAGCCGAGAGCGGCATCCACTCGATCGATGACGCCCGGCGAATGCGCGACGCGGGCGCCGACGCGATCCTGGTTGGCGAGATGCTCATGCGGGCGCCCGACCCAGTCGCTTGCCTGCGCGAGTTAGCCTCCTTGTAATGGTCAGGGTGAAAATCTGCGGAATCTGCGACTTTGACGCCGCCCAGGCGGCGGTCGAAGCAGGCGCCGACCTGCTCGGGTTCCATTTCTGCTCGTCCGACCGGCACGTCAGCCCGGAAGAGGCCAAGGCGATCGTCGACGCCCTGGCGGTGCGGCCGAAGATCGTGGGCGTCTTCATCGACCAGGACGCCGCCGAGGTCAGGGAGATCGCGGACTTCGTGGGCCTCGACATGCTGCAGCTGCATGGTTCGGAGCAGCCCGGTTTCGATGCCGGCCGACCGGTCATCAAAGTGTTGAAGGTCAAAGAGGGCCTGGTCCCCGACGCCGCCGACTGGCCCGACCCGATCATGCTCGATTCCTGGTCTCTCGACCAGCGCGGCGGCACCGGACAAACCTGGGATTGGGATCTCGCGCGCGAGCTGCTCGTAACTCGGAAGGTATTCATCGCCGGTGGTCTTGAACCGGGTAACGTGGGCAAGGTCGTGAGCCAGTTCAAGCCCTATGGAGTCGACGTTTCGAGCGGGGTCGAGGCGTCCGTGAGGGTCAAGGACCACAACAAGGTGCGGGCCTTCGTCCATGCGGTAAGACTTGCTGAGATCCTGTCTTGAAAGCTCCATCTCCCCACCCGGCGCTTCGCGCCGACCTCCCCACGAGTGGGGAGGTGAAATCCCGTGATTAAGCATCCGGTTCGCGGCCGCTTCGGCGCCTATGGCGGCCAGTACGTCCCGGAAACGCTCATGGGCGCGCTGGACGAGCTCGAAGGCGTCTGGCATGAAGCCAAGGCCGACGCGCAGTTCCAGCTCGAGCTTGCCGGCCATCGCCACGCCTTTATCGGCCGCCCGACTCCCCTTTATGCCGCCACGCGCCTGGGCGAGCATTTCGGCGGTGCGCACATCCACCTCAAGCGGGAGGACCTCTGCCACACCGGCGCCCACAAGCTCAACAATGCAGTCGGGCAGGCGCTGCTCGCGATCCGCATGGGCAAGCCACGCCTGATCGCGGAGACCGGCGCCGGGCAGCACGGCGTCGCGGTCGCCACAGTGGCCGCTCGCTTCGGCCTCGAGTGTGCGGTCTACATGGGCACGGAGGACATGCGCCGGCAGTCGATGAACGTCCGCCGCATGAAGCTGCTCGGGGCCGAGGTCAAGGAGGTCACCAGCGGGACCAAGACGTTGAAGGACGCGACCTCCGAGGCCATTCGCGACTGGGTGACGAACGTCCGCACCACCCACTACATCATCGGTTCGGTGGTGGG
>DMCH01000004.1:5308-24571 GCA_003446775.1 Chloroflexota bacterium
GAGGCCGCCGGCTCGGGGATCAGAAGCGGGAAGCACGCGGCCTCGCTGGTGGCCGGGCGCCCTGGCGTGCTGCATGGCGCCTACTCGTATCTCCTGCAGGACGGCGACGGCCAGATCCTCAACACCCACTCGGTCTCGGCCGGGCTCGACTACCCAGGCGTCGGTCCCGAGCACTCCTTCCTGCGCGATCTCGAGCGTGTGGACTACGTCGCCGTCGGCGACAAGGACGCGGTGGCCGCGTTCAAGCTCTGCACCAGGCTCGAAGGCATCATGCCGGCCCTCGAGCCGTCGCACGCGCTGCACCAGGCGGGCGTGATCGCCCGCGAGCTCGGTCCGGGTGGACGCATCCTCGTCTGCCTCTCCGGGCGCGGCGACAAGGACATGGACTCGGTCGAGGCGCAGGGTCCCGTTGAAAACTGAAACCGCCCGGCTGGAGGCGGCGCTGCGCGCGAACGGGGACCTGAAGCTGGTCGCGTACATGATGGCCGGCCACCCAAACAAGAAAAAGTCACTCGAGGTGGGGAAGAAGCTGGCGACGTCGGGCATCGCCGCGCTGGAGATTGGCATCCCGTTCTCGGACCCGCTGGCGGACGGACCGGTGATCCAGCACGCGGGGCAAACGGCTCTCGAGCACGGGATGACGGTGGGGGCGTCGCTCGAGCTGGCGGCCGCACTCGCACGCGAGGGCATCCCGATCGTGCTCATGACCTACATCAACCCGATTCTCTCGCACGACCCTCGGCGATTCGCCGCGGAAGCCGCGCAGGCGGGGGTCGCCGGCGTTATCGTCCCGGACCTGCCGCTCGAGGAGTCGGAGCCGGTCGCCGGCTGGCTGCGGTCAGCGTCGCTCGACACCGTGTTCATGGTGTCTCCGACCACTTCGCCGGCCCGGATGGCGTCCATCTGCGAGCACTCGAGCGGCTTCGTTTACTGCGTGACGGTGACTGGGATCACGGGGGCGCGCAGCGAGCTGCCAACGGGGATGAAGGACCTGCTGGAAGAGGTCAAGAAGCACACCGACCTGCCGGTGGCGGCCGGGTTCGGGATCTCACGCCCGGAGCACATGAAGACTCTGCGCGGAAAAGCCGACGCGGCCGTGGTCGGCAGCGCCATCGTCTCCGAGATCGACAAAGGCGCCGACCCCACGGTCCTTGTCAAGGAACTCTTGAAAGCATGCCGGTGAGGGGGATCCGCGGCGCCACGACGGCGACGGCGAACACGCAGGAGGCGATCACCGAGGCGACCGAAGAGCTGCTTCGTGAGCTGACCGAGCAGAACGACCTGGACATCGGCGAGATCTGCTTCGCTTACTTCACGACGACGCACGACCTCACTGCCGAGTACCCCGCCTACGCGGCGCGGCGCCTGGGCTGGCTCGACGTGCCGCTGCTGTGCGGCCACGACATGGACGTCAAGCTGCCCAACCCGCGTGGCGTGCGGATGTGCATCCGCACTCTGGTGCTCTACAACACGCCGAGGCCGCAATCGGCCATGCGCTTCGCGTACCTGCGCGGCGCCGCCGCCATCAAATCGGACCTCGATTCACTTCGGAGCCCGCTGATCCCGTGATCATCGTCATGGCGCATCAAGCCACCAAGGCCGAGATCGATGCCGTGGTCGACCGCGTGCACGAGATCGGACTGAAGACCGAGATCTCGCGCGGCGAGGAGCGGACGCTCGTCGGGGTCATCGGCGGCAACGCGTACGCGTACAAGGAAGCGTTCTCCCACCTCGGCGGGATCCACGAGATCATGCAGATCACCAAGCCGTTCAAGCTCGCGAGTCGGGAGTTCCGGCCGGTCGACACGATCGTGGACGTCGGGGGAGTGAAGATCGGGGGCGACGAGGTCGTGATGATGGCCGGTCCATGCTCGGTCGAGGGCGAGGAGATGCTCCTCGAGACGGCCCGCCACGTGGCTGCTCAGGGCGCGAAGATCCTGCGCGGCGGCGCGTTCAAGCCGCGCACGTCGCCCTACTCGTTCCAGGGCCTGGGCGAGTCGGCGCTCAAGATGATGGCCACCGCGCGCGCCGAGACCGGGCTCAAAGTCGTGACGGAGGTGGTCTCGCCGAGCGACGTGGAGCTGGTCGCGCGATACGCGGACATCCTCCAGCTCGGCACCCGCAACATGCAGAACTACGCTCTGCTTCAGGAGGCCGGCAAGTCGGGCAAGCCGGTGCTGCTCAAGCGCGGCATGTCGTCGACGATCGAGGAGTGGCTGCTCGCCGCGGAATACATCCTTTCGCAGGGCAACCGCGACGTGATCCTTTGTGAGCGCGGCATCAGGACGTTCGAGACCGCCACGCGCTTCACGCTCGACCTCAACGCCATCCCGCTCGCTCGGGAGCTTTCGCACCTACCGATCGTCGTCGACCCTTCGCAGGCGACCGGGCGCTGGTCGCTGGTCCGACCGATGGCGCTGGCCGCGGTGGCGGCGGGCGCTCACGGGCTCATCGTGGAGGTGCACCCAACCCCGAACCAGGCCCTGTCGGACGGGGCGCAGTCGCTCGACTTCGCAAGCTTTGACCGCCTGATGCAGGATCTGCGCCGGCTGCTGGGCGCGCTGGCCAAGCAGCTCGCTTAGCCAATGCCCACGATCGGGGTGGTGGGCCTCGGCCTGATCGGCGCTTCGTTCGCGCTGGCGGTGAAGAAAGCGCGGCCCGAGATCACCATCGTCGGCTTCGACCGCGACGCTTCGACCGCGCTCAAGGCGAATGACCGCGGGATCGTGAGCGCCGCGGGGACCGACCTCGACGTCATCGACATGGCGGACGTGATCGTGGTGGCGGTCCCGATCCTCGCGATGCAGGACGTGTTCAAGAGCTTGGGCCCTCATGTCAAGGGCAAGGTCGTCACCGACGTCGCGAGCACCAAGGGCAAAGTCATGGAGTGGGCCGCGGGAGCGGGCATCGACCTGGTGGGCGGCCACCCGATGTGCGGGCGCGAATCGTCCGGCATCGACGCCGCGACTGCTGACCTGTATGCGGGCGCGCCCTGGATCCTGACCCGCCGCGATGAGACCGTGATCGGGCTCGTAGAGGCCGCGGGCGCGCACCCGCTCGTGATGGACGCAGCCACACATGATCGCCTGGTGGCCGGCGTCAGCCATGCGGCGCTCTTGCTTTCGGTCGGCTACGTCCTGGCGCTCTCCGGTCGGGCCGACTGGCCGGAGGCCTCCAAGGTGGCAGCATCCGGGTTTCGCGACATGAGCCGGCTCGCCGCCGGCGATCCCGCGATGTCCGCGGGCATCACGCGCACCAATCGCGACAATCTGCTCGAGCAACTGGACGCGATCAGCCACTCGCTCGCCCGCTTGCGCCGCCATCTCGAGGCCGACGACCCGCGCCTCGTCGAGCTTTTCGAGGAGGCCCGGTCGGTCCGGGAGCGATGGTCCACGGACGTTGCCAGTTCACGCCCCACTCCCCGACCCTCTCCCCGCAGGGGAGAGGGGGATTCCCCGTGATCGCGACCGTTAGAAGGGCGCGCCGCCTCGATGGCGATATCTCTGTGCCGGGCGACAAGTCGATCTCGCACCGGGCCCTCATCCTGGGTTCTATCGCCGACGGCGAGAGCCGCGTTCGCGGCTTGTCGACTGGCGCCGACGTCAGATCCACCGCGGGCTGCATGCGTGCGCTCGGCGTGGAGATCGACGATTCGGTGGTTCGTGGCGTGGGCATGCGCGGCCTGCGCGCGTCGGCCGATGCGCTCGACTGCGGAAATTCGGGGACGACGATGAGGTTGCTCGCGGGATTGCTGTCAGCGCAGAAGTTCGCTTCCGAGCTGCGCGGCGACGAGTCGCTGACCACGAGGCCGATGGATCGCGTGGTGGCGCCGCTGCGCGAGATGGGCGCGCGAGCCTCATGGCCGCCCCTCGAGGTCGGAGGCCACGTGCCTCTGCATGGAATCGAATACCGGCCCAGCGTCCCCAGCGCTCAGGTCAAGTCGGCAGTGCTGCTGGCCGGCCTGTTCGCGGTGAGCCCGACCGTGGTGCTGGAACCGGTCGCCACGCGCAATCACACCGAGCTGATGCTGGCCGCGATGGGTGCCGACGTGAAAGTCGAAGGCCGCCTCGTCGAGATCCGGCCGGCGGACCGCCTCTCTCCGCTGGACATAGAAATCCCGGGTGACCTGAGCGGTGCGACCTTCTGGCTTGTGGTCTCCGGGCTGGTCCATGGATCGCATGCGCGCATTCGCGATGTAGGCATCAACCCGACCCGAACCGCGGTCGTCGATCTCATACGCTCGTGCGGGCTTGCGATCGCCGTCAACAGTGTGCGGTCGGAAAGCGGCGAGCCGGTGGGCGACCTCGAGGTCGGACCTGCATCGGCCCTCCGCCCCTTGTCCGTCAGCGGCGGCATGGCCGCCGAGATGATCGATGAGCTCCCGGTGCTCGCGGTCCTCGCGTCACAGCTTCCTGGCACGAGCCGGATCAGCGGCGCGGCCGAGCTGCGCGTCAAGGAATCCGATCGCATCGCCGCAATGGCCGAGGGGCTGGCTGCCATGGGCGCCGACATCACCGCCCTCGACGACGGCTGGGTCATCAACGGACCGCGCCCGCTCGAAGGCGCTCGGGTCCACTCGCATCGAGATCACCGCGTCGCGATGGCGCTGGCGGTCGCCGGGCTCCTCGCCGACGGCACGACCGAGATCGAGGACGCGGACTGCGTCGAAATCTCCTACCCGGGCTTCTTCGACCAGCTGGAATCGCTGTGCTGACGATCCGCTGCGAGCTCGACGTCGAGGTGCTGGCGCTGGAGCTGTATGAGCTCGAGGTCACAGAACCACGCGATGATTTCGAGCTCGAGGTGGCGCGTGCCATGCAGGCGGCGCGAACCGGCCAGGTCGGCGACGCCGGCCGCGCGCGGGCGCTTTACCGTCGCTTCGGAATCGACCCTACCCGCGTCCGGCCTTCATCCGAGGCCCTGCTCCGGAGGCTGAAGAAGGGCGAGCCGCTGCCGCGGGTCAACTCGCTGGTGGATGTCGCCAACGCCATGTCGGTCCAGCTGCAGGTGCCGGTCGGCCTGTACGACCTCGACAAGGTCCGCGGCGACGAGCTCGTGGTCAGGCTGGGCGTCGAAGGCGAGAGCTACACCGGCATCGGCAAGGAGCGCGTGAACGTGGCCGGCCGAATTTGCGTTGCGGACGCCGAGGGACCGTGTGGCAACCCGAGCTCCGACTCGGCCCGAACGATGATCACCACCGATACCGAGCGCGCCGCCTGGCTGTACTTCCTGCCGGTCACAGACGACGAGGTCGATCGCACTGCCGAGCTCATCGCAGTTTTTGGACGCGGCCTCGTCCGCATGGCTGCCGCGCCGGCATGATGCGTGCGCTCTCGGAGCAGGTGCTCTGCGTCAGGCGGGAGGACATCTTCCCGGACGGGGCGTGGCACGGCTTCATCAGCGATCAGCTCGAGCGGCACCAGTCCGTGATCCGCGAACGCCACCTTTTCATGGCGCGGGCCGAGGTCGAGGACGACCCGAGCTACCAGCAGATCATCCCGTATGTCGTGTTCCGGCACGGCCATCGCTACCTGCTGACGCATCGCCTGCGCGCGTCATCCGAGCGGCGACTGCGCAAGCAGTACTCGCTTGGTGTCGGCGGCCACATCAATCCCGGCGACCTCGAGGGCGGGGATCCGATCCAGGATGGGCTCAAGCGGGAGTGGGAGGAGGAGGTGATCTACGACGGGCGTTTCGAGGCGAAGCTGCTCGGGCTCCTCAACGATGAGTCTTCCCCCGTCTCGAAGGTGCATCTCGGCGTGGTGTTCCTGGTGGACGGTGACTCGCCCGACATCGCGATTCGCGAAACGACGAAGCTGGCGGGCCAGCTGCTCACGCTCGAAGAGATGCGGATCTACTACCTGGAGATGGAGTCGTGGTCGCAGATGGTCTACGACCGGCTCTTGAGGGAGGAGTCGTGAAATACGTCGAAGCCGGCGGCGCGCGCATGTCCGCCATCGGGCTCGGCGCGTGGCAGTTCGGGTCCCGAGAGTGGGGATACGGATCGGACTTCGCGCGGGGCGAGGCGGTGAAGATCGTGCACCGCGCGCTGGATCTCGGCGTGACCCTGATCGACACGGCTGAGTTCTACGGACCCTGGCGATCTGAGCGCATCGTGGGCGAGGCGATCAGGGGCCGTCGCGACAAAGTGTTTCTCGCCACCAAGCTGTTCCCCATCGGGCTGCCTTTTCAGGTGGCGTCGAGGGCGCGCGCGAGCGCGCGCCGCCTGGGAGTCGATCGGATCGACCTCTATCAGCTGCACTGGCCCAGCCCGATGTTTCCGCCTGGGGCGACCATGCCCCGCATGAGGAAGCTGGTCGAGAGCGGCCTTGTGAGCCACGTCGGGGTCAGCAACCATTCGCTGGCCCAGTGGCAAGCGGCGGAGAAGGCCTTTGGCGGTCCGGTGCTGTCGAACCAGGTGAAGTTCAACCTCCTCGAACGCGGCCCGGAGCGCGACCTGGTGCCGTGGGCGAAAGAGAACGGGCGCATCGTCATCGCGTACAGCCCGCTTGCGCAGGGATTGCTATCGGGCAAATACCTGGAGACCACGCCGACCAACTTCCGCCGGTTCAGGGGCCCGTTCAGTGCCGCCTCGCGTGCTCGCCTGCGGCCTTTGATCGCGGCGCTTGGTGAGATCGCAACTCGGCACGGCGCGACTCCGGCGCAGGTCGCGCTGGCGTGGCTGATCCGCAAGCCCAACGTCGTTGTGATCCCGGGAGCGTCGAGCGTCCATCAGATGGAGCAGAACGCGGCGGCAGCCGACATCGATCTGAACGATGAGGAGGACGCGAGGTTGAGCACCCTCGCGTCGGCGCTGAATAAATGAAGCTGGAAGCGGTCGAGCTGCGCCGGATCCGGATCTCCCTGGTGGCGCCGTTCGAGACGTCATTTGGGACCCAGCTCGAGCGCGACATCCTGATCCTCAAAGCGATCACTGACGAAGGGGAGGGCTGGGGCGAGTGCGTCGCGGGCGAGGAACCGGACTACTCGTCGGAGTACGTCGAGGCCGCCCAGCACGTGCTGGTGCACCACTTGCTTCCGCGTCTGCTCGCGCTACCGCGCCTGACCGCCGCCGACGTGAAGGGCGCGCTGCAAAGGTTCCACGGGCACCGGATGGCGAAAGCCTCGATCGAGATGGCGGTTCTGGATGCGGAGCTGCGCGCGCGGCGCGAATCCTTCGCGCACTATCTCGGCGCCGTGCGCTCCGCCGTCGATTGCGGTGTATCGGTCGGCATCCACCGTTCGATCCCCGAGCTGCTCGCGACGGTTGGCGGCTACCTGGACCAGGGGTATCGCAGGGTCAAGCTGAAGATCAAGCCGGGCTGGGATGTCGAGCCGGTCCGCGCGGTGCGCGAGCGTTTTGGCGACGTGCTCCTGCAGGTGGACGCGAACACTGCCTACACGCTGGCCGATGCCCGGCATCTTGCCCAGCTCGATGCGTTCAACCTGCTGCTCATCGAGCAGCCGCTGCCCGAAGACCAGGTCCTGGCGCATGCCGAGCTCGCCAAGCTCATCCGAACGCCGGTGTGCCTCGACGAGTCGATCACCTCGGAACAGGCGGCGGCCGACGCCATCCAGCTGGGCGCCTGCTCGATCATCAACATCAAGCCCGGGCGGGTGGGCGGCTACCTCGAGGCGCGGCGCATCCACGACCTGTGCGCAAAGCACGACGTGCCGGTGTGGATGGGAGGGATGCTCGAGACCGGTCTGGGTCGCGCGGGCAACGTGGCGATGGCGGCGATGCCCGACTTCAAGCTGCCCGGCGACACGTCGGCGTCCGACCGCTACTACCACCGCGACATCACCGAGCCGTTCGTCCTGGTCGACGGGCGCCTGAACGTGCCTGACGGCCCGGGCCTGGGCGTAAACGTCGACGTTGCGTACCTGGAGTCGATAACTACGTCGTCGCAGGTGGTGCGGTCTAGCGCTGCCGACTAGCCGCCGAGCCGGCTCAGAACCGTAAGGTCACCAGCAGGTCGTTCATGGTGTTCGCTTGCGCTGCCTCGCCGAGACGTGGCAGGCCGAAGCGGTCCTCGACGGACGCGAGGAGCGAGTAGTGATCGTAAGAGCGTGAGCTCGTGTGAATGAGGGTGCCGGGGCGAATGACCAGGGTGAGCACGTGGTTGGCGCTGTCCTCGCCCTCGTCCCAGGTGATCAGCAGCAAGCCGCCGTTTTGCCAGGCGGACGTCGCGAGGATCTTGGGCACCGTCTGTGACAGCCAGGTGTCCGCGACCTGAGTCGAGCAGTCGTGGCCGTCGTGGCAAAGGTCCGGCGTGATCCAGACGAAATTGGGAACCGTCCCCGTGATGTCCTGGTCGAACTGGGAGAAGGGGACGATCTGTTCCGGGCAGGTGCTTCCGTAATAAGGGAAGGGGTCGTGCTTCAGGGCGTAGGGATACACGCTCCTCGTGCAGCTGCCGGACATGCCCTCCATGTACGCGCGCCAGGGAATGCCGGCGGTCGTGAGCTGAGCTCCCAGGCCCCCGGCCGGCAGGGGGTGCCACTCGTCGTCGGCGATCCCCCACGTGCTGCCTGACGTCAGGGCGAGGTAGTTGGGCAGGCTCGGGTGCGACACGCCGTGGTAGTTCGTCGCCACCGCGTACTTCGCCGCCAGCTGGGCCGTGTAGCCGCCGGCGATCGCCTGGTCGTAGCTGCGGTTCTCCATCACGATCAGGAAGACGTGGGGTTTGTTTGCGGCTGTTGGCTGGGTGGATGGAGTCGATGGGGGCGTGCTGGCGGGTGTGCGTGTTGGTGAAGGACTGGGAATGTGGGTGGCTGTGTTTGGTGAGCAGGCTGTTAGAAGGCAAAGCGCGACAGCGGCGCCTAGGAGAGGTCTCACCCTTCTAGACACTACGATCCGAGGCGCGGTGAGGTTGCAGGGCGGCGTTTGGGACATGGAGATTCAGCCCGAGCACGGCGGGCGCATCATTTCGCTTCGCCTAGCGGGCGAGGAACTTCTCGATCAGGGCATCGGAGTCGACGATCCTTCCGCGACCGGCTTCGTCGCTGCCGGGGCGCGGGGGTGGGACGAGATGGTGCCGTGTGTCGATGCGTCCCGGTACCCCGGGCCGGGATCGTTCGAGGGGGTCGAGCTGCCTGACCATGGGGAGGCCTGGCGCCTCCCATGGACGGTGCTCGACGATGCCACGCTCGAGTGCGCGGGCCGAGTGCTGCCATGGAGGCTGCGGCGTCGCGTGCAGCTCGGCGAGGGCGCGGTGCGGCTGACGTACTCGTACCGAAATGACGGGGCGGAACCGATCCTGGCCTACTGGTGCGCGCACCCCTTATTTCGCTACGAGTCCGAAATGAGCGTCGAGGTGGCAGGTGACGTGCCTAGGCCGGAAGCTGGGAAGAGTCGCAAGGTGTTTTTGAGGCGCGGGTCCGTGGACCATGCACGCCTGCAGTGGTCGTCGGGGTCTGCGATTGAGATTGCTTGGGACAAGCGATTGACACCTTATGTCGGGGTGTGGGTCTGCAATGGCGACCTGGGCGGATATCAGCACATCGCGATCGAGCCTGCGACCGGTGGGGGAGACCGTCCACATCTGGCGGTGGCGCCACCTCTGCTTGCTCCTGGGGCGGAGCTGGATTGGTGGCTCGAGGTTCGCGACGCCCGAAATTAACACCCCATTTTCTTGACTCTCCAAACAGGTGTTCGTACGCTCTCCTCATGGAGAGCGAGGTCTGGGGAACTGCGCCTAGAGCCGGCGAGGCGATCGCCGCCGAGCTGATCCGCCGCCGCCAGAAGATCGATCAGGACGAGCTCGAGTTCTCCTACCTGGCCGCCCAGTTCGCCCAGACCGACGAGTACGACTGGCAGGGCTTCGACAGCCCAATCGCCTGGCTCAAGGCCAACTGCCACATGAGTGGCGGCGCCGCAAGTGCTCGAATCTGCGCCGGCCAGCAAGCTGAGCATCTGGGCCAGAGCTCAGAGGCGATGGCAGGCGGTGAGATCGGTTTCGCCCACTTCGCGCTCATCGCACGCACGTCAGCGGCGGTCGGCGAGCGCCTCGACCAGGACAAACTGCTTGGCCAGGCGCGCAAGCAAACCATCGCCCGCTTTCATGACTCCTGCTACCACGCGCGCCATGCCGCCGACCCCAAGGGCTGCGCCGCCGATGAGGCTCAGGGCGTGGAGGCGCGCAGTCTCACCTTTGCCAACAGCGACGACGGCATGGTCTACGTCAACGGCATGCTCGACAAGGTCGGCGGTGCGGCCGTGCAGGCGGCGCTCGAGCCCTTGGCCCAGCGCACGGGCAAGAACGATGACCGCTGTCGTGAGCGCCGGGTGGCCGATGCACTCGTCGAGATTTGTACGCATGAGCTCGATCACGGCGTGCCGAGCCGGCGCCCGCACATGCAGGTCACGACCTCGCTGGAGACTCTGCTCGGTCTTTGTGGCGCGCCGGCGGCGGAGATGGAGTTCTCGCTCCCGATCTCGGCTAAGGCGGTCGAGCGATTGGCCTGCGACTCCTCGGTCACGCGCATCCTTCTCGGCTCGGACTCGACAGTGATCGATGTCGGGCGTGCCAAGCGGACGATCACCGGACCGCAGCGCAAGGCGCTCAAGGTCCGCGACAGAGGATGTGTCTGGCCGGGATGCGACCGGCCGGCGACCTGGACCGAGGGCCATCACCTGGTGCACTGGACCCATAACGGGCCCGGCAACCTTCCGAACCTCGTTCTCCTCTGCTACCGGCATCACTGGATGGTGCACGAGGGGGAATGGCAGATCGTGCGCGCGGATGACGGCCGCATGCTCACGGTCCCACCGATCACCCCGTACCAGCGGTTGGCGCGCGGACCCGACTAGCCGCCTTCGGCCCGACGTTTCAGCGCTCGCAGCCACCGGTCCACGTAACACTCCCACTCTAAACTGACCACATGGCCAAGCTCCTGGGGTTGCGCTGTCGCGAGTGCGGTGCGGAGTACGAGCTCCAGGCGACGCACGTCTGCGAGATGTGCTTCGGCCCTCTGGACGTCGTCTACGACCAGGCGGCGCTGAAGAAAAAAGTCAGCCGGCAGCGCATCGAGCAGGGGCCGGCATCGATGTGGCGGTATCGCGACCTTCTGCCGGTCGAGGACGACGTCCCCGTGGTCACCCTCGGGGAAGGGTTCACCCCACTGGTCAAGGCGGATCGGCTGGGCTCCGAGCTGGGGCTGCGCAACCTGTATCTGAAAAACGACAGCATGAACCCGACCAACTCGTTCAAAGACCGCGTCGTGTCGGTCGCGATCAGCTGGGCGCGCGCCCACGGCTTCGAGACGATCGCCTGCGCGTCCACGGGCAACCTTGCCAACGCCGTCGCCGCGTACTCGGCGCGCGCAGGCCTCGAGTGCTTCGTGTTCATCCCGGTCGACTTGGAACCGCAGAAGGTCGTGAGCATCAGCGTCTTCGACCCGAACGTGGTCGCGGTGCGGGGCAATTACGACGAGGTCAACCGGCTCTGCAGCCAGCTCCTCGAGTCGACGCCCTGGGCCTTCTGCAACATCAACATCCGCCCGTTCTACGCGGAGGGCTCCAAGACACTCACCTTCGAGACCATCGAACAGCTGGGCTGGAAGCTGCCGGACGAGATCATCATCCCGATCGCCAGCGGCTGTCAGTTCGTCCGCCACCGCCAGGCCATCCGCGAGCTGATCGATTACGGGCTCGTGCGCGACGATCGCGTGCCCGCGCTGACCGGGGCTCAGGCTCTGGGCTGCGCGCCGGTCTACAACGCGTTCAAATCCGATACGCCCGAGCGCGTGCTGCCCGTCAAGCCCAACACCATCGCCCGCTCCATCGCGATCGGGAATCCGTCGGACGGAATCTACGTGAACCGGATCGCGCTCGAGACGGGCGGTGTCGTCGAGGCGGTCACCGAGGATGAGATCGTCGCGGCGATGCGGCTGCTCGCCCGCACCGAGGGCATCTTCACCGAGACGGCCGGAGGCGTGACGATCGGCGTCCTGGCCAAGCTGGCCCGTGCGGGGCGCTGGAAGGGCGATGAGGTGGTGGTCGCCTACGTCACCGGACATGGCCTCAAGACCGCCGACGTCCTGGCCTCGGTCGACGGCCATGCGCGCCGAGTCGAAATAGAACCCACCCTAAAATCGTTTCGGGAACAGGTGAACATCTAGACATGCCTCAATTCCGCATCCCCGGACCGCTACGGCGCCTCTCCGAGGGCCAGATGACCGTCACCGTCGAAGCCGCCGACCTCGGCTCGGCAATCGACGCACTCGACACGCGGTACCCCGGCTTCAAGGAACGGCTGCTGGACCAGAAGGGCCAACTCCGGCAGTTCGTGAACGTCTACCTGAACGACGAGGACGTCCGCTTGGGCGCCGGCCTTGCCGCCAAGGTGTCCGAAAAGGACGAGATCTCGATTGTGCCGGCTGTGGCCGGAGGTTCCTAGCTCACGCCCCTCTCCCCGACCCTCCCCCCGAAGGTGGGAGGGGGTGCTTAGACTCACCGTATGGCGAGGCGGCGTCTCAAGCTGATCTTCGGCCCGGACATGGTCAAGGAGCCGGTCATCTACCAGCTCGGGAAGCAGTTCGAGCTGGTCACCAACATCCGCCGCGCCGACGTTTCCAAAGATCAGGGCTGGGTGCTGCTCGAGGTCATCGGCGAGCCTGACGAGTTGGATCGCGGCGTCGAGTACCTCGAGTCGCGCGGCGTCAAGGTCGAGCCCGCTGAGGGCGACCTGGTCGGCTAGGCTCGCCTGATCAAAAGGCGCGCGCCTCGGAGCGGTTTCGTGCCGGGCGGCAGGCTGTCGATGATTTCGAGCAGGCGCGGTCCGACGTCCTTGGTTTCGGTTCGGAACGGAGCGAACGCGTCATTGCCCTGTGGGTGGGCGCGGAAGTGGAGCTCGACCTTGCGGCCTGCGCGCGCGGGTGCATGCGAGGTGAGGCGGTTGAAATCGGGCGCCGGCACAAGCCACCAAACGACAGGCGCGAGTTCGAGCACGAGCACCACGACGTAGATCCACGAGGACTCGCTGGGTATGGAGTTCGGAAAGTAGGTGGCGTTCGACTGCACGAAACCGGACGCTCCGAGCTCGAAGCACGCTTTGGCCTGGAGCGAAGCGAATGCGCTCTTGCCCTTTGCAACGACGACCAGATCGCGATGGTCGTCGTCGGCCACGACCGAGAAGGGGACGAGCGTGCCGCCAGTCGTGAGCATCGCGTAGACCGACAACAGGTACTCGCCGATGCGTCCGGCCTGAACGTCGCTCAGCTTGGGCACGGGCGCAGCTTAACTGCCGTTTAAGATTGGCCGCCGGATGATTGAAAGCGTCGACGTCGCCGTGATCGGGGGAGGGCAGGCCGGACTGGCGACCAGCTGGTACCTGACCCAGGCGGGCGCCGACCACGTCGTGTTCGAGGCCGGCCGGGTCGCGGAAACGTGGCGCAGCCGTCGGTGGGATTCGTTCTGCCTGGTGACTCCGAACTGGGCGGTGAAGCTCCCAGGCGCGGCGTATGCAGGTCCCGAACCGGACGGCTTCATGTTGCTCGCGCAGCTGATCGCCTTCTTCGAATCCTGGGCCGAGTCGTTCCAGCCTCCGGTCATGCAGAACACGCACGTTTCACGCCTCGAGGCAGACTCGCGCGGTCATTTCATGCTGAGCCTGGGCGACCGCCAGGTCCGCGCCCGCAGCGTAGTGGTGGCTTCAGGCTTCTACCACAAGGCGCACCGGCCGGCCGGCGCCGAGACCCTGCCGGCGACGCTCCACCAGGTCCTCGCCGAGGACTACGGGAGTCCGGCCAAGCTCCCACCTGGCAACGTCCTGATCATCGGGAGCGGCCAGACCGGCTGCCAGCTGGCGGAGGAGCTGCACGAGGCAGGTCGGAAGGTGTTCATCGCTTGCGGTCGCTGCCCGTGGGCTCAGCGCAGAATCGGCGGCCGCGATTTTATCTGGTGGTTCAGAGAGTCCGGCTACAACGACCGCACGCCCGACCAGCTCCCGTCGCCCGCGGCGCGACTGGTCGGCAATCCGCAAGCGACGGGTCACGAGGGCGGGCACGACCTGAACTACCGCACGCTGCACCAGATGGGCGTGGAGCTGCTCGGCCGTTTCCTGGGCGCGGAGGGCTCGACGCTTCACTTCGCCGACGACCTGGCCGCCAGCGTCGACTTCGGCGATGCGCGCTGGGCGGACATCAGGGGACATATCGATGCTTGGTGCACGAGGACCGGCACGCCTAGGCCGATCTACGATCTACCTCCGCCGATGCGTATCCCGACCCGCACCGAGCTCGACCTCGCCCGCGAAGGAATCACAAACGTCATCTGGACTAGCGGCTACCGGCCCGAGTACGGCTGGGTCGAGTTTCCGGTTTTCGACGACATGGGCTTTCCGATCCAGACCGACGGCGCGACTTCGGTGCCAGGGCTTTACTTTGTTGGTGTGCACTGGATGAGAAAGTTCAAATCGGCGATCCTCGCCGGCGTGGGCGAGGACGCTGAGATCGTGGCGAGGCAAATCGTGGAGAGCCGAAAGTGAGGATTGCGGTTGCGATGTCTGGCGGCGTGGACTCTTCGGTCGCTGTTGCGCTCCTGCAGGCGCAAGGCCACGACGTGGTCGGGATCACGCTCCAGCAGTGGCCGCGAGGCGAGACCGAGGAATCGGCGAAGCACGGCGGCTGCTGCTCGCTGTCCGCGGTCGAAGACGCGCGGCGCGTCGCTTCGGTGCTCGGCATTCCTTATTACTGCTGGAACCTGGAACACGAGTTCGGCGAGCGCGTCATCGAGCCCTTCCACCGCGAGTACCTCGAGGGCAGGACGCCTAACCCCTGCGTTCGCTGCAACGCATTCGTCCGCTTCGACTTGATGCTCTCCCGCGTGCTGGAGCTCGGCTTCGAGAAGCTCGCCACCGGACACTACGCACGCATCGTCGCCGGCGAGGATGGACCGGAGCTGCACGCCGCCGTCGATCCCGCCAAGGATCAGTCCTACATGCTGTATCACCTGGATCGCGATCGGCTCGCGAGCATCGCGTTTCCGCTCGGGCGCATGACCAAGCGCGAGGTTCGCGAGCACGCGCGAGAGTTCGGGCTGCCGGTCGCCGACAAGGCGGAAAGCCAGGAGATCTGCTTCGTGCCTCGGGGCGAAACGGCGCGGTACCTGGCGGAGCGGCTGCCGGTGCGGGCGGGTGCGGTCGTCGACTCGTCGGGACGCGAACTCGGCAGCCATCGCGGCACGGCGCTGTACACCGTGGGCCAGCGGAGCGGGTTCGGCGATCTGCGCGAGGCGGGCCCGTGGTATGTGATCAAGATCGACGCTCCCGCCAACCGGCTGGTGGTGGGGCGTAGGGAGGAGCTGGCGGTGCGCGAGGTCGAGCTTCGCGACGTGACGTTCATCGCCGGGACGGAGGCCGAGCCGGTTAGGTGCGAAGCGCAGCTGCGCTATCACTCACGAGCCATTCCGGCCAGCTACGAATCGGGGCGGCTCACCCTCGACGAGCCATTCCTCGGCGCGGCGCCGGGGCAGGCCGCGGTGCTTTACGCGGGCACGAAGGTGCTGGGCGGCGGGATCATCGCCTCCGCCTCCTAAAGCGCGCTGACCAACCCTTCCTGGTAGAACCGCACCGGGTGGCGCAGCCCATGCTTGCGTTCGTACTCCGACCAGGCCGCCTCGTACAGGTCCACGCCCTGCACACGGATCTCTTCGGCTGCCGGCTCGGAGACACCCGATGCACGCAAGCGCTTGGCCAGAGAGGACAGCGCGAAGTCGCGCAGCTCCTGGCCGTTGACGCGAAGAGGAGGCGGCACCGTGCGCGGGTCTTCGATCGGCAGCCGCCGGTCGGGCGCAACCGCAGTCCGCACCGCGGGCTCGAGCAGTTCGAGCACCTTGAGCGTGACTACGCGCGCCATCTCGGGCTGCTTCGCGATCCGGCGCCGCAGTGCGAGCACGCCGAACCCGATATGTCGCGATTCGTCGCGAGCCACCGCGGTGAAGCCCGCGACGAATCCCGGCATCATGCCGACGTTCCGCAGCAGGCGCAGGAGGCTGCGCTGGCCGGCGACCGCGAGGTAGCCCTCGATGATCAGGTGATAGGTGACGACGCCTTCCACCCAGGCGCGCCCGTTGTGCGGCTCGCGCCGGACCAAGTCCATGGCGTCGACGAGCTGGTGCTCAAAGATTTTTCGAAAACCCTCGGTGGCTCGTGGACCGATCGCCTCCAACGCCGCATGCAGGCCACCGCCGACCTCGAGGACCTCCTCGAAGAAACGTTGGAAGAACACTGTGTGTCGCGCTTCATCTGCGATCTGGGTGGCGAGGAAGATCCGTTCGTCCTCATAAGGCGCCGCATACAGCAGCGGCGCCAGCGTGTCCGTGACCGCCTGCTCGCCAATGAAGAAGAGCGTCATCGTGTTCTGCATGACCTGCCGGGTGCTCGCGGGCAGGTTCTGCCAGTGCTGGACGTCGGCCGAGAAGTCGAGGTCGGAAACCGCCCACTGCTGCCGCTCCCAGCGCCGGTACAGCGACGCGGTATCGATCTCCGGCCCGAGGAGGTGATCCATCTGCGCCTCGACGTCGTCCACGCTGACGCCGACGAGGTCCGCCAGAGGCGCCTCTTCCACCCGCCGGACTGCGTCGAGCACCGATTGAGCCGTCATAGAGGTCGGCGCTAGTGTAGGTCGTCCATGTGCTGCACGCCCCTCTCCCTGGCCCTCTCCCCTCAAGGGGAGAGGGGTTTAAGTTGATCGAAACCCAGCGGCTCATCATTCGCCTGGCGGAGGTCGCGGATGTCCAGGAGATCATCCGTTACTACGGCGAGAACCGCGAGCACCTGCAGCCGTTCTCGCCCACGTATCCGCCCGATTTTCTCGACGAGGCGGCGTGGCTGGAGCAGGTGCGCATCCGGCTCCCCGAGTTCGCGTCCGGGGCCGGCTTCCGGGCCTTCGTATTTGCGCGCGACCTGCCGAACCGGATCATCGGCAACCTCAACCTCACCCAGGTCCACCGGGGGCCGTTCCAGTCGTGCGTGCTCGGCTACAACCTGGCCGCCGACGAGCAGGGCAAGGGCTACATGACTGAGGCGGTGCGCGGCGCCGTCGCATTCGCGTTCGAGACCTGGAGGCTGCACCGGGTCGCGGCCGATTACATGCCCCGCAACACGCGCAGCGGTGCGGTGTTGGAGCGATGTGGGTTCAAGGTCGAGGGCAACGCGCCGGCGTACCTGCTCATCAACGGGCGGTGGGAGGAGCACGTGCTCACCGCGATCATCAACCCGAGCTGGACCCGGACGGCGCCTTGAACCTGCCGCCGCCCACCGACCTCGCCGTCGCCGCTCTCCGCTGGCTCGAGTACGCGGGCCTGCTGGGGTTCGTGGGGGTGGTCGTGGTGAGGCGGCTGGCCGCGATGCGACCGGCGATCAGCTGGGCGCGCCCGTCGATGCAGCCCGCGCTGGCCGCAGCCTTCATCGGTGGCCTTGCGGTAGTGAGCATCGACGCGCTGCGCGCGGGGCATCCGTCGGTCCTTGGCATCGTTCGCGTCGCCGCGGAAGGCATCGCCCTGGGCCTGTGCATCCGGGGCCATGGCCTGGTGGTGCCTCCGGGCATCTTCGCGGCGGCCGCGCTCGCCTTGGTCGGCCACGCGGCCTCGGTCAATCCCGCCGCGGGCGCGATCTTCACGGACGCAACCCATGTTCTGTCGGCCGGAGCATGGGCCGGCGGCATCCTGGTGCTCGCCACGCTGCGACCGCCGGCTGGGTGGGGAGGGGACGAAGGGCGTGCGATGCTCCAGCGCTTTGGCCGCGTCGCGTTCCTGGCCTTCGCGATCACGGCCTTGACCGGGGTGCTGCGCGCCACCGAGGAGCTGCGCGGGCTCGATGACTTGTGGGGAACGCCGTACGGCCTGGTTCTGAGCCTCAAGACGGCCGGCGTCCTGGTCATGGTCGCGATGTCGGTTCTGGTCTGGCGACGTGGGTTCCGGTACGCCCGCCCCGAAGGGGTGCTGGTGCTGGTCGTCCTCGCCGCCACCGCCTTGCTGGCGGCTTTCCCAATGCCTCCCGGCCAGGCATAGAATCCAGCCCATGGCCGCCGTGAGGGAGGTCATGAGCGAGACCCTGTTCACGGTCAGCCCTTCGACCACCGTGGGCGAAGCAGTGGCGCTCATGGCCCAGCACCGAGTGGGTTCGATGCTCGTCATGGACGGCACCAAGCTGGCCGGCATCTTCACCGAGCGCGACACAGTGCGGGCGATCTCGCAATCCCACGACGCTCCCTCGCACGAAGTCTCGTCGTGGATGACGCAGGAGCCGATGACGGTCGGCCCCGACGAGCAGGTCGAGGACGCCCTGAAGACGATGCTCGACAACGGATTCCGGCACCTACCGGTCGTCAAGGACGGCGAGGTGATCGGCATCGTGTCGATACGAGACCTCGCCGGCTGAGGGGCTAACTTGCTCTAAGCCCCACTCCCTAACCCTCTCCCCGAAGGGGAGAGGGGATCTTCGGTAAAATGCACGGTTCCCGCCAGCCATCGGTTTCGCGCGCCCAAACAACGGGTGCAATGAGGAAAGCAAACTTGGGTCTCTTGGCGCTGCGGCGCTACGTCCCGTACATGCGGCCATACGTCGGGCTGGTGATCGTCTTCGTCGTGTCCCAGCTGGGCAGCCTCGCCACCGCGGCCTCGATCCCCAAGGTGATCCAGTACATCATCGACGGTCCGATCACCCACCACCAGCTGGGCCAGTTGCTCCCGATGGCCGGGCTGCTGTTGCTGATCGGGCTGCTCGAGTTCGTCTTCATCTACGTTCGCCGCAACTACTCCGGCACAGCCTCGCTCCACATGGAGACGGACCTACGCAACGACTTCTACGCACATCTGCAGAACCTGCAGGTGTCCTTCCACGACAACTGGCAGTCGGGTCAGCTGCTGTCGAGGGCGATCGCCGACATCAGCACCGTGCGCCGCTTCGTCAGCTTCGGATTGATCTGGTTCCTGCAGATCTTCTTGACATTCGCGGTCGTGGTGGTGCTGATGCTGAGCCTGGACTGGGCGCTGGCGATCGTGGTCGTCGTCTGCATGCTGCCGATCGCCTACTTCAGCCTCAAGTTCCACGACAAGTACAAGCTGATCGCGCGCCGCCTGCAGGACCAGCAAGGGGATCTAACCACGATCATCGAAGAGATGGCCACGGGCGTCCGCATCATCAAAGCGTTCGGACGGTCACCCTTGATGCAGAGGCGCTTCGAGGACCAGGCTCGCCTCCTGCGTGCCACGAGCCTGGAGGGCATCAAGGCTCGCTCTGAGCTCTGGACTCAGCTGAA
>DMCH01000004.1:24928-34505 GCA_003446775.1 Chloroflexota bacterium
GTCGCCTTCATGAACTACGTCTTCATGCTGACGTGGCCGATGGACGCGATCGGTTACGTGCTTTCGATGAGCGAGGAGTGCCAGACCGCTTCGGACCGGCTCAACGAGGTCTTCGATTCGCGACCAGAGATTGCCGACCGGGCCGGCGCTCACTCACTCGACCGGTGTCGGGGCCGGATCGAGTTTCGCGGCGTCGGGTTCAAGTACCCCAAATCCGACGAGTGGATCTTGCGCAACCTCAACCTGGTGATCGAGCCTGGCGAGACGGTGGGCATCGTCGGGCGCACCGGGAGCGGCAAGACGACGCTCGCCTATTTGCTGCCGCGGCTGTATGACGTTGCCGAAGGCCAGGTACTTCTCGACGGCATCGACGTGCGTGACCTCTATCTCCGCTCCCTTCGCTCGCACGTCGGCGTCGCATTCGAGGATCCGATCCTCTTCTCGGCTTCGGTCCACGAAAACCTCGTCATGGGTCGGCCGGTGGTTTCTGACGAGGAGCTCAAGCGGGCGATCGACGTCGCGCAGGCTGGATTTGTCTGGGACCTGCCCTGGGGCCTGGAAACTCGTGTCGGGGAGCAGGGCTACACGCTGTCGGGCGGGCAGCGGCAGCGCCTCGCCCTGGCGCGTGCCGTCCTTGGCAACCCGGCCGTGCTTGTTCTCGACGACCCGCTGTCGTCGGTGGACGTGCATACCGAGGCGGTAATCGAGCAGTCTCTCGCGCGCGTGCTCGAGGGCGTGACCGGGCTGCTCGTGGTGCACCGGCCGTCGACGCTTGCACTCGCCGACCGGGTAGCGCTCATCGACGGCGGCACTGTGGTTGCGGTGGGCGCCCACACCGACCTCTTGAAGTCGAACGACCTGTACCGCGCGCTCCTGTCACAGGAGTACGAAGCCTCGAGGCAGCAAACAGCTTGAGCAGCATTGTCCCTGCCGATCGCTGGCGTGGAGTCGCGTCCGAAGATGTCGACGAGTACTCGGCCAACGTCGCCGGCCTGCTGAGGCGCCGTAGCAGGCGCCTGCTCGCGACCCTCGCGGGTCCATACCGGGGTGAGCTGCTCGTCGCCGCGGCCCTGATCACGATCCGGTCCGCCGCCTACCTGTCGCTGCCATACCTCGTCGGGCTCGGCATCGACAGGGGGATTCATACCCACAACCTGACGACGCTGGGGATCATCGTCGGCACGCTGCTCCTGGCGTTGGTTGTGAACGCCATCGCGAACTACGCCTTTTTGCGCCTGTCGGGTCGCATCGGCGCCGACATCCTGTTCGACCTTCGCCGGACGCTCTTCGCGCATGTGCAGGAGCTCTCGCTTTCGTTCTACGAGCGCTACACGTCCGGGCGCATCATCTCCCGGCTGACCTCGGATATCGACGCGCTCAATGAGCTGCTGGCGACTGGGCTGACGTCGGTCATCACCTCGCTGATATCGGTGGTCGCGATCACCGTGATCCTGCTGCACCTCGACGCCCGCCTGGGCACGGTCACGTTGGTCGCCATGCCCTTGGTGCTCGGCTTGACGTGGTGGTTCCGGAACAACTCCGCCCGGTCTTACCGAGCGGTACGCCGCGCCATTGTGTTGGTCATCGTCCACTACGTCGAGTCGCTCGGTGGCATCCGGGCCGTGCACGCGTTCCGGCGTGAGCCTCGCAACCAGGAGATCTTCGAGGACGTCAACGGCCGCTACCGTGACGCCAACATCTGGTCGAACCGTCTCGCCTCGACGTTCGGCCCCGCCATCAACCTGCTCGGGCGGCTGACGACCACGCTGGTGCTCCTGTTCGGCGGCTACCTCGTCGTCCAGGGCCAGCTGACGCTGGGCGTATTGACTGCCTTCGTCCTTTATCTGCGCCAGTTCTTCGAGCCGATGCAGGACCTGTCGCAGTTCTACAACGTCTTCCAGGCGGCGGGCGCCGCGCTGGAGAAGCTCGCCGGTGTGATCGAAGAGACTCCCACCGTGCCGGAGCCGGTGAACCCCGTCCGCATGGGCTCGATCGCAGGCGCGGTGGCGTTCGAAGGGGTGACGTTTGCTTATCGCGACAAGGCGGTCCTGCACGACCTCGACATCCGCATCCCGGCCGGGCAGATCGTGGCACTGGTCGGCGAGACGGGCGCGGGCAAGACAACGATGGCGCGGTTGATGGCGCGGTTCTACGACCCGACCGCCGGGCGTGTGACGCTGGATGGCATCGACCTGCGCTCGATCGCCACCGAGGAGTTGCGGCGAGCGGTCGCGGTGGTGACTCAGGAGAGCTTCCTGTTCTCGGGCAATGTGGGCGACAACCTGCTGTTCGGCCGGCCCGAGGCGACCCGTGAGGAGATGGAGGAGGCCGCGCGCGCCATCGGCGCCCACGACTTCATCAGCAGCCTGCCCAACGGCTACGAAACCGACGTGAGGCGGCGCGGGGTGCGCCTGTCATCGGGCCAGCGCCAGCTGGTGGCTTTCGCGCGCGCGTTCCTGGCCGATCCGCGCGTGCTCATCCTGGATGAGGCGACGTCGTCGCTCGACCTGCCGTCGGAGCGTCTGGTGCAGAGGGCGCTGCGCACGTTGCTGCGGGACCGCACGGCGGTGATCATCGCCCACCGCTTGTCCACTGTCGATATCGCCGATCGCGTGCTGGTCATCGACGGTGGGCGAGTCGTCGAGGACGGCCCGCCGTCAGAGCTCCGCGAGCGTAGCGGCCGCTACGGCTCGCTGCATCGGCAGTGGGTCGAATCCCTGGCCTAGAGGCCGGCTCGACCGCGCACGGTTCGGGACCGTGAGGCCCCGGGTTCAAATCCCGGGCCCCCGACCAATCTCTCAATTCAGATCCGTATTGGCGGCCGTGCTCATGCGCCGATCCCGATAGCAACCTTTCCCATCGAGTGCCCTTCATCGAGGTAGCCCAGCGCCTCGGCGACGCGGGTGACGTCATAGCGCCGGTCGATCACGGGTTTCACGCGGCCGGACTCAACGAGCTCGCCGAGCGTCTCCAGGTCCGGCGGGTTCAGTTTCGCAACAAAGAGCACGACGACCTTCTTGCCACCGCCGATGGAGCGGATGCGCACGTCGAGTAAATGCCGGATCAATCGCAGGCCGCCGCCGCTGCCGTGCTGCACGCCCGCCGCGCCGACGCCGACGAACGTTCCGCCCCGCTTCAGGAGTCGGGCGCACTCGGACCAAGAGCGATTTCCCGCGACGTCGAGCATCAGGTCAAAGCCACCGGCGCTACGCCTGAAGTCATCTCGCATGTAGTCGACGACATGGTCGGCGCCAAGACCGCGCACCAGCTCGACGTTTCGGGCGCTGCAGACTGCGGTGACCTCGGCCCCGAACGCCTTGGCGATCTGGACCGCGAACGTGCCCACGCCGCCGGACGCGCCGTTGATCAGCACGCGCTGGCCGCTGGCGACGCCGCCGTGATCGCGAAGCGCCTGCAGCGCCGTCGTCCCTGCGACGGCCAGCGTGCCCGCGTCCTCGAACGAAACGCCGGCGGGTTTTCGCGCCACAGCTCCGTCCTCCGCGACCGCGGCGTACTCGGCGAACGCGCCGCGCACACCGCCGAAAACCTCGTCGCCGGGCCGGTACCGCGTCACCCGGCTGCCCACCGATTCCACGATGCCGGCAAAATCGGTTCCAACAATCGCGGGCTTGCGCCCGCGCTGCAGGTGCGCGACTGGCGTCAGAGCGTAGAGGTCGACCGGGTTGGCCGACGACGCGTGTACCCTGACCAGTACGCCGTCCTCGGGCACCGCCGGCACCGCGGTATCCGTGATCGTCAGGGCTCCAATCGATGTCGGCCGCCGGCATACGGCGGCCTTCATCAGTCTCGTCCCCATTGCTACCTCGACCATGGCGTCAGCTCAGCCTGAAGGGCGGGTACTGGTCAGTGACAAGCGTGAACGCATAAGCGTTGACACGGTTGGTCCAGCGCATCACCCCGACCACGAACTCGAAGAGGCTGCGCGGATAGCGGCCGGTGAAGATGATCGCGAACCAGGCGACGATGATCGACACCAGGGCCGCGATGCCCAGGAAGAACAGCACGACATAGTGCGGGATCGCGAGCAGCCACTTGACGAGCGGCAGCAAGCGGTTCATCTGTCGCGCTTCGGGATACGCGAAGTCGAGGTGGACGCTCTGCTCCTCGTCGGTCGACGGATACCGGTCGTCCAGCAGGGCGAGGTATGCGGTGACCCGGTTGGAGAAGCGCAGCAGGTTCAGGTTCCAGTCGAACCACCAGCGCGGGTACTTCTGGCGAAACACGAGCATCAGCACGAGCGGTACGAACACCGCTGCGCCGCCGATGACCAGTGAGTTCCGGGCAGAGTGGTGGCTGTCGTTGAAGGTAGACCCCGACAGCATCGTGAGCACCACAATGATGGGGATCGCGATGAGGAAACGGAACGCTGTCGTGAGCCTATGAAGCGGCCGGGATGGGTAATCGACGTCGAATTGCACCGGGTAGTTGCTGACCATTTATTCACTCTCCTGATGGATTGATCTGAAGCTGATGACCTCGTGGCCGCGCAGGGCTTCGAGGAACGGCTGGAAGCTGCCGTAGACCGTGCAGCGGAGGACACGCCCATAGACCTCAACCTCGGAGACCCCGGAGGCGCGCTCGACCTGCAGCACCGGCGCCGCACCCACGAACGAGACCTCGACCCTCTGCACCTTGAGCTGCTCGGCCATCACGATCGAGGCTAGGTGACCCGTGCGCGGCCCGAATCGGTGGAATTACTGAATCTGCGCCGAGCCGCCGCGCAACCAGGCGCCGTAGTAATTTCACCAACCATGGCCCGCCCCGCCCGCCGCCGCGGCAACCTGCCGGCAGAAGCCACGAGCTTCGTCGGACGCCGGCGGGAGCTCGCCGACCTGAAGAGGAAGCTTTCGTCGGCGCGTCTCGTCAGCCTCGTCGGGCCGGGCGGAGTGGGCAAGACGCGCCTGGCGATTCGAGCCGCCGCCGAGGTCAGCCGCCGCTTTTCAGGCGGCGCTTGGCTGGTTGAGCTGGCGGACGTGCGCGACCCGGCGCTGGTCGGCAACGCGGTCATGGCGGCCATGGACCTACGCGACCAGGCGGCGGCGGCGCCGAGCGCGCTGCTGGCCGCCTACCTGGAGGACAAACAGCTTCTGCTCGTGGTCGACAACTGTGAGCACCTGCTCGAGCCTGCCGCGCAGCTGCTCAGCGAGCTCATCCGCGTCGCGCCAGGCCTTCGCGTGATCGCCACGAGCCGAGAGCCGCTGACCGCGCCCGGGGAACACGTCATGCCGGTGCCGCCGTTAGAGCTGCCGACCGCCCACGCCGAGCGACTCGACGAACTTCGGCACAACGAGGCGGTGATGCTGTTCCTGGAGCGGGCGGAGGCGGCGAGCGGGACGTTTGAGCTGACCGCCGAGAACCAGGCGGCGGTCGCCGACCTCTGCCGCAGGCTCGACGGCCTGCCGCTGGCCATCGAGCTGGCCGCGGTGCGAACCCGAGTGCTCAGCGTGCAGCAGATCCTGGAGCGGCTGGGCGACCGCTTCACCCTCCTCGCGGGTGGAGGGCGCGCAGCGCTTCCGCGCCACCAGACACTCGAGACGGCAATCGACTGGAGCCATGACCTTCTGACGGCGGAGGAGCGGACGCTACTCCGCCGTCTGTGCGTGTTCGCCGGCCGGTTCACGCTCGAAGACGTCGCGGCGGTCTGCATGCCGCCAAACCTCCCGCCGACTCGGGCCCTCGACCTGACGTCGTCGCTGGTCGACAAGTCGCTCGTGCTCAAGGAGGACGTGGGCGGCGCCGGCTGCTTTCGGTTCCACGAGACGATGCGCGAGTACGCGGGGCGCAAGCTCGGCGAGGCCGACGAGAACGACGACCTCGAGCGGCGCTGCACCGAGTACTACGTCGCGACCTGCGGCGCCATGGCGCTGCAGGCGCGGTTCCGGCTTCCCGCCTGGCTGGCCTGGATGGATCTGGAGATCGACAACATCCGCTCAGTTCTGCGGCGATGCCTCGTCTCATCCGATTCGAGGAACGGCATCTCTCTCGCCACCTCGCTCGGCTGGTACTGGATTACCCGCGCGACCACTGAAGGCGTGCGCTGGCTGGACGAGCTCCTCGCGTCAGGTCCGGGAGATCCGGCCACGCTTGGCTGGTCCTGGTTTATCCGTGGGTTCCTAGCGGTGCTGCAGGGCGACTGGGCCGCGGCCATGCCTCCACTCGAGCGCGCGATCACGGCGTCGCGCGATGCAGGGAATCCGGTCCAGCTCGCGCACTCGTACTCGATGTTCTCGATCGCGGCGAACATGGCGGGCGATCGCGCGTCCGCTTTGAGGTTGCTCGACGAAGCCGGCTCGATCGCGGGCGAGATCGACGACGTGCCGACGAAGGTCGGCGTGCTGCAGGCACGATCGCTCAACGCGATCTTCGAGGCGGACTTCGGCGCGCTGCGTTCGGCCGCGACCGAGGGCGCGAGCCTGAGCCGGGAGGTGGGGGATCTCTACGCCCTCCACATGATGAACGTCAACCTGGGCGCGGCCGCCCTTTCACTCGGCGAGCTCGATGAGTCGAAGGCGCGCTACGAGGAGGCGCTGCGCATCGCGTATCAGATCGACGACCGCATCGGACAGTACTACCTGCTGGCGGGCCTGGCGTTTCACGCCACGGTGGCAGGGCAGTCGAAGGTGGCGGCGCAGCTGCTCGGCGCCTCGGAGACCATCCGCCTCGGCGCTGGCGCGACCGTGATGGCGGTGCTCATGCCGATCCTCACGCAGGCGGAGGAAGCTGCGACGGCCGCGCTGGGAAGATCGAAGTACGACGCGGAATTCAGCGCCGGCAAACGCCTGAGCCGGGAGAGCGCGGTCGGGCTGGCGCTGGGCGAACCGCACCCCGCCGCAGCGTCGAGGATTTCCGGCGCCGGTGTCGGCCTGCTCACGAAGCGAGAGGCCGACGTCGCGCGGCTGATCGCGGACGGCCTGAGCAATAAGCAGATCGGCGCCAGACTATTCATCTCGGAGCGCACCGCCGACAGCCACGTCCGCAGCATCCTCAACAAGCTCGGCTTCAGCTCGCGCGCGCAGATTGCAAGCTGGATCGCCTCGGCGGAACAGCACTAGGGGCAGCAGTTGACCGAGCGCAGGGCAGCGCGGGCCTGACAGCTCTTCGGCGGGACTTCGATGGACTTTAGCGAACGAATCGCCCGTAAGCAACGCCGGCGACAAACGGTAAAGGCAACACTCGGTGTCACCCCGCGAATACGAATCGAGATTCGCGAACAGGCTGAGGCGATCTGTTAACCGCAAGGTCATGTAGTAGTTCGTGTAGTAATCTCGGCGATCTCGGTGGATGAAACCGCCTTGCTGCGGTCGATGGTCAGCTCGAAATAAGCTCAAACTCCTCGAAATCGATCTCGGTGGACGAGACCGCCTAGATTTCGGGACCGTGAGGCCGAGGGTTCAAATCCCTCGCCCCCGACCAAATTCTGAATTCAGATTCGTCCCGCAATCCGAGCTAACGTGACAGCACCGCGGTACTACTGCAGCAGTTCTGCAGCAGTCTTTGCTCGATGGCAGTCGCCGGACATTGGATATAGAGAGCGGTATTGCCTGTATTTGAAGGTTGCGGCTCGAGCTTTGAAGCCGGCCGGCCAGCGAATTTTTGACGGGCCGCCACGCGTGGCGCGGCACGATCGCGTATGCCAGTAAATACGGCTCCACGCAGTAAATCGCCGAGCGCATCGCAGCGAAACTGAAGGCGGCTGGTCAGAACGTAGACCTGGAGCCGGCGGACGGCGCCCGAACTTGAGCCCTTACAACAGGTCAAGCCAAGGGACTCCCACTAGGCGCTCAGGACTTCGAAACGTGGCACTCTGTTTCCGGCGAGCTACGGCGGCTCGGTGCCTCACCTGGGTGTCGTGGCCGCTCAACAGGTCCTGTTTGCACCGGGCGGCTTAGGGCGAGTCGGGATCCTACCGGTCGCCGCGTCGGCGATGATGCACGTGTGGCGTCGCTTCCCGTGTTTCTGGTGCTCATCGTGTTCGGTGTCGCATCGGCGGCCACCTGGGCGGCCGGCATCGAACTCTCGAAGTCGACAGATGAGCTTGATCGACGGCTGGGCATCGGTGATGCGCTCGGTGGGATGGTTCTGCTTGCAATTTCGGGCAGCCTGCCCGAGCTTGCGATCACCATCTCGGCGGCGGCGTCTGGTCATGTCGACCTGGCGGCGGGGAACCTGATCGGTGGAATAGCCACCGCGACGATGGTGCTTGTCCTCTGCGATCTGTTTGCGGCTCGACCTCTGACCTACCTTGTCGGGTCGCTGGTGCCAGTGCTCGAGGGCTTACTCGTGGTGCTCACGGTGGCGGTTGTGCTCATGGGCGCCCTGCTGCCGGCGTCGGTGACCGTGGGTGCACGCTTCAGTCCAGCGTCACTGGCGATCGTGGTCATCTGGATCGGCGGCGTATGGGTGTTGAATCGCGCGCGCTCGAAACCCCAGTGGCAGGTGGTGATGAAGGGCAGTCAACCGGGCCGGCCTCATCGCCGGGAGCGTCATCCGGCTGCGGAGTCGGCGCGTGCGAAGCATTCGATGTTGCGGGTGGCAGCCGGCTTCGGCGCGGCGTCCGCGGTGACGTTGTTGGCGGGTGCGGCGCTGGCGATCAGTGGCAGCGATCTGGCTGGGCGCGCCGGGATCAACGGCGTGGTCTTCGGCGCCACGGTTCTGGCGTTGGCGACGGCTCTACCGGAGATCAGCTCGGGCATCGAGGCCGTGCGCTTGGGCGACCATCAGCTCGCGATCGGCGATGTTTTCGGCGGCAACGCGTTTCAACTGTGTCTGTTCCTGGTTGCAGATCTGGTGGCGATGAAACCGGTACTGCCAACCACAGGGGCGGCAAATGCCTGGCTGGCTGCGCTCAGTATCGCGTTGACAACGGTGTACGTCGGCGGTGTCATCGTGCGTCCCTCGCGACCCAAACGGTTGGGACCCGATTCGATTTTGGCGCTCCTGGTTTACGCGGTGGGAATCGTGGGGCTCCTCTTGATTGCTCGTTGACCGCAGCGACGGGTAACCCGCAAGCACCGCAGGCCAGGCTTTCCTAACGTCGCCCAGGTCGGCCCCAGGTGCGCCGTCATTTCCATCTACAGCGACGTCCTCGTTGGACTACCCCGAAAGCGATAACGCTATCGGGTGAGCACTCACTCGAGGCTGCGAACAATGCGGGCCGCCGAGCTGGAGAACTTCGGTGTCGCCGTCGCGCTCCTGGTGCTGGCGCTCGACGAGGCAGTGAAGGCTGACTTGCTCACAATGCGGTGGAAGCTGGAGCTGCTGCATCCGGGACTTGACTACCTGGTGAAGAATCTGGAGGTCGTCACAAAGAGAGACCACAGCGTGCGACATCGGGTCGCCGCGCGGCAGGTCTATGCGAACGAGCTCTACCGACTTCACGCCGGCGACATGCGGGACGATGCGGTTGAAGCCGCGGCCAAGGCGGTCGGCGCCCAAGTCGACTGGCTCGTGAAGGCTGACCGGCTGAAACAGGGCGGCCTCTACCTGGATCCCTTTCAGCGCAGAGGCAATTGTAAAATATTAGCACGCCTCCGCAACCATTTCTGCTATGATACTG
>DMCH01000004.1:34807-41129 GCA_003446775.1 Chloroflexota bacterium
CTGGCATGTAATGCCGGCACGCGGACCCGAAGGGAAGGAGTTCGATCATGTCCGAGCAGAACAAGGCGCTTTCATGACAACTGCACGCTACTTGTTGCCCGGCTCTCTTGTGGCTGGCGCTCGCCCCATCGACCGCCTGTTCGAGCAGTTCTTAGGTTATGAAGCCGCGATTCGGGAGGACGGCATGCCGACCTACGCTCTCCCGCTCGATATCCTCGAAACGGAAGACGCCTACGAGGTCCACGCCACCGTCGCGGGCGTTCCGCAGGACGGTGTCGAGGTGACGTTCGCGAGTGGCATGCTCTGCATCGCAGTGAAAGCAGCGCCAGTTGAAGTACAGGGCACCTTCATTCGCCAGGAGCGACCTTGGGGCAACTGGAGCCGCACGCTGGAGCTACCTAAGGAGATCGACTCCGCGAAGATCGCCGCTCAATTCGAGAACGGTGTTCTGAGGGTTCGCGTCCCGAAGGCGGCGAAGGTCGAGCCGGTGCGGATAGCGATCGGCGCAGCCGGCAAGGTTAGTCCGCTTCCAAAGGGGCGCGGTTAGCGTCTCGACACGTTCAGCGGGAGCAATCCGAGAACACAAAGGCACCTGACGCGAAGCTGGCCCGACATCCGTTGAGGGTATGGGTTCAGATAGCGGCCACCCAGGTCGTCCTCGGATTGCACCCCATTTGTGCTTCTCCCGCTAGTAGGGGGTCAATCACCTCTCGGCGGTCAAATCACTTCGCCGAGGCGGCCCTTTCCCATCGGGCAAGGACTCGAAGCGACTCACAAGAGGTACCGGAGCAGAGGCGGTCGACAGATAAGGGCGGCACCAAATACTCACCGACGTCGCCGAGGTGCGATTGTCGTCGGAGACGCCCGGTCGATGGTGTCGCTTCGGCCCCGCTGGCCTTCGGCCAGGGTGCATTCATGGCCTGTGTAGCTTCCACGCTCTGGGTGGCGCTGGCCAGCGCGACGATGGTCCTCCGCCCGGCATCGGACGTCCAGCCTTTGGCAACTCGCGAAGACATCCCCACGGCCTGCTGATTGATTACAGGTTCGGGCACCTGAACAGGCTCGGCTCGCCGCCCAGACGCCGGCGAGCGGGCTGGCCCCGAATTCGGACTTTCCGTGTTCGCCTTCGAGCACGACCTCACCAACGCGACGAATCTATGAGAAATCGACTGAACGGTCGATTCCGCCGGGGTGCTGTGGCGCGTAGGCTTGAGCAATTGAGTTGGACTCGCCAAGGAGGCTAGGCATGCCGCTGTACATGGATATCCATCACAAGATCGACGGCCTCACGGCGGAGGCGATCAAGGGCGCGCACGAACAGGACGTGAAAGTTCAGAAAAAGCATGGCGTTACGTACCACAAGTACTGGTTCGATGAGGCCTCTGGAAAGGCGTTCTGCTTGGTCGAGGCTCCAAACAAGGAAGCCGCCAACGCAGTGCATCGTGAAGCCCACGGACTGGTGGCCGATGAGCTCATCGAGGTTCAGGAGGGGAGCTAAGCCGCCCTGGCTCGAGGCCGTCCTCCCCAACCAAGCTTGTTGTACTGAGCGGTCGCAACGCCCGCAGCCCGCATCTGGGTGGCGAGCGGATGACGCCCTCTCCTGCCGCGGCGCGACCTGCAGTGGGAACGGGTCTCCGTGACCGGGGTCGCGGGGCGCTGGCTCCTTAGCTCGAGGGCATCTCAAGCGCGGCGAATCCGCTGAATTCTGTCGCGCATGATGCCAAGAGCTCCAGCCTCGTGGTCGTTTGGGGCCGTTCTGTCGGTGGATTGCTACATGAACTAACTACACCCGTGCGCACTAGTCAGCAATTTCGAACAGAAATCGATCGTTTCGGCGATTTCTGGACGAGAGTTCTTAGAGTTCGGGACCGTGAGGCCGAGGGTTCAAATCCCTCGTGTCCCGTTAGCGCTGGCTAGTCAACTCGATCTGGGAACCTAGAGCGGCGGAGTGCGCCGACCTGGAATCATCCCGAACCATGCTTGCAAGCTTGCTGTACTCGATCGCCCGTCTTCTAGTCGACTTGTTGAGCGTTCGCGATCGGGAGCAGGCTGAACTCCAAGCTGAAGTTCTGGCCCTGAGGCATCAGTTGCGGGTGTTGCAACGGAAGGTACGCCGTCCGAGGTGGCGTCCAGGCGATCGGTTGGTCCTGGCGACGATCAGTGAACGACTGCCCAAGAGACGTTGGTCGGTCTTATTGCCCAGTCCGGCGCCACGCCGCTCACGTCCTGGCAACTGACTTCCTCACCGTGGATACGGCTTGGCTAGGACGCCTTTACGTCCTCTTCTTTGTTGAGGTCGGCAGCCGCCGCGTCCATCTCGGCGGAGTCTCCGCTCATTCGACGGGTCAGTGGGTGGCCCAGCAGGCTCGAAATCTCGCCTGGCAGCTTCAGGACGGCGTCATCGCGGCGACTCTCGCAATCGCCGGCTACCGAGTGACGAGTGAGGCTGGTCATCACCGCGTGTCAGTCGATGCCGCCCGCCTATTGCTAGGTGAAGACGCTCTGCTTTCTCGTATCGGCCGCCTGAGGCGGACGCGAGGCCGCCGAATGTACGAAAGCGAACCAGTCGAGAAACAAGAAGTCATAGAGGCCCTTGATGATTGCGAAAAATTGATCAAACTCGTTCGTTTGGCAGCCGGCCGCGCCCGATAGGCTGGATCAGAAAGCCCTACCTGCTGTGCGACCTACAAGCCCCTGGTGACTAGCCTCTCCGCGGGGCCGTTGCCAGTTTCGTTCGAGAGTCCGGCTGGGTTCAGACCAAAATTAAGTTGGGTACTTTGCGGGTGCCGCGAGTTCTCAGACTAATGGGCACCCGTGGAATAAACGTGGTGGAGCTGGATCTGATCACAACCATGCCGGCAAACCTTGGTTCCCGCCTCGACGTTACCCGAACCCGGCTGCCGATATGAGCGGGCCCGTTGCCGCCGACATGATTCGAGCAGTCGTGCCTGCAGCGGTCTTCGTCTTCCACAGCGCCTATGACTCGGAGCCGATTCTGCTCGACGCCATCGACTCTGGCGCCGCCGCATACCTGGCCAGGTCCGCGCCGGCCAACGACATCGTCGAAGCCATCCGCCGGGCAGCCCTGGGCGAGATAGTGATCCTCGTCGGAGCCTTCGCGGAGGCCGTCGCCCGCCGGCGGGAAGCGCTAACCGAACGACGCCAGCACGAGGAACTGCTCCTGAGCTTCACGCCGCGCGAGCTCCAGGTCCTAAAGCTGCTCGCCGCCGGACTCGCCACCACTGCAATCGCCGGGCGGCTTGATATTGCTGACCACACTGTCGAGTGGCATGTGAGGCATGTGATCGTGAAGCTGAAGGTCCACTCCAAGCTGCAGGCCGTCATCGCGGCCGTCCGCCAAGGTCTGGTCGAGCTTGGCGGGCCGCCAATTGCAAGTGGTCTGGTCGCGCTCGACGCTGACGCCGCGTGAGCACATTTGCGCGAACGCACGATTCCTCCCGGCCTGCTTCTGTGGATTGGCCCGACTTGCGAAACCATCTGGTCAACACACACGAGGAACCAGAAGACGGCATCGATGATTTCGACTCGTACCCGACGGAACGACCGGAACGCAGGCACGCAGAAGAGCGACACCGAACACTTCATGGGGCTCGGCCAAAGGGATGGGCGTAGTGGGGTACCACTGGCGGCGTCTAAGCGTTGGCCACAAGATAGTCGCGCCTTTCGTGGCACTCACCCTCGTCGTGGGTCTTCTCGTATCGGCGGTGGCCAGCCAGCAGCTAGCGGCGTCCGGGGCGCAACAACTCGACCTGCTCGCGGTCCGCGAGCAAGACAACGTCAACACCGTTTTCAACTCCATCGAGGAACAGCAGCTGGCCGATCTTCGGCTCCTCGAGGCCACCAGAGGGGTGGCCGCGGCCGTGGGGGCTGGCGATGCGACGACGCTCAGCGGCTTGTTGTTGCCACTGGTGGCAAACCACCTGCCGGAGCAGATCGAAGTCATCGTGATCAACGCAAGCGGCGACCGTGTTCTGCAGCTGGAGGCCGATGCTGAACATCCCGATCAATGCCGCTGCGAAACCGGCGGCGATAAGGCGTCGTTCGATCACCTCGATGATGTACTCAACGGCCGCGCTGACACCTACGGAACGCGCTATGCAGGCCTGAGTCGGCTGGGCACAACCCAGCTTCTCTACACCATTGGTCCCATCATCGACGCACGCGGGTACATCGTCGGTGCCGTTCTGGTCGGTGAGACGCTGGACCAGGTCCTTTCGCTAGTTCAAGACCGAGCGCACATGCAGCTCGCGCTCTTCGGTTCCGACGGTGTGAGCCTGGCCTCGACGCAAGGGCTCGATCTTCCAATGCCAGCGCTCAGCGTCGCCGAGCGAGGCGAGGTCGTCCAACGCAGCGGAACCCTCTCGAAACGCGTGACAGCCATCGGTCATCAGGCCGCAATTGTCTATATCCCCTGGGTGCTGCGCTTCGAGCCGCGGGGTTATGCCGCCATGGTTGTGCCCGCGGACCCCATATCGAGCGCCCAGAACCTGTTGGTCGTGGTCATTCTGATCGTTTGCCTGGGAGCACTTGCACTTACCCTGTTGGTTGGCTCCATCGTCGCCCGGTCGATCACACGGCCGATGCAACAACTCATCAAGGCGACAGAAGAGGTAGCAGCGGGCAACCTCCAGCACCGCGCCATCATCGACCGCGGGGATGAGATCGGGCACCTGGCGGCGTCCTTCAACAGCATGACCGGGGTCCTCAGGGAACGCACCACTGGACTCGAGCGGCTCAATGACGAAATGCTCGTGACCCTGGCGGCCGCGGTCGACGCCCGGGACCCTTACACGCATGGCCATTCGATGCGGGTATCCATCTATGCGGACGCCCTGGCGGTCGGCGCAGGTTTGAACGCCCTCGACCGAGAAGCGATCAAGCGAGGTTGCATCGTTCATGACATCGGCAAGATCGGGGTGTCGGACAGCATCCTGCGCAAGGCTGGCCCGCTCGATGACAAGGAGCGCGATGAGATGCGCCAGCATCCGACTCTCGGTCATCGCCTCCTTAGCGGGATGCCGTGGGACCGGATCGTACCCGACATCGTCCTCCATCACCACGAGCGCTGGGATGGAAATGGTTACCCGGCGGGCCTCACCGGCGAAGCCATCCCACGCGTAGCTCGACTGGTCGCGATCGCCGACACCCTCGATGCGATGACGTCCCGCCGCACGTATCGAGACGCATACAGCTTTCGCCGAGCGGCCGATGAGATCGTGGCCCAGGCTGGGCGACAGTTCGATCCTGTGCTGATTGCAGTGCTGAAGACCCATCGCAGAGAAATGGCCGGACTGGTTGCAGGGGCGCTTCAAGTTTGGATCCCAAGAGTGGTCCGGAAGCGTCAGCCGCAAGGCCTCGCTGTCAATGAACCTCGACTGAAGGTCGTTTCATGAAGGAGGCAGACGTGAGGATTGGGCGTGCTACGGCCTTCCGTTGGACACTCGTGCCAATTGCACTTTCGTATGTCGCGGGGCTTCTTTTAGTCGCCAACCTCGCGTTCGGGGCCAGCCCCTTCTTCGGACAAGGCGTGTCCACACCGCCTGCGCGCACGGGCTCGTACGACAGCCGCCTGCCGGCCGTGGCTCCGGTCGATGGCCATCAGGTCGCGCGGGCGATCACAGAGGCCAGCGGAGGTCCACCGACCATCGGTTTGCCGCTGCGCGACGATTCATCTCCGACGCCGGCGATTACCGCGGTTGCCTCGACACAGTACGGCGCGCCAGTCACCTTCACCACGACGCCCACCTACAAGGCAACAATGCAGGTGAGCACGATCCCCATTGCAAGCCTGCACGCCTTGGTCCCAACCCATCTGTCCGCGAGCAAAGCCTCAGCGTAAAGGCTGAGATCCTGTGCCCCTAGCTTCGCCGGAAATTAGGCGATTGCTGGCTCGCGATCTTCAGGAACGCCAAGACGCTGCCAGCGAGGCCTTGCGACTTCGGACCTGGGACTAGATATCCCAACCACGGAATCCAATCCCGCTGGCCAAGGCGCATATCTCAATTGGGTTGTTGGCCGCTGCGATCGAGACTGACCGCGATCTGGTCTCGCCGCCGGGCTCATGAGCTCGCACCGGGACAGCGGATCACCAATCCACGCGAGCCCGAATCAGCCCTGTTGGGTGCAAGTATTCACAAAGCGGCCAAGTTGGCCCACAAAGTTGCTGATCTTCTTACGCCCGCCCCCTTAAAAAGAGGGACATGGCAAAGGTTAAAACGAAGCATCGGCGCCCCGACATCACCGCAGCGGAGCGCGGCGGCGATTGGAGCAAGCGCATCGAACACGAGGGGGTTCCCGGCGA
>DMCH01000032.1:0-3026 GCA_003446775.1 Chloroflexota bacterium
CTGTACCGGAAGTCCTGGACTGCGTACGCCGGCAGTCGCGGCCCGCGGTATGCCGAAGGTGATGTCCGGCTCGAGCAGCTGCCGCGGCTGGCCTCGTCGTCGCAGTACCTCGCCGACCGCTGCCACGAGGTGCCGGTGATGGTCATCCCTTGCATCCACGGACGCGTGGACCGTCCGGGGGTCACGAACCTGGAGATCGCCGGCCTCTATGGCTCCATCCTTCCCGCCGCGTGGAGCTTCATGCTCGCGGCCCGCGATCGCGGTCTGGTCACCGCCTGGACGACGCTCCACCTCAAGTACGAAAAGGAAACTGCCGAGCTGCTCGGCATCCCATATGAGCGCATCACCCAGGCGGCGCTGATAACGCTCGGCTTTCACACCGGCGGCGACTTCAAGCCCGCCGAGCGGATCCCGCTCGAACCGATCGTGCACTGGGACACTTGGTAGCACCAGATCCGTCAGCGCTCCTCGATCTCGTCGATTGGAGACGTAGGGTCGGCGACCTGTATCGCCTTGGTGGAGAGGATGCGCTCGAAAAATTCAGGGAGGGCCGCGACCGCCTGTTCAAATCGCACCCACAATCGCCGATCGAGCCTGAGGAACGGGCGAAGTTCAACGGGCTCAAATACTTTCCGCATGATCCCGCCTATCGCGTGCTTGCGCGAATGGAGTCGGCAGACGGCTCCGACCTCCTCATCGACACGGGCGGCGAGGACGGCGCGGTGCGGTACAGGCGAGCAGGGGTTCTTGTGTTTCGACTGGCCGGCGAGCCGTGCCGGCTGACGGTTCTCAGCCTGGTCCAGTACGCGGGCGGATTGTTCGTTCCCTTCAAAGACACCACCGCCCCGCACCAGACCTATGGCGCGGGGCGCTACCTGTTCGACACCGCCAAGGACACGGACGGCCTCGTGCTGGAGATCAATCCCGGGTCACCCGACGTCGTGATCGACTTCAACTACGCCTACAACGCATCGTGCGCTTACAGCCCTCGGTGGGCGTGCCCTCTGGCGCCGCCCGAGAACTTCCTTCGCCTCCCGGTCACGGCCGGAGAGCTCAATTACAAGGGCTAGACCGGCACGGCGCTGCCGCGCACGACTTTGATCAGCTCGCCCGCGAGCGCGATCGATTCCTTCGTCTGCAGGACATTGTTGTTGAAGGTGAAGCCACCGAAGCCCGCATCCATGTACTCGGCGAGCACCTCCGCGGCCTGAGCCACGGTCGCGGTTTTCGCTATGGCGCGTCGCTCCGGGGTGAGGCCATCCATGAGGGCCTTCGCGTCCTTTTCGTTTTCCGCGAGCACCAGCGTGAGGCCGACGGTCAAAAGCACGTCTGAAGGGTCACGATTCACCGCCTCGCAGTGCGCCTCGAAGACCTTCTTCTTTCGCTTCAGGTCCTCGAGGTTGCCGCCAAACCAGTGGCCGATGTCGCCGTGCTCCGCGAGAAGCCGAAGCGTCCGCCGCTCGCCACCTCCGCCGACCAGGATCTTCGGACCTCCCGGCTGAATGGGGCGCGGCACGTTCAGGGCACGATCGATCCTGTAGTACTTGCCTTCGAATGAGGGCCGGTCCTGGGTGAACATCAGCTTCGCGATCGTCAGCGCCTCTCCGAGGCGGTCCATGCGCCGGCCGATGGGCGGAAACTCGATGCCGTAGCCCCTGTGCTCGTCTTCGTTCCAGGCGGCGCCGATGCCGAGGATGGCGCGGCCCTTGGAAATGACGTCGAGCGTGGTCACCTGCTTGACCAGCAGCGCGGGGTTGCGGTAGGTGACTCCGGTGACAAGGGTTCCGAGCTTCACTCGCGATGTTTGCGTCGCGAGCGCGGAGAGCGTGGTGTAGGCCTCCATCATCGGTTCGGTCTCGGGACCGATCCCACGGATCTGATAGAAGTGGTCCATCACGGTCACGAGGTCGAAGCCAGCGTTCTCGGCCGCCTTCGCGTTCTCGGCCACCCGATCGAACAGGCGGTCGTTGGGAACGCCTGGAAACGTGAAGGTGGGCATATGGAATCCGAAGAAGGCACTCATACCAGTAAAAACGCGCGCCGAAGGCCCAACATTCCCTGGCCTCCCCGCCACGCGGGGAGGTCACGCTTCGCTTGCGAAGCTTGGGTGGGGCGGAGCAAGCTACCAAATATGAAGGTCAGCACTATTACCGGCGTGGCCGCCGCCCTGGCCGTGCTCGCCTACGGCAGCGTCCTCGTGTTCCTTGCCTTCGACCGAAACTCCGACTCGGCCAGCGACACGATCCGCCCGTTCATCATCACGATGGGCCCGGTGTGGGCGCTGGCGGTCTGGTCGGGAGTTTCGCTTCTCCGGCGCCATAGATAGAATTTGTGGCTACGGCCGTGGCCATAGACGAATCGCGTAACGGCAAGGTCAACTCGCTCCAGCTCGTCCAGGTGGAAGGATTCCTGGAGGTGGCTCGTCGCGGCAGCGTCAGCCGGGCGGCGGAGGCGCTGTTCATCACCCAGCCAACCCTCACCGCCCGCCTCCACGGCCTCGAACGCGAGCTCGGCACGCCCCTGTTCCTGCGCACTTCTCACGGGATGCGGCTGACGGACGCCGGCAAGGCATGGGTGCCGTACGCGGAACGGGCGCTGCGCGCGCTCGCCGAGGGCCGCGACGCGCTGGAGCAGGTGATGTCCGCTTCGGCGGGACACCTGATGATCGCGGCGGCGCCGGCAGTGAGCACCTACGTCCTTCCCCAGCTGCTGGAGACGTTTGTCGCCACTCATCCGCGCGTCGAGGTGTCGGTGCGCACCGGCCACTCGGAGGACGTCGTGGAGCTGGTGCTCCGGGACGAGGTGCAGCTCGGACTTGGCCGGGCCATCCGTCACCCCGACCTGGAGCTGACTCCGTTCCACACCGAGGAACTGGTGCTCGTCTGCGCCCCCGCGCATCCCTTCACGAAGAGGCGCAGCGTGACGATGGCGGAGGTCGCCGGCCAGAAGCTGATCATGTTCGACCGCACGTCCAGCTATTACGAGATCACCCAGGCTGCCTTCCTGTCATCCGGGGCGATGCTGCG
>DMCH01000032.1:3293-4203 GCA_003446775.1 Chloroflexota bacterium
CTGGGCGTGGCCCTGCTGCCGCGCACCGCCGTCGCTCGCGAGGTCGAAGGCCGGACGCTGTGCCTGGTCCCGATGAAAGACGCGCCGCCGATGCACAACTCGATCGTCGCCTACCGGCGCCGGGATGCCGGCAAGCCAGAGGGCATCGTGGCGGCGTTCCTGGCCCTGCTTATCCCCTCTCCCCGCAGGAGAGAGGGTTAGGGAGAGGGGTCCGAGTAGCTCAGGCCAGCTATCGGTTTTATTGATCATGACGATCAAATCAATCAATTGGACTTATATCGGCGTACTTGCTAGCTTGCGGTTCATGAATAGGAATGACGGGAACGATCAGTCGCTGGATCTCGAGGTTTCGGGCCAACCCTCTCACCACGAGTGCGAATGCCCAGACCCTTGCAACTGCGACCACGAAAACGAGTAGGAGTCTCATGGACCTGGTCTCCACGCCCCTCCTTCCGGAGGGTTTCAAAGTCCCCGCCTCGCGCCACGAGGACCCCAGCCGGCGCCTGCGCCGCCTCCTGGCGACCAAGCCCTTCGTCTTCGGGCCGGGCGTCTACGACCCGTTCGGCGCCGAGCTGGTCATGTATCACCGCTTCGACGCCGTGTACTTCAGCGGCTACTCCTTCGCCATCGGTCATCTCGGCACCACGGACATGGACATCTACTCATCGGTCGAGATCGCGGATGGCGCGCGCCGCACCGTCAGCGCGCTGCGTAAGTTCCAGCTCACGATGGCGATGGGCGACCCCGAGAAAGGAGTGGCCCCGGTGCATCTCGAGATCCCGCCGGTCGTCGTCGACATGGATGCGGGCTACGGGAACCTGTTCAACGTCCAGCGCACCGTCGACCTGTACGTGCGCGCCGGGGTTGCGGCCGCCCACCTCGAGGATCAGGTCATGCCCAAGCGCTGCGG
>DMCH01000122.1:0-2185 GCA_003446775.1 Chloroflexota bacterium
CAGATCCTGGTCGACGGGAAGGGAATCACTGTCTACCTGTTCGTGCACGACACAGGCACAGCTTCGACGTGCTACACGAGCTGCGCGCAGGTCTGGCCCCCGGTTCTGACCAGCGGACCTCCGCAGGCCGGGACCGGCGCCACCGCCTCGCTGCTCGGGACGACGACGCGCACGGATGGAAAGGTCGAGGTGACCTATGCGGGCCATCCTCTCTACTACTTCGTCTCAGACAAGCAGCCGGGTGATGCGACCGGTCAGGGCATCGACGGTTTCGGCGGCTTGTGGTGGGTCCTTACTCCGTCCGGCGCGGCGATGCACTAATCACGCACGGTCGGCACCTTGATCCATGCCCGTAGGGCGATCGTTCGCGACGCTCTAGGCATCGGGATCGCCAGTGGCGCCTATGCCCTGTCGTTCGGCGCGATCTCGACCGCCGCCGGCCTGTCGGTGCTCCAGACGTGCGCACTGTCGCTGCTGATGTTCACCGGCGCGTCGCAGTTCGCGATGGTCGGGGTGATCGGTGCGGGAGGAAGCGTGTGGGCGGGGGCCGCCACGGCCGCGCTCCTCGGCACGCGCAACGCGCTGTATGGGGTCAGGCTGTCGTCGCTGCTCGGCGTGCGAGGACTGCGCCGCGTGGGCGCGGCCCAATTCGTGATCGACGAAACCACGGCGATGGCGATCGCGCGCGACGACGTCATGGATTCTCGGTTCGCGTTCTGGTCGACTGGCTTCGCCCTCTTCGCACTGTGGAACCTGGGCACGCTGATCGGCGCTCTCGCGACGCACGCCCTGTCCAACCCTAGGGTGCTGGGTCTCGATGCCGCCCCGCCGGCGGCTTTTCTCGCGCTGCTGGCACCGCGCCTTCGGGCGCGCGAGCCGTTTGCGATCGCGATCGCCGCCGCGGTAGCGGCCCTGATCTGCCTTCCGTTCGTGCCGGCGGGGATCCCGCTGCTGATCGTCGCGATCCTGATCGGGCTCTATGGCGTGCTGAGGTCAGGGGCGTGATCTGCGCCAGCGCTGTTGTCGGCCTGTCTCGCCTCCCCGCTCCGCGGGGAGGTCGGCCAGCTCGCGCAGCGCCGGGTGGGGAGTCGCATTAACCCAATGCTGTGGGCAGGGCTAGTAGCTCGCCTCCCCGCTTCGCGGGGAGGTCGGCGCGCAGCGCCGGGTGGGGAGTCGCACTAACCAAATGCTGTGGGCAGGATTACTGACCGCGTCGGCTGCCTGCTACCTGCTCAAGCTCGCCGGGCTTTCGCTACCCGCGCGCCTGCTGCAGGACGCCCGGGTGCAGCGGACGATTCCGCTCGTCCCGATCGCGCTGCTCGCGGCTCTGGTGGCCACGCAGACTTTCTCGGCCGGCCATCACCTCGTGCTGGACGTGCGCGCTGCAGCACTGGGCGTCGCCGCGATCGCGGTGCTGTTGAGAGCGCCGTTCCTGGTCGTCGTAGCCTCGGGTGCTGCGACCGCTGCATTGTTGCGCCTGCTCTAGGAGAAGCCGTGCCGACGGTTTACAAGTCTCCCGGTCCGATAACCTCGAGGAAACTCAATGCCGCGGCTTTGACCTTCGCGTCTGTGGTTAGCAGGCGGCATCTGAGCAGACGCGCCAGAGCAACATATTCAGCGTCGTAGGTCTTAGCCCAGCCAAGTCGATCAGCAACGTTCCAAGCCTCCGCAGTGAGACCTTTGGGTCGTCGCGGACTGATGTCGGCCGATCCCAATCGTTCAAGCGCAATCGCGGCCAATTCGGATGAGATCTCCCTCCGCCACCTCAACTCATGCAGCGCCGAGGAGGCTTCAGACCACATCAAATGAGGAGCAACCAGTTGTTCTCGCGATAGTGGAGATAATCCGGCTTCGCTCAGGCAGGCCGTGATGACGGTGGAGGCATCGACGACCAGCAAGGTCAGCGCCCGGTACGCGACGAACGAATCGCGGCCAGCACGTCCGGCATAGGCTCGCCGGTAGCGGTACGACGCCAGCTTGGCGGAAGAGAGAGGGTTGAGCCGCGAGTCAAACGGTCGAGGTCAGTTTCATCGATCAAGTGCTGGGTGCCGACTCGTGTCGCTTTCAAGCGGCCAGATCGGATCCAGCGCCGGACTGTTTCGGGGTCCCGTTTAGTGCGGCGAGCAGCCTCCGGCACAGTCAGCATTGTTGCCTGATACTACTACAAGTCCGCCGTTCGTCCGGC
>DMCH01000122.1:2554-3750 GCA_003446775.1 Chloroflexota bacterium
GACGCAAGCAGAGGCGCATTTGCCGTGGGATTCAACCGGTCGGCCGAGCCATGCATGACCAATGTCGGATTCTTTATCGTCGGCAGCAATGCCCAAGCATCGTGACCTTCGCTGCATTGGAAGTGGAGCGCCTGCGCGAAGGGCGGAATCGCCCGCTCCTGCCACGCGACAAGAACTTCCATATGCGTCGCGATCCACCCTGACGAGTAGACCGTGCTCATCACCAGCTTGGCAGCATCCTGGTCCGCAAAGCCTTTGGTCATCGCCGCGCTGATTTCCGAATCCCTGGCCACGCCATGAGCATTTCCAGGTGTGGTTGAGCAAAGGATTAACGAAGCGAGTCGTGCGCCATGCTCGATGCCCAGCCACTGAGAGATACGGCCGCCCATCGACACGCCGTATGCGTGGGCGCGCTCGATGCCGAGCGAGTCGAGCACGGCGATCGCATCCGCGGCCAGGAGGCGAGTCGTGTAAGCCGGCTCCGGCGGCTTGTCGCTGAGCCCAGTTCCGCGGTGGTCGTAAGCGATCACTTGGTAACGGGCCTGCAAGCCCTCCCGCACACCGTCCCAGCTGTGGCGGTCGCTGGCCTACCCGGCGACGAGCAGCAGCGGCTCGCCTTTGCCAAACGTCTCGTAGTAAATGCGGCAGCCGTTGGAATCAGCGATCGGCATACTCAGACATATCATTATGTGGGCGCGAGATTAGGGGAGGCGGAAGAGGATGCCGCTAACGATCACCGTCAGCACAGTTGCGAATACGACCCAGCAGCATGCCTTCGAATATGTCTCCGACCTCTCCCATCACCCCGATTGGGCCATGGATCAGATGACGATCGAGCCAGTCGTGCCAGGTCCAGTGCGCGTCGGCAGCAAGTTCAAGCATGCGGGCATCGAGCCCTTCTTTGGGGGCCGCCTACACCACATGAATGTGACGGTCACTGACCTGGAGCCGTCTGCCAGGTTCGGCTTCGACACTGAGGACGGACTGGTCGAGATCCACCACGAATTCAGGCTCAGCCAAGAGGCTGGCGGGATCTGCATCGAGCGCCAGTTGACCTGGACCAAACGACCCTTGGCGCACTACCTCATCTTTCCGATGGTCCGTGGCTCGGTGCAGAAGCGCCTTGAGGGCGCTCAGGCGCGCTTGAAGGAAAGGTTGGAAGCGGAGCGAGCCTAGGGGTCCAGCTTCAGGGTCAG
>DMCH01000122.1:4096-12854 GCA_003446775.1 Chloroflexota bacterium
AGCAGGTCGCACAGGAACGCCCGCGATGCGGGGAGAGTGGTCCGCAACCGCGCCTTGCACCGCTCTCCCCACGCCTCATAGAGCCGCATGATCGTCGCGTCGGAATCCTCCGCGCGCTTGATCGCCTCGACGATCACCTCACGGGTGTCGATCTCGACCAGCGACCGGGATGAGCCGGCCGCCAGGTTTCCATGGGCAGGCAGCAGCGAAGAGTTCAGATCCTCCGCGGCCTCGATGACCCCGGCCTTTCGGAAATCCCCCTGATGCGGCATCAGGGCGTAAGTGAACTGGTGGCCGCCGACGTCGGCAGTCGGGTCCGGATGCGTCGGCCCGCGTAACAGCGAGAGTCGCATCACCGATCCGTGGATGTCATAGCCGTGCTTGCAGTCGTTGAGCAAAGCGACGCCGTAGTCGCCGTCACCCAGATCCGCCCAGCGCTGCGCGCAAACCTCGAACATCGCCTTGGCCTGGCTCGTGTCCTCGTGCGTCGGGCGCCGGAGGTGGCCGAACTGGATCTCGTACGTCGCCTCGCGCGCTTCAACGGTCACCGGGAACGCGACCTTCAGCATCTTGTGGCGCTCCTGCCAATCGACAAACGTCTCGAAACGCAGCACTCGCGAACCTGCGTCCAGCGACATGGTCTGGAACAACCATGACTCGCCGAACCTACGTCCGAGCGCGAGCAGTCCACGGAGCCCGCCGCGCCGCTCAATCTTCTCGATCGCAGTCACTTCCACGAATGAATCGCGGTGCTCGGCGTCGAGATCCCACGCATCCCAGCGCGTCGGGTTGTCGTCGTGCAGCTGCAGCAGGTTTCCCCGCCCGCTCAGCACCTCGCGATTGGCTTCCTTGTCCCAGATCGAGGTCAGGACGGCTCGGTCGTCCCATTCGACTCGGAGCAGCTCGTTCTCCATCCTGTGGTCCATGACGGAGACCTCGGGTTCGCTTGGGTGCGGGACGACAAACGCCCATCCGCAGGACGGAGCCTCTATGCGCGCGTATTCGCCGCCCAGGCTCACCACCTCGGTGCGCGGATGAGAGGTCGAGTTGAAGGCCGTCAACACTTCGCCCTCGCCCGCGATCGAGGACATCGCCGCCTCGGCGATTTCATTAGCACGGTCCGAAACGTGCTCGAGGTCGCGCTCGGCCTCCTCGTACACCCAATCGATGCTCGAGCCCGGCAGGATGTCGTGGAACTGGTTGAGCAGCAGCGTCTGCCACAGCGCGCTCAGCTCGATCGACGGATACGCGCCGCCAGCCGCCACCGACCACATCTCCGCCTCACGGAGAGCTTGCTGGGCGAGGCGATTCAGCCGCTTCGTCCGCGACTGGCTCGTGTAGGTGCCGCGGTGCAGCTCGAAGTAAAGCTCGCCGACCGAGGTCGCCAGGCCGTTCGCTTCGGCGGCCGCGGCCTCAAAAAAATCTCCGGCGCGACCCATCTCGACGCCCAGCCGGTGCGCCGACTCGATCATCTCCGGCTGAGGGCCGCCACCTCCGTCACCCCAACCGAACAGGTAGAGCGACCTGTGCGAGCTCTGGCCGTCCTTGAAGTTGCGGATGCTCTGTTCAACTTCCTCGGGCCTGAAGCTGCCGTTGTAGGTGTCGGAGGGTGGGAAGTGGGTGAAGATGCGCGTCCCGTCGATCCCCTCCCAAATAAAGGTGTGGTGCTCGGGCTTGTTGGTGTCGTTCCAGGAGAGCTTCTGGGTGAGGAAGAAATCGCAGCCCGCTGCAGAGACGAGCTGAGGTAGGTTGCCCGGGTAGCCGAACACGTCGGGCAGCCACAGGATTTTGGTCTCGTATCCGAACTCCTGCATGAAGAAGCGCTTGCCTTGCAGCATCTGGCGGACCAACGACTCGCCAGAGGGCAGGTTGCAGTCGGCCTCGACCCACATCGCGCCCACCGGCTCCCACTGGCCGGTCGCGACCTTATCCTTGATGCTGCGGTAGATATCGGGGTAGTACTCCTTCATCCACGCGTACTGGGCAGGCTGCGAGGCGGCGAAGACGTAATCGGGGTGCTCATCCATCAACGCGAGCTGCGTCGACCAGCTGCGCGCGACTTTTCGCTTGGCTTCCCGGATGGGCCATTCCCAGGCGGTGTCGATGTGGGCGTGACCGACGGCGGTAATGCGGTGTTGAGGGTCGAAGCGCGCTTCGCTGATTTTCTCAACAGGTGAATCGCGAATGGCGAGCTCGGCCTGCCTCAAAACGAAGGCCGGCTCGGGCGATTGGCGCAAGGCGAGCATCGAAGGTGCGGGCTCCGGCCCCGCTTCGGTGGCGCGCGGGTTGGCCGCCGCTTCGAGATAAAAATCGACCTCCGGGCCACCGATCGGCAGCCAGCGGTGGTTGGGGTCGACCCCGCGCCAGGGCTTGCCGTCCTTCCAGGCCAGAGCCTCGCAGGTGAATCCGGTCGGCCCGTCGAAGCCGAGGTCGAAGCATGCGACCACGCGCTGCCCCCGGCCAACTTCCGGCGCCCGGCCACCACTTAGAGTGACGTGAAACCACGTCGTGCTCCAGGGTGGGCCCCACTTGTCGCCAACTTTGATCGGCGCGAACTCGCCGCGAATGGCGTCGGCGTAGCTGATTGGCTCGCCGCGCACGGAAAACGCTGTCAACTCGAGAGGAGTATTCGTCTCGTCAGTCTAGTTAGCCTTGTTGGCGGTGACTGTTCGCATCGAGGCCGCCACTGAGGCCACGCCTGAGCTGCGAGATGCGCTGGCGGTGCTCCTGCCCCAGCTCAACCCCTCGCTTCCGATCCCAAGCCTCGACCACCTGGCCGCGGTCGTGGCCGATCCCACGGCCACGCTCCTGGTCGCGCGCGATGGGCCGCACATCGTGGGCACCGCGGCGGTGGTCGTCTACACGACCCCGATCTGGGTCAAGGCGCGAATCGAGGATGTGGTCGTAGACCAGGCCGCGCGTGGGCATGGCGTGGGCGAGGCTCTCGTCAAAGCCTGCGTAGAGGTCGCGCGCGGGCGGGGAGCCGGCATCGTCGAGCTCCAGTCGGCCCGATCGCGCGAGGCTGCCAACCGCCTCTACCCGCGGCTGGGATTCGAGCTCCGCGACAGCAACGTCTACCGGCTGAATCTGCGCTAGCTGAGCAGCTTCTCCAGCCGCGTCACGGTGTCGGCCAGGGCGGCGAATGCCGCGTCAACCGGCTCCGTTGATGACATGTCCACGCCGGCGAGCCTCAATCCGTCCAGCGGATACATCGAGCCTCCGCTCTTGAGGAACGCGATGTAAGCCTCGGCGGCGCCTGGATCCCCGGCCGCGACCCTGTTCGCCAGGTGGTGAGCGCCGGCGATCCCCGTGGCGTACTGGTAGACGTAGAAGTTGCTGTAGAGATGGGTGTGGAATTGCGCCCACGTCGAGCCGGCCCGGTCGCGATCCGGCCCGCTGATGTCGACCTCGTCGCCGTAGACCTCTCGGATTAAGTTGGCCGTCAGGTCGTTCAAGTAGGCGGCCGTGATCGGGCCTCCCCGCTCGACCCGCTCATGCAGCTCGAGCTCGAGCCTCGCCAGCGTGGGCATTATGAAGAAGTAGCGATAGAAATTCGCCATGGCCTCTTCGAGCACCGCGATCTGGAACTCGGGGTCGGTTTGGGTGTCGAGCAGGTATCGCCGCGTGAGGGCCTGGTGCATGTTAGATGCCACCTCGGCCTGAAACAGGCCGTAGTTGGAGTAGACGAATGGCTGCGTCCCGCGCGCGTAGTGCGAGTGCATCGAGTGTCCGAGCTCATGGGCGAGCGTGCTCATCGCGAAGATATCGTCGTTGTAGCTCATGAAGATGAACGGGAATGTGTCCGGCACGCCGGTCGAGAAGGCGCCCATCCGCTTGCCCTTGTTCGGATAGACGTCGACCCACCGCTGTTCGAGCGCCCCCTTACGCAGGGTCCGCACGTACTCCTCCCCAAGCGGAGCGACGCCTGCGGCCACCCATTCGACCGCCTGCTCGTACGGAACCTGCAGCCTAAAGTCTTGAAGGGGGGCGCGCGTGTCATGAGCCTTGAGCACGTCGAGGCCCAGCGTCTGGCGCCGAAGGCGCCAGTAGCGGTGCCACGTGCCCAAGTTGGCCCGAAACGCCTGGATGATGTTGTGGAAGACCTCAGGCGGGATGAACGCCTGCTCGAGCGCCGCACGCAGAGAAGACGCGTACCCGCGCGCGCGCGCGTAGAACACATCGCGCTTGATTCCGGCCGCCAGGCTGGTGGCCATCGTGTTTTGCAGGGCGAGGTGAGCGTCCGCATAGCTCTCGTATGCGGTGCGCCTGATGGATGGGTCGGGGCTCGTGAGCAGCGCTCCGATGGTGCCCTGGGCCACCTCCTCTGTACCCTCCACGCCGACCGCGGGTGGAAACTTCATGTCTGCGTTCGCGAGCACGCTGTGCGCCGAGATGGCGCTCGCGAGCGGGTCCGATACCTGCGTGAGGATCTCCTCGACCTCGGGCGATCGCACATGGCTCTGCAGCCTCTCGAGGCGGTCGAAGTAGTGTCCGAGGTGGGCGAGCCGAGGGGACTTCGCGACCCATTCGCGCAACCTCGGAAAACCGATCGCGATCATCTCGGGCAGCGCGAACGACATCGCCGCCCCGAGCTGCGCGGCTGCCGTTCGCGTGCGATCGGTGCGTGCGACGCCAACCTGGTTGGTGACGTCCACCGAGTACGACATGGTGCTGTACACGGTCAGCTTGCCGAAAAGGCGCTGCAGCCTTTCGGTCGCGTCGAACCAGTCGGCGAGCGTGTCGGGCGAGTCGCCAAGATGACCTTTGAACTCGGCCAGGTCTGGCAGTCGGGCGAGCACGGTCTCGAGGGCGGAATCCCACGCGGCCTCGTCGGGAAAGACGCTGGCCGCGTCCCAAGTGAAGCGCGCATCCACTTCAGCCCGGGCGGGCAGCGTCCTGGCCACGGCCGCTAAGCGTACCGATTTCGTTCAAGTCCTAGGATTGGGCCGATGCCACGGACGCGCGCCAATGGGGTCGACATCGAGTACGAGGAATTCGGCGATCCGAAAGCCGCGCCGCTGCTCCTCGTGACCGGCCTCGGCGCCCAGATGATCAGCTGGGACGATGCCTTCTGCGAGCAGCTTGCAGCCCGTGGCTTCCGCGTCATCCGCTTCGACAATCGGGACTCCGGCCTGTCCACGCGGATGGAAGCCGCGGGGCCGCCAGACATGGCGGCTGCGCTCATGGGCGAGCCTCACCCCGCGTACACGCTCGATGACATGGCCGCCGATGCTGCCGGCCTGCTCGATGCGCTGGGTATCGAAGCCGCGCATATCGTCGGGGCGTCGATGGGCGGCTACATCTCCCAGCTCATCGCGATCAACCACCCAGGCCGCGTCCTCTCGCTGACCTCGATCATGTCCGGGCCCAGCCGGGACGAAGGGGTTCCTCCGACGCCCGAAGCAGCGGCCGTTTTGTTCGCCAAGCCGCCATCGAGCCGCGAGGAAAGCATCGAGATGGCGCTGGCGGGTCGCCGGGCGTTCATCGGTTCCGGGGATCCTTTCGACGAGGCATTCGAGCGCGCGAAGGCAACGCGTGCGGTCCAGCGCGCCTATTACCCGGTCGGGACCGGCAGGCAGCTGCTTGCGATCATCGCCGCCGAGCCTCGACTCGAGCGCTTGCAAGGCGTTCGCATGCCCACGCTGGTGATCCACGGCCAGGACGACATTTTGGTGCCGATCGAGAACGGTCGCATGGTCGCGGCCGCCGTGCCCGGCGCCCGCCTCCTCGAGCTCGAGGGCATGGGCCACGACATCCCCAAGCGGGTTTGGCCGCGGGTCATCGACGCCATCGCCGAAACGGCTCGCAAGGCTAGCGTCCCGCAGCCGCACGCGTAGTGGTTGTGCTCGCCGGTAGCCTCGACGGCGTCAGTCCGGCGCTGGCGGTCCTCGCCGGTCTCGTCTCATTCGTGTCGCCATGCGTACTGCCGCTGGTGCCGGCGTACCTCGCATATCTCGGCGCGCGGGCGGGGCAGCCGGTGGCGGTGACGGCATCAGGCGCTGGAGGCGCCGCCGCCATCACACCGGAGACAAGCTCGCCATCGCTGCCCGTCGTCACCGCCGGCCTCGGGTTCGTGGCCGGCCTGTCGCTGATCTTCATCCTGTTCTTCTATTTGTTCTCATTCGCCGTCCAGCCCATCCGCGCTTACGTGCCGGTGGTGGCCGGCCTGTTCGTCATCGCGTTCGCGCTCCATGTGGCCGGCGTGATCCGCCTCCCGTTTCTGGATCGCGAGTACCGGGTCATGGACCGAGCACCGTCCAGGGGCGGCGTCGCCGGCGGATTCGTCCTGGGCATGGGCTTTGCTAGCGGGTGGACGCCGTGCATCGGCGTCACCTTGGGCGCGGTGCTCAGCTCGGCTGTCACGACCGGGACCACCAGCCAGGGGCTGGTGTTGATGGTCGCCTACTGCCTGGGGCTCGGGCTCCCATTCGTCGCGCTGGCGTTTGCCCTCGAGCGAGCCCGGCCGCTGATTCGCGTCATCAACAGCCATCGCCGGGCGATCGACCTCGTTTCGGCTGGAGTCCTGCTGGTGATGGGATTGCTGCTGTTGACGAACAAGCTGACGATCCTGTCAGCCGGGATCACCCAACTGGTCCCGTCCTGGCCCTCGGGGAGCCTCTGACGGGTCCTAAAGGCCGAAGTAACCGCGGCGGCTGAAGACCATCGGCGAGACACCCACGAGGTGGTCGCCCTCGACGACATTGCCGATCAGGATCCAGTGGTCACCGGCCTCGATGGTGTCCCTTAGCGTGCAGACGGCATAGGCGGCGCAGTCGTCTTCGAGGATCGGGCCGCCGTGGGCCGACCCGGGCCGGCGCCAGGCGATCCCATCGAACTTGTCTGAAAGCTTCGTGGCCATCCGCCGTGCCAGCTGCTCGCGCCCGGCGGCAAGGATGTTGGCGGTGAAGCCGCCGGCATGCTGGACGGCCGGCAGCGTGTTCGAGGTCTTGTCGATGCAGGCCAGCGCGAGTGGAGGGTCCAGGGAAACGGCGCAGAAGGCGCTGACTGTGAGGCCCCGCGGCAGCGAGTCCTGGCCGAAGGCGGTGAGCACCACGACGCCGCTCGGAAAGCTGGCCATGACTTCCCGGAATCGCTCGTGGGTGATCACGTGGAGCGATCATCCCCGATCTTAACAACGAACGCTTGTTTGTAGAGCCGGAAGCGATCAAACTGGACGGTGTGGGGGACGTCCTCGACCTCTTTGCACCGGCGACGAGAGATTGGTTTCGCGCCGCCTTCGCGGAGCCGACGCAGGTTCAGGAGCGCGGGTGGCGCGAGGTCGCCGCAGGCCGGCATGTGCTCATGGCCGCCCCGACCGGGAGCGGCAAGACCCTGGCCGCCTTCCTCTGGTGCCTGGATCGCCTGGCCTCTGAGCCGATGCCGGCCGAGGCCGAGCGCTGTCGCGTCCTTTATGTATCGCCGCTGAAGGCCCTCGCCCATGACGTCGACCGCAACCTCCGCTCGCCGCTGGTGGGGATTCGCCACCAGATCGAGACGGCCGGGGGCGTCGCGCCCGACATCACCGCCGCCATCCGCACGGGCGACACGCCGACCGAGGTGCGGCGCTCGATGGAACGCCACCCGCCCGACATCCTCATCACGACCCCGGAGTCGCTCTACCTGATCCTCACCAGCGCGGCGCGAAGGATTCTCGCTTCGGTGCGATGGCTGATCGTCGACGAGATCCATTCGGTCGCCGCCACCAAGCGTGGCTCGCATCTGGCGCTGAGCCTCGAGCGGTTGTCTGCGCTCACGAAAGTCGAGCCGCAGCGGATCGGACTGTCCGCAACCCAGCGTCCGCTGGAAGAGGTGGCGAAGTTCCTCGGTGGGACCAGCCGCGACGTGGCCATCGTCGACGCCGGCCGTCTGAAGACGATGGAGGTCAAGGTCGAAGTCCCGGTCGAGGACATGGCTCAGCTGAAGTCCTACGACGATTCCGGCCAGACGTCGAACAGCATCTGGCCGGCGATCTATCCGCGTCTTCTGCAGCTCATCCGCGACCATCGCTCGACGATCGTCTTCGTCAATTCGCGTCGCCTGTCCGAGCGGATCGCCGCGCGCATCAACGAGCTCGCCGAAGAGGACCTCGTGCGCGCGCATCACGGCTCCATCGCGCGCGAGCAGCGACTCCTCATCGAGGACCAGCTCAAGGCCGGAACCCTGCGCGGGCTCGTGGCCACGTCGACCCTCGAGTTGGGCATCGACATGGGCGCGGTCGATCTCGTGCTGCAGGTCGAATCGCCTCCCAGCGTCGCCGCAGGAATTCAGCGGGTCGGACGCGCCGGACACTCGGTGGGCGAGATCTCGCGCGGCGTCTTCATCCCCAAGTTCCGGGGCGACCTGGTCAAGATGGCGGCGGTCGTTGAGGGGATGCTTGAAGGCCGTATCGAATCGACGACCGTCCCGCGCAAGCCCCTCGACGTCCTCGCCCAACAGGTGGTCGCGATGTGCGCGATGGACGAGTGGCGCGTCGACGACCTGGCCGCGGTCGTGCGCCGCGCATACCCGTACAGCGACCTGGGCCCGAGGTCGTTCGAATCGGTCCTCGACATGCTCAGCGGCCGGTATCCGTCCGACGAGTTCGCCGAGCTCCGGCCGCGCATCGTGTGGGACCGCGTGGCGGGGACGATCCGCGGAAGGGCCGGCGCGCAGCGCCTGGCCGTCACCAATGCGGGCACTATCCCCGACCGCGGCCTGTACACGGTCAACCTGCTCGAAGACGGGCGACGTGTGGGAGAGCTCGACGAGGAGATGGTCT
>DMCH01000174.1:0-134 GCA_003446775.1 Chloroflexota bacterium
AAGCTCACCGACAACCTCCTCCCGCACCCGACCCCGGAGGCGCTCAACATCGCTCGCGGGCTTTCGCGGGGTGGCATGCAGCCGACCTCGGTCGCCTACCGCATGGCGCGGCACGTCGCGCTCGTTCTGGCGGT
>DMCH01000174.1:467-642 GCA_003446775.1 Chloroflexota bacterium
GAGCACCCATTCGTGCTCCAGAAGGCTTTCGAGACCGCTCGCGACACAGACCCCAACAGCCTGGAGGCGGCTTTGCGCGCGATCCGCGACTACGAGTGGGAGGTGAAGTCGGGACAGATCGACCCCGAGCTGGGGCTCGACGTCCTCCTGGCCCGAATGTAGTCCGGGACTACTT
>DMCH01000174.1:961-4847 GCA_003446775.1 Chloroflexota bacterium
CCCTTCGCCGGCGCTGCACCCTTCTTCGACCTGCCGCCCGCAGTCGCAGCCGCCCCCGCGGCAGGCACCCCGCCCAGCTTCACCAGCTGCCGGGTCAGCCGGGCCTTCCGGCGCGCGGCGTTGTTGCGATGCAGGATGCCTTTGGACGCGGCGCGGTCGAGCGCGCGTATGGCTTCGAGGGCGATGGCGTAGCGATCCGACTCCGCCACGGGGCCTCCGGTCAGCGAGCGGCGGGCCTTGACGATCTTCGTCTTGACCTCGGAGCGCACGGCCCGATTGCGAATCGTCCGGCGCACGCTCGCGCGCGCCTGCTTCTTCGCCGATGCGGTTCGCTTAGCCACGTTTCGATTCCAGGTGGGAGAAGGGCACGAAGCTAGGATTATAGAGGCCAGTGGAGTTCGAGCTCAGCGGGAAGCGCCCTTCCGTGCATCCCGACGCCTACATCGCGCCGACCGCAGTCCTCATCGGTGACGTCGAGGTCGGCGCCGGCGCTAGCGTTTGGTTCGGGGCTGTGCTGCGCGGCGACGAGGCCGCGATCAAGGTCGGCGACGGAGCCAACATCCAGGACAACGTGGTCGTGCACTGCGCGCATGACCTCCCGACGCTGATCGAGCGCAACGCGAGCGTCGGCCATTCCGCACAGCTGGAGGGCTGCGTCGTTGAGGAAGGGGCGCTCGTGGGGATGGGCGCGATCATGCTGCAGCGCAGCCGGCTCGGCGCGGGCTCGATGCTGGCGGCCGGAGCGGTGCTCGGTGAGGGCAAGTCGGTGCCGGCCGGTCACTTGGCGGCGGGTGTGCCGGCCACGGTGCGGAAGCCATTGGACGGTTCGTCGCAGAGCTGGGTGGCCACTGCCGCCAAGCACTATCAGGATCGCGCCGTCAGGTACCGAGCGAACCTTCGACCCAGCCGCAGTTGAAAGTCGCGCTGCCCGCGCGCGCCAAGCTCAACCTTGACCTCAAAGTCATCGGGCGGCGCAGCGATGGGCTCCACGAGATCCGAACGCACATGCAATCGGTCGCGCTGCACGATCTCCTCGAGGCCGCGCCCGCCAAACGGACCTCATTCGCAGCCGGTGGCCTGCCTGTTCCCGCGGCCGCGGACAACATCGTCGTCAAGGCTTTGGCGGCCCTCGAACACGCCGTGGGTCGCGAGCTGCCCACCGACTTCCACCTGCACAAACGCATTCCGCCGGGCGCCGGTCTGGGAGGCGCCAGCTCCGACGCGGCCACCGCGCTGCGGGCGGTGAAGATGATTCACGGAGTCGACGTCAAGCTGGCCGAAATTGCCCGCGCCCTGGGCGCCGACGTGCCATTTTTTGTTGCAGGTGGCCGTGCGCTGGCGGAAGGGATCGGCGAGCAGCTCAAGCCCCTGCCGACCGAGCTAGCCTGGTTTGCGATCGCCTGGCCTGGTATCGAACTCTCGACCGCAAGCGTTTACGGTGCGTGGGACGAAACAAAGGGCGGGCCGCCCAACGAGTTGCTGAGTGCCGCCGAGCGCGCCGACAGCCGGGTGAAAGATTTCGCGGAGCGCCTTGGTCGTGAGTGGCAGATGACCGGCAGCGGGTCGGCGTTCTTCAGACGCTGCGCGAGTCAGGACGAGGGGCTGAAGGCGATCGAGTCCCTCGATTGCTGGACGACGGTCACCCACAGCGTCGGGGCCTGGGCCTGATGCGGCGCACCGCGGCAGTCTGGGCGGGCAAGGCCACCGGGGCGCTGTCCAGGATCAGCCGCCTCGGCGGTGGCACGACCCTGCCCGGGGACGTGGCCCGTGCCATCGACCCCGACGTTCTGCGCAAGCTGTCGCGCGACCTCAAGCACGGCGCCATCGTCATCACCGGCACGAACGGCAAGACCACAACCTCGCGCCTCATCAGCTGGGTCCTCGAAGGTGCCGGATACAGCGTGGTGTCCAATCGCGCCGGCGCCAACCTCATCTTCGGCGCCACCGCGGCCGCGCTGGAAAGAGCCGGCGCCAACGGAAAACTGAAAGCTGATTGGGGCGTTTTCGAGATCGACGAAGCCAGCCTCGGGCGCGCCGTCGACGAGATCCAGCCGCGCGCCACGATCGTCCTCAACCTCTTCCGCGACCAGCTCGACCGGTACGGCGAGCTCGAAATGATCGCGAAGAAGATCGAGGCGGCGCTGAAGCGGATGCCCGACAACAGCCGAGCGGTCCTGAACGCTGACGATCCCCGCGTCGCCGAGATCGGCATGAACCTCGAGCAGCCACCGCTCTGGTTCGGGCTCGACGACCCTTCGGTCGCCATGAGCGAGCTGCCGCACGCTGCCGACGCCAGGACATGCCCGCGTTGCGGCGCGAGTCTAGTGTTCGACGCCGTCTACGTCGGCCACGACGGTGTGTATCGCTGTCCCAATGGAGATTTCGCCCGACCTGCGCCAGACCTGGCCGCGACACACATCGACCTCAAAGGGTTTGAAAGCCTGGCGATGGGCGTCAGCGGCGTGCGCATCGAGCTGCCGTTGGGCGGCCTCTACAACTGCTACAACGCGCTCGCCGCATTCGCCGCCGCTGACACGCTCGGCCTGGACCCAGCATTCATCGCGGATCGTTTTCGCACTTTTCGCGCCGCCTTCGGCCGGCAGGAGCGCCTCGAGGCCCAGGGGCGTGTGCTCAACCTCGTCCTTTCCAAAAACCCGGCCGGATTCAACGAGACCCTGCGGACCGCGGTCGACCTCGCCGGCGGCCAAAACTTCCTGATCGGCCTGAATGACAAGAAGGCCGACGGCACCGACGTCTCGTGGATCTGGGACGTCGACTTCGAGCGCCTCCGCGGTCGCGCGCACGTGGTGGTGCCTGCCGGCACCCGAGCCCACGACCTCGCCGTCCGTTTCAAGTACGCCGGTGTGCAAGCGGCGCCACCCGAGCCCGATCCCGCGCGAGCCCTCGACGCGCTCATCGAGGCCACTCCTGAGGGAGAAACCGCCCACCTCCTCTGCACGTACACGGCGATGCTGGATCTCCGCGCCGAGCTCGTCCGGCGCGGCTGGGCCAAGCCCTACTGGGAGACCTGAGCAGATGAGCAAGAAAACATTCACCGTCGGTTGGCTGTACCCCGATCTCATGAACATCTACGGCGACAGGGGCAACATCCTCACATTGCTCAAGCGCGCCGAATGGCGCGACTACGACGCACGGCTGATCGAGCTCGGGCGCGGCACCACCAGGGGCATGGAAGACGTCGATGTCTTCTTTTTCGGCGGCGGCCAGGATCGCGAGCAGGCGCTCGTGTACGAAGACCTCCTCGAGTCCAAGCAACCCCCGCTCGAGCGTGCGGTAGCCGGCGGCGCCGCCGTGCTCGCCGTATGTGGCGGCTACCAGCTCCTCGGCCACTACTACCAGACCGCGGACGGCGACCGGTTCCCCGGCATCGGCCTCATCGACGTGCGCACCGAGGGCGGCAAGCGCCGATTCATCGGCGACGTGGTCGTCGACACCGACCTGGCCGACCTCCATCCTCAGACCCTGGTCGGCTTCGAGAACCACAGCGGCCGCACGTACCTGGGGCCGAAAGCCAGGCCTCTCGGCCGCGTGCGCATGGGCTTCGGCAACAACGGCGAGGATCACACCGAAGGCTGCTTACAAGGAGCCATCCTCGGCACGTACCTTCACGGTTCGCTGCTGCCCAAGAATCCTCATCTCGCCGACCACCTGATCAGGAGCGCGCTCGAGCGCCGCGGCGTCAAGGACCTCGCCCCGTTGGACGACGCCGCCGAAATCGCCGCGCACCAGCAAATCCTCGCCCGGGCCCAGCGCTAATCTCGCCTCCCCGCCACGCGGGGAGGTCGGCCAGCTCGCGAAGCGAGCTCGCCGGGTGGGGAGGTCGGCGCTAATTCGCCTCCCCACGCAGTGGGGAGGTCGGCGCGCG
>DMCH01000174.1:5079-5425 GCA_003446775.1 Chloroflexota bacterium
GCCGGGTGGGGAGTCGCAGTTCCCCTTTACCGCCGTTTGGGAGTCTTCACCAGGCGGCGCGTCGAACGAGCGCGCGGCCGAACGACCGCTTTACTCGCCCCATTCGACCTGTTCGCCGCCGCCGGCTCGGATGACACCGCCGTCCCCGCCGCCGGCTTCGCGCCACCGCGTGCAGGCGTCAGAGCCTCCCGCAACACCTGGTCGATCGACTCCACCAGCACCAGCTGCATCTCCTTGCGCAAATCAGCAGGAATGTCGTCGAGGTCTGCCTCGTTGTGCGCGGGCAACAGCACCCGCCGGATACCCGCCCGATGCGCGCCCAACACCTTCTCCTTCACCCCGCCGA
>DMCH01000174.1:5733-12971 GCA_003446775.1 Chloroflexota bacterium
CCGATCGGCAGCACCTTGCCCCGCAGCGTGATCTCGCCTGTCATCGCCACGTCGTCGCGCGCTGGACGGCCGGTCAGGATCGAGGCCATCGCGGTCAGCACGGTCACGCCTGCGGACGGGCCTTCCTTCGGCTGCGCGCCTGCAGGCACGTGCACGTGGATGTCGTTCTTCTCGAACAGCGAAGGATCGATGCCCAGAACCACCGCGCGGTCCTTCAGATAGGACAGCGCCGCCGAGGCCGACTCCTTCATCACGTCCCCGAGCTGTCCGGTCAGGCGCAGCTCGCCTTTGCCTGGGGTCAGAGCCGCCTCCACGAACACGATCTCGCCCCCCGTGGGCGTCCACACCAAACCCGTAGCGACCCCCGGACGGTCGATCCGCTCGCGGACATCGTCATGGAACCGGCGCTTGCCCAGCGCTGCCCGCACCCGTTTCACATCCACCGCCTTGCGCGGACGCTTGCCCACAGCCATCTCCGCCACCGCGCGCCGCATCACCGACGCGATCTCGCGCTCGAGGTTGCGCACGCCGGCCTCGCGTGTGTACTGGCGGATGATCAGCCGGATAGCTTCCTCGGCCATCCCGACCTCACCAACACGCAATCCGTGCGCCGCGAGCTGCTTCGGCACCAGGAACCGCTCAGCGATCTGAACCTTCTCCTCCTCGGTGTAGCCCGAGAGGTTCAGAACCTCCATCCGGTCGCGCAGTGCGGCGGGAATGGTCTCAAGTGAGTTCGCAGTCGTGATGAACATGACCTTCGACAGGTCGAAGGGCACGTCGAGATAGTTGTCGCGAAAATCCTTGTTTTGCTCGGGGTCGAGCACCTCGAGCAAAGCGGACGATGGATCGCCCCGCCAGTCCGAGCCGATCTTGTCGACCTCGTCCAGCATGAACACCGGGTCGTTCGACTCGGCGCGGCGGATCGCCTGCAAGATTCGTCCGGGCATCGCGCCGATGTAGGTGCGCCGGTGACCGCGAATCTCAGCCTCGTCGTGCACGCCACCCAGGGAAGCGCGTGCGAACTTGCGGCCCATGGCGCGCGCGATGGAGTGGCCCAAAGAGGTCTTGCCGACTCCAGGCGGACCGACGAAGCACAGGATCGGCTCGCGGCCGCGCTCGGTCAGCCCGCGCACTTGCTTGAGCCGCCGCACCGCAAGGTGCTCGACGATGCGCTGCTTCACCTTGTCCAGGTCGTAGTGATCGGCGTCCAGGATCTCGCGCGCCTTGGCGACGTCCACCTCGCCGCCGGTCGAGGTGTTCCACGGCAGGGAGACGATCAGCTCGAGGTAAGTGCGGATCACCGACGACTCGGGTGACGCCGATGGAATCCGCTCGAGCCGCGAGAGCTCGCGATCCGCCTCGCGCTTCGCCTCAGGCGTCAGCCCCGCCTTCTCGATCCGCTCGCGCAGCTCGGAGAGCTCACCATGCTCGCTGTCCAGCTCGCCCAGCTCGCGCTGGATGGCCTTCAGCTGCTCGCGCAGGAAGTACTCGCGCTGCGCCTTGCCCATCTGTTCCTCAGCCTGTGACTGGATCTTTCGTCCCAGCTCCAGCACCTCCAGCTCGTGCGCGAGATTTCCGATCAGGCGCTCGAGCTTCTGCTTGGCCGAGTCCATCTCGAGGATCTCCTGCCGCTGTTCGGTCGTAAGGCGGATGTGGTTGGCGATGTAGTACGCGAGGTGCAGCGGGTCATCGATCGCGCCGGCGGCGCTCGCCAGCTCCGCGGGCAGATGTGGCGTCAGCGTGACGAGTTGCTGGAACGACGAGATCGCGCGCCGCAGCAGGGCCTCGCGCTCGATCGGCGAAAGCGAATCGGGCGTCTCGGGCAGCATCTCCACGCGGCAGTTCAGATAAGGCTCCTCAGACGTCGCCGAGATGAGCTTGATCCGGCGCAGCCCGAGCACCGCGAGCTGGATGGTGCCGTCAGGCAGCTTGAGCATGTGCTGCACGCGCACCATCGCGCCGATGTGGTGAAGATCCTTGAAACCGACCTCCTCCGCCGTCTCGTCGAGCTGGGTGGCCACTGCGATATGCCGCTCTGCGCCGGGGAGGTCGTCGAGCAGCTGCAGCGACTTGCGCCGCCCCACTGACAAAGGAATGAAGATCCGCGGGAAGACGACCGTGGACTTGAGCGGGAGCACGGGCAGATGCGAAGGCACGATGCCCTCCAGGTTCACCGCCGCGATCTCGCTCACTGCAACACAGTATTCCCCAGCGGTGGGCCACTGATACCGAGCGAATCGATCAGGTCGCCGGCCAGAACTCCGCTGGGGCGAACACGCCCCAGCCGTAGATGCCCCCCTGCCCGTGCGGATCGTCGCCATAGCCCCAGCTGATCTCAGTGTTCACCCCGGTGGATAGGTCAATGGCATACACCCTGCCGCTGGGCATGGTCGTTCCCGGGCACTGGTCGGCCGGCAAGCAAACTCGCTCGTCCAGGGACCAGACCCAACCATCCTTCGCAAAGATGACCTGGGTGCGAAGCTGGTCGACCAGCATTCGGGTCGTCCCGGCCTTGACGTCATACGCGTAGATGCGGGGGTCGACCTGGTTGTTGGGGTCGACGTATGCCGTATACGCAACCTGGCTTCCGTCCGGGGACAGCCCCGGCGCGTAGGGCCAGGCTTCGGCTCCGGTCAGGCTGGAGACGCCTGCTTCAGGCGTCCACGATTGCGCAGCGGTCGGCGCGAAGCTGGTGAGAAACAGGCGGTGGCCGCTTCGGTCCCAAAGGGCCCCCATGACGCTCGGGTCAAACGAGGTCACCCTGGAGCGGTCGGAAACGCGATAGACGGCCAGCGGCTCCGAGACTTTGCCGGCGATCCAGCCCGCGACCACGTACTGGCCGTCGGGCGACACCGCCAGGACCTGCGGTGGCAGGCCGAAACGGCAGATGCAGTCGCCGATCCCTGTCCGATACACGTACAGGAGCGCAGTGCGTCGCTGCGCATAAAGCCAGACCTGCGTGCCGCCGTTGGGGTAGTTGGCGTTGTCAGGGGCCTGAGGCATCGTGTAGGCCATCACGGTTTGGTCCGCCAGCCACGAGCCGGACGTCACGTAGAACGGGAATTTGCCGGTGTGGCTCTCGTTGCCGCTCCCGAGCGAATGGAGCATCACGTCCGTTTCGGTCGCCGACACCGGCTTCAGGTACTCGAACGTGTCCTGGGTGAACAGGTGCGTCGAGGTGTTGCTGATCTTGCACAGGAGGCGGGGACGGACCGGATCCGTCACGTCATAAAGCAGCTGGATGGCCGTCGACGTTGCGCTCATCAGCAGCATGGGCCCCGCGCTAGAGCCGTTATGGCACGTGACCTGCGGAGGCGGCGTGGGCTGGGGGGCTGTACTTGGAGTGGGCGAGGGGCTGGCCGCCGCGCTCGGGGTCGCGATCGTCGCCCTTGGGGATGGAGAGGGCGAATTGGCCGCCGTAGGGGAAGCCGCGCCGCAGGCGGTCACGAATACGACCAACGCCGCGAGGCCGTTCAGCTTTTGCATTCAGGAAGCCTAACGAGCCGCGCGGTAGGCTCATTGCTACCCGCCCGTATAATTTCGGGCAGCCCGCAAGGGCGAAAATTTGAGCTCATCGCTAACGGCCGTCATTCTGGCCGCCGGTCACGGCACCCGCATGCGGTCGCGGACTCCGAAAGTCCTGCATGTGCTGTGCGGCCGCCCGATGATCGATTGGGTCATCGACGCGGTCAGGGAAGCCGGCGCGAACAACATCAAGGTGGTCGTCAACCCCCATCACGCAGAGGTCGCCGCGCACCTCGACGGGAAAACCGACGTTGTCTTCCAGCGCGACCCACGCGGCACCGCTCACGCTCTCCAGCAGGTCGAGGGTCTCAACGGTGACGTGCTCGTCGTCAACGGCGATTCACCCCTGCTCACCGCCGGCACAATCAAGCGCGTCGTCGACTCACACCGCAAGGCCAAGCGACCGGCCACTCTCGCCAGCGTCGAAGACCCGAGTCGCGATGACGGCCGCATCGTGCGAGCCAAGAGCGGAGACTTCGAGAAGATCGTCGAACGCAAGGACGCCAGCGACGAGCTGCGGAACACTGTTCACGAGTTCAACGTCGGCGTCTACTGCTTCGACGGCGGTCGCCTCAAAGAAGCGCTTGGGAGGATATCGAACGACAACAACGCCGGCGAGTACTACCTCACCGACGTCTTTCTCCACCTGCAGCCGATCAACGTCGTGCGGCTTGCGGACCCGAATGAGGCGATGGGCATCAAGGACCGCGTCCGCTTGGCCACAGCGACGGGCATCCTAAGAAGGCGAATCCTGGACCGCTTGATGGAAGACGGCGTCACCATCGTCGACCCGGACTCCACATTTATCGACGCGACCGTGACCGTTGGCCAGGACACGACCATAGAGCCGTTCACAGTCATCAAGGGCGATACGAAGATCGGACGCGACTGCCGCATCGGCCCACACGCGCATATAGAGGACGCGAGGATCGGCGATCGCTCGGATTGCGGTCCCTTCGTGAAGATCCGACCGGGCACCGAGATCGCCGAAGACGTCCATATAGGCAGCTTCGCGGAGCTCGTGAGGACCAGGGTGGGAAGAAACAGCAAGGTGCCGCACGTCTCCTATCTCGGCGACACCGACCTCGGCGAGGATGCCAACATCGGAGCGGGTACGATCACGGCCAATTTCGATGGCGCACACAAGAACCGCACCGAGATCGGCGACGGCGCTTTTGTCGGGGTCGACACGATGCTGGTAGCTCCCGTCAAACTTGGTCGTGGAGCTCGAACCGGGGCCGGCTCGGTCGTCACCAAAGACGTCCCCGACGGCGCGACAGCGGTCGGAGTTCCAGCTAGGGTGATACGGAAGAAACCCCCTCTCCCCGAACCGGAGCGGGGCGTGGAGCACAAAGATTGATCGGCAGATTGACCACCGCAGTCGAGTTCACAGGAGAGGAGGCCTCACCGTGGGGCGCCCTCAAGCTGATCGCGGGCAGCGCCAACCCCGACCTGGCCCAGCGCATCTCGGACAGGCTCGACGTCCCGCTCACCGACCCCCGCCTCCGCCGCTTCCCCGACGGAGAGATCAACGTCAAGATCGAGGACTCGATGCGCGGGCACGACGTGTTCGTCATCCAGCCCACGTCGCCCCCCGTGAACGAGCACCTGATGGAGCTCTTCATCATCCTCGACGCGCTCCGACGCGCCTCGGCCGGAAGGGTGACCGCCGTCGTCCCCTACTACGGCTACGCGCGCAAAGAGCGCAAAACGCAGCCTCGCGAACCGATCTCCGCCAAGCTGGTCGCCAACTTCATCACGCTCGCCGGCGCCGATCGCCTGCTTTTGCTCGACCTCCACGCCGAGGCAATCGAAGGCTTCTTCGACGTGCCGACCGACCACCTCTCGCCGCACCGGATCATCGCCGAGTACCTGCTCACGCTGCAGCTGCAGCACCTCACGGTCGTCGCCCCTGACGCGGGTGGAGGACGCCGAGCCGAGGCGGTCGCCAACCAGCTCCAGGCGCCGATCGCGTTCGGCTACAAGCGGCGCTCGAGCGATGACGAGGTCGAGGTGATCGCGGTTTCTGGTGACGTGAAGGGCCGCGACTGCGTGGTTGTAGAAGACATCATCACCACCGGCGGCACCATCTCCAAGCTGGCGCAGGCACTGCACAACCAGGGGGCTCGGCGGGTGCTCATCGCGGCCACCCACCCGGTCCTAACGGGGGACGCGGTGGAGCGGCTGAAGAGGGCCAATGTGGAACAGGTCATCGTCACCGATTCCGTGCCGATCGCCCCTGAGAAATTCGACCCCGAGCTGGTGACTGTCCTTTCGGTTGCGCCCTTGCTCGCCGAGGCGATCATCCGGGTACACGAGAACCGGAGCGTCAGCGAGCTCTTCAGTTAGTCCTTCCTCATGAACGCACAGGAATGGATCGAAGTCATCGTCTTGGGGGTCTGCTTCGTGGCGGCCGCGCTGGCGGCCGCGACCGAGACGGCACTCACGTCGATCGGGCGGTTGCGCGTCCGTTTCCTGGCGGAGCAGGGCAGCACGTCCGCCGCGATTCTGCAGAAGCTGCGATCCGACCCGAACCGCTACCTCTCGACGGTTCTTTTCACGAACACGCTGGCTCTCATCGTCGCCTCGACCTCGACGACGCTGCTCACCGATGCGCTGTTCACGAGTTGGGGGGTGGCAAGCGCGTGGAGGTTGTGGCTCGCGCTGGCGGTGTCCTTCGTGCTGTCGGTCGTGCTCTTGATCGCCGCCGAGGTCACGCCGAAGACCCTCGCGATCCGCTACGCGGAGCGCGTGGCGCTGGGCACGGCGGGCCCGGTGGACAGGCTGGCGACCTTTCTCGGCCCGATCCTGTGGGCGGTCACGATCGTCTCGCGTGCCCTCACCGGCGGACGCGCCGCGCGGGCCCCGTTCCTCACCGAAGAAGAGCTGCTGACGCTTCTGCACGTCTCCGAGGAGGCGGGCGTGATTGAGGAGCAGGAGCACCAGATGATCCACGGGATCATCGAGATCGGCGACAAGACTGTGCGCGAGATCATGATTCCGCGCACCGACATCGTGGCCATCGAGAGGACGTCGACCCTGAAGGACATCGTCAAGGTCTTCAAAGAGCACCGGCACACTCGGATGCCGGTTTACGAGGAGGACCTCGACCACATCGTCGGCCTGCTCCACGCCAAGGACCTGCTGCTCTACTACACGCTCAGCAGCGCCCAGAAGTTCGACATTGACAAGATCCTGCGCCCGATCAAGTTCACGCCCGAGCAGAAGAAGGTGGACGAGTTGCTGCTCGAGATGCGGACCGAGAAGGTGCACATGATGATCGTGGTCGACGAGTACGGCGGCACCGCGGGCCTCGTCTCCATGGAGGACTTGCTCGAGGAGATCGTGGGCGAGATCCGAGACGAGTACGACTCCGGCGAGCAGGACATGCTGACGATCCTCAACGCCCATGAGGCCCGTGTCGACGCGGGCTTCCCGCTCGAGGAGCTCAACTCACGACTCGGCCTGGCCATCGAGGAATCCGGCGACTACGACTCGGTCGGGGGGTACGTTCACGCGATGCTCGGCAAGCTCGCGGTGGCCGGCGATTCTTTTCGAGGTGGGCGGGCGCTCTGGACGGTGGAGAAGGTGAAGGGCCGCCGCATCGAGACAGTGCGCTTGAAGTCGGACCAGCCCTGGCCGGAGGAGGCGCTCGCGGCGTCGGGCTTCGCGCATCCCTCGCAGGCCGACGGCCGCGCGGACGCGCAGGATAC
>DMCH01000145.1:0-4536 GCA_003446775.1 Chloroflexota bacterium
CCCGACCCGGGCGATGGCCCTGTCCAGGACCGCGACCATGCGGTCGATCTGCTCGTCGCTGATCACGAACGGAGGGGACATCCCGATCACGTCGCCTGCCAGCGGCCGGAAGATCACGCCCTGCTCGAGCGCATCCAGGCAAACGCGCCTCGCCGCTCCCACCGAGGGGTCGAACGACTCCTTGGTCCCTCGGTCGCGCACCAGCTCAACCCCACCGATCAGGCCCAGTCCGCGGACGTCGCCCACGATCTCGTGCGAGCGCAACTCCTGCAGCCGCTTCTGCAGGCGCGCTCCCCTCTCGGCGGCTCGCTCCACCAGGTGCTCCTCTTCGAGGATCTGCAGGTTTCGCAGCGCGACCGCGCACGCGGTCGGATGCCCGCTGTACGTGAACGCGTGCCACATGGGCCCCTTCAACGCTTTCAGCGTGTCGTGCACCGCGTGGGTCAGCATCACTCCTGACAGCGGCAAGTAGCCGCTCGTCACGCCTTTGGCGAAGATCATCAGGTCCGCCTGGACGTTCCAGTGCTGGAGCCCGAACCACCGCCCCGTCCGCCCAAACCCCGTGATCACCTCGTCGGCGATCAGCAGCAGCCCGTATTGGTTGCAGATCTGGCGCAGCAGCGGGAAGTAATCCGCGGGCGGGACAATCGCGCCCCCCGCGCCCTGCACGGGCTCCGCGACCACCGCGGCTACCGTCGCCGGACCGGCCTTCAACACGACCTCCTCCAACGCCTTGGCATAGGCGACTCCGGCGGACCCTTCGCCGGAGAACCGGTAAGGGTCGGGTGACGGCGCGTGCAGGAAGCCGGGGGCGAGTGGGCCAAACCCCTTCCAGAAGTTGGCCAGGCCCGTCGCGCTGGTCGCGCCGTACGTCAGGCCGTGGTAGTCGCGGAGCCTGGAAACGATATTCACCCGCTCGGGCTCGCCGCGCAGCTGCCAATAAAGACGCGCGAGCTTATATGCGGTGTCGTTGGCCTCGGCGCCGCCGGAAGCGAAAAACGTCACCTCGAGGTCCCCCGGCGCCAGTTCCGCCAGCTTCGCGGCGAGCTCGATCCCGGGCGCCGTGCTGAAGCCCCCGTAGGCCGAGCTGAAGGCGAGCCTCTTCATCTGATCTGCCGCCGCATCGGCGAGCTCGGTCCGCCCGTAGCCCACGTTCACGTTCCAGAGCGAGGCCATGCCGTCGATGTATTCCCGGCCCTCGACGTCGGTGAGGGTTGCGCCCTTGCCGCTCACCAGCATCAGTTGCGGGATCGTGCCCGGGGGCGCGCCGAGGTCGCCCTGAGGGTGGAGCCAGTGGGTCCGGTCGAGCTCGTAGAGGCGGCTCGTCTCCTCGGCAGAGAATCCCTTGGCTGCCACCTGGCAAGGATAAAGGCTGCTTCCGGGCGACTCCATGCCCGTGCCTTTCGATGGGCATGAGACCCGTGCCCTCGCAGGGAGACAACCGTCCCGGCCGGTGGTACACCTCGGTTATGAGGCCAAGCCGCTGCTTCGGAATGCCCTGGGAGACAAGCTCACGCCTTCACTTGTGACCGTTGTTTCCCTGCTTCCGCGCCCGCTCGCCACATCGGCGACCGGTGGCGGGCCTAGGCCGGAGCCGGCCACCCCCCGGCAGCTCCGGACACCTCTCGGCCTGAGGACCCAATCAGCTGCCCTTTTCGCCCTCCTCGCGATCCTGGTCTCGGGCCTCCTGGCGGCGATCGCTGTCGCCAACCAGGCTTCGGATCAGACCAACAGCGAGCAGGCCGCCCTGCTGACCTGGCAGTACGAGTCGGCCCAGATCGACGCAGCTGCTCAGTCAGTCATCACCGATATCTACCAGTGGAACAACTTCACGGTGGCCGGCGACCTGCCTGCTGCTACTCAGCAGAAAAATCAGATCGCACTCGACAGCTCAACCGTCACCAACCTGGTGACGCGAATCTCTTCGCTGCCGCTTCCGGCCGACGCCACCGCAGTCAGGGTCGCCCAGAGCCAGGCGGCTGTCGCGGCCGTCGCGTTCGCCGCCAAGTTCATAGCCGGTGGAGCTCACTCGGACGCCGACCTCCAGGTCGCAGGTGCTGCGGCGCTCAAGACCTGGCACGACGAGTCGGCCCAGTTGGATCCGTTCATCAATAACGAGGTACGGCTTAACGCTGCGACCGAAGATGCTCGCACGGCGTATGTCAACGATCTGCTGATCGTCGGCGGCGTGATTTTCCTGGTCGCGTTGCTCCTGCTCGGGTGGCTGCAATTCCGCCTGACCCTGAGACCCATCGCGCGTCTGGCCCGAATCGCCCACCGCCTGGCCGCAGGTCAACAGGCCACGATCACCGCCACCAATCGGCGGGATGAGATCGGTGAGCTGACGGGGGCGCTGGCCGCCTGGCAGCAGACGCTTGGAGGAGCCCTGTTCCGGCTTCGGAGCGAGGTCGCGGACTCTGCCAGGACGCTTTCGGTGGCCGCCCAGGAGCTGGCGTCGGCGACGTTCGAGCAGACCACTGCCGCCACAGCCACCTCCGCCAGCATGGAGCTGCTCGCCAGCAGCTCGGCCTTGATCGCAGACTCGATCGACCGCGCCGCGATCAAGGCCGACCAGACACGCGAGAGCCTCGAGCTCGCGCAGATCGACCTGCGCTCATCCGGCGATCGCACGATCGCCCTCGCCGGCCGGGTCAACGAGGTCGAAGGCATCCTGAACGTCATCAACGAGATTGCCGATCAGACCAATCTCCTCGCGTTGAACGCCGCCATCGAGGCCGCCCGCGCCGGGGATGCAGGCCGCGGCTTTGCGGTCGTCGCGGACGAGGTTCGGCGTCTAGCGGAGCGCTCCAAGGCCGCTGCGGGTGACATCGCGAAGTTGGTCCAGGGCGCTCAGGCTGAAAGCACCGACACCATCCTGGCGCTCGAGAAGGGCGTCAAACAGATGGAGCGAGGGCTGGTGATGATGAAGGAGATGGCCGACCTGAGCATCCAGGTCCAGCTGTCCACCCAGCAACAGCGATCGGCCACCGCTCAGGTGATGGATGCGATCGAGCACATCGCGGAAGGGAGCCGCTCTGTGGCCACCACGGCACAGGACATGGCCGCCGCGGCACAGAACCAGGGTGAGCTGGCGTCCGATCTGGCCGGATCGGAACGTGCTACGAAGCGAGAACCCGTCCTTGGGACGGTTCAGCCCCTTCGCAAGCCGGCGTGAGCCGTAGGGCGCGGACGCGCCGGGCTAGAGTGAGCACGTGCTCAGGGTTGCGGTCAAGCTTCCAGCGGCCCCGGGCCGGATAGGCGACTACCTGGCGGACGTGACCGCGCTCGAGGCGGCCGGTGCCGACTCGATCTGGCTCGACGCCAGGAACGACGCATCAACCGAAGCCTGGATCCATCTGGGAGCGATCGCCGCGGTCACGCATCGCGTCCGGCTGGGCATGACTGTGGGCCCCGACGGCGGCTGGATGTCCGCCGCGGACATACTCGGGCGGTTGAGCAGCGGTCGTGTCGTAGTCGGCTTGCCGCCCGGCCCCGAGCCGGACGCGTACGTCCAGCCCTCGATCCTCATCATCTGCGCCACCCATGCGGAGGCCGATAGTGCGGCCGCGCCGGCGAAAGGCGTCATCGTGCCCTGGGGCGATGATGAGGTGCGCGCGCTGCGGGCCAAGCGCGCGCAGGATGGTGACTTCGAGGTCTGGGTCGACGTGCCCGTGCCGGCGGACAGGGCGGGCTGGGCGCACATGATCGCCGCGCTGCAAGCGGCCGGGGCGACCGGCATCATCGTGCCCTGGGACCCGCGCCTCATCGACCTGTTGCGGAGCGCCGGCGAACCGGACGATCGCTCCGACCTTTTGATGTCCACCGGCTGAGTGGGCGCCCGCGCGAGTCGGTGCCAAATGCCCGCGGAACTTGACACTTCGTCGGCCGTGAGCTAGGTTCGACGCAATCCCTGCAAGCTGGTTCGGAGGGTTAGCGACTGCCGACAGTCACTCGTCGTGACGTTCTGAAGTTCGGTGTCGCCGGGGCCGGCGCGCTCGTCGCATCGGGTCTCGGCTTCGAAGTGGCGTTGGCTGACGCCACCAAGGTCAAGCAAAACCTGCGGATAGCCGGCGCCAAGGAGTCTCACTCGATCTGCCCTTACTGCGCGGTCGGGTGCTCTCTGGTCGCTTACACGCGCCACAACGCCGATGGCAGCGTGCAGCTGCTTCAGATCGAGGGTGACCCCGATAGCCCCGTCAACGAAGGCCGTCTGTGCCCCAAGGGCGCGACCGCGATGCAGCTGGCGATCTCGCCGCGCCGCGTCGACTCGCCTCAGTACCGTGCTCCCGGGGCGACCGGCTGGAAAAGCGTCTCCTGGGATTTCGTCCTGGACAAGATCGCCCAGAACATCAAAGCGTCGCGAGACGCCACTTTCGTCACGACGGATGGAAACGGCAACACCGTCAACCGCACCGAAGGCATTGCCTTCGCGGGTGGCGCCGCATTCAGCTCGGAGGAGGGCTACTTCGCCACTAAGCTGATGCGGAGCCTGGGACTGGTACACCTAGAGCAACAGGCCAGGGTTTGACACGGCCC
>DMCH01000145.1:4816-14327 GCA_003446775.1 Chloroflexota bacterium
CAGGCCAGGGTTTGACACGGCCCCACGGTGGTCAGTTTGGCCGCCACATTCGGAAGGGGAGCGATGACAAACCACTGGCGCGACATCAAGAACGCTGACCTCATCCTGATCAACGGCGCCAACCCCGCCGAGGCGCACCCGGTCGGCTTTCAGTGGTTCATGCGGGCCAAGCTCGACCGCGGGGCCAAGATCATCCACGCGGATCCACGCTTCACGCGCACCTCCGCGGTTGCCGATACGTACCTGCGAATCCGCACCGGCACCGACGTCGCGTACTTCGGGGGCCTAATCAACCACGTTCTGCAAGGCAACCTGTATCAAGCCGACTACGTGCTCAACTACACGAACGCTTCGTTCATCGTCAAGCAGGAGTTCGGGTTCACCGACGGACTCTTCTCCGGTTACAGCGCCCCCAAGCGGACTTACGACATCAGCAGCTGGAGCTATGAGACCGGCAGCAACGGGTTTGCCAATCGCGACATGACCCTCCAGCATCCGCGGTCGGTCTTCCAGCTCATGAAAGCGCACTACTCTCGCTACACGCCGGAGATGGTGTCGAGCATCACCGGGATCCCGGTCGACGAGTTCAACAAGGTGGCGGAGCTGGTCGGCCAGATGGGCAAGCCCGACAAGGTGATGACCATCGTCTACGCGGTGGGCCTGACCCACCACACGACCGGCGGCCAGCTGATCCGATCGGGGGCGGTGCTGCAGCTGCTGCTCGGCAACATGGGGCTCCCCGGGGGTGGCATGAACGCCGAGCGCGGCCACGCCAACATCCAGGGCAACACCGACCACGCCATCTCGTGGGAGCTCCTGCCCGGATACATGAAGATCCCGGCGCCGGGCCAGAAGACCGTCGACGATTATGTGGCGGCGAGCGCACTCAAGAAGTCGGACCCCAACTCGTGGAACTTCTTCGGCACCAACTACCGCAAGTTCATGGTCAGCCTGCTCAAGGGTTGGTATGGTTCCGCCGCGACCAAGGCCAACGAGTTCGCGTTCGACTACGTGCCCAAGCCCGGCCAGAACTCATCGTGGATGTCGATCTTCGACCAGGCGCTCAAGGGCGCCATGCAGGGCGTGATCCTGTCCGGCATGACCGCCGCCAGCATCGGCCCCGACTCCAACCAGGTGCAGCAGGCGCTGGCGAACCTCAAGTGGCTGGTGGTGATGGATGCCCTCCCAACCACCAGCTCAGAGTTTTGGCACGCTCCCGGCGTCGATCCGAGCCAGGTCAAGACCGAGGTCTTCATGCTCCCGACCACTCACTGGATCGAGAAGGACGGCTCGTTCACGAACAGCGGTCGCTGGGCGCAGTGGAAGGACCAGGTCCTCCCGCCGCAGGGCCAGGCGCGGCACGACCACTGGATCCTGGCCGACATCTTCAGCCGCGTGAAGACTCTCTACACCCAGCAGGGGGGCAAGTTCCCCGACCCCATCATGCACATGACCCTTGATTACAAGGACCCGCTGAAGCCGGAGCTCGACGAGATTGCGAAAGAGATCAACGGCAAGGATCTCGCCACCGGCAAGCAGATGACCTCGTTCGCCCTGTTGAAGGACGACGGCACGACCACAGCCGGCGACTGGATCTACACCGGCTCGTACCCGGACACGGGCAACCTGATGAAGCGCCGTGACGGCATCCAGAATCCCTCGACGAACGACCCCACCGGGATGGGCTTCTATCCCGGCTGGGCGTGGAGCTGGCCGCTGAATCGGCGGGTGCTCTACAACCGGGCTTCCGCGGACCTCAACGGCCAGCCTTGGGACCCGAAACGGCCCGGCATCACCTGGACTGGGACCAAGTGGACCGGCGACGTGCCCGACTACCCGCCGACGATGGACCCCCACGACCCGAAGGCGTACCTGCCTTTCATCATGAACGGCGAGGGCGTCGGCCGGCTGTTCAGCAACGGCATGGTCGACGGCCCGTTTCCCGAGCACTACGAGCCGATCGAGTCACCGGTGGCCAACCCCCTTCACTCGACCAATTCCGCGTCGCCGGTCGCGTTCCTCTATGACCAGGTAGCCGGCCGGCCCAATCGGTTCGGCACCGTGACCGATTTTCCTTACATCGCCACCAGCTACCGGCTGACGGAGCACGAGCATTACGTCACCCAGCACGTTCCGCACCTCGTTCAGCTGCAGCCCGAGCCCTTTGTCGAGATCCCCTCAGAGCTGGCCCAGACCAAGGGCATCAAGACGGGCGACAAGGTCCGGGTCTCGTCGAAGCGCGGCAAGGTGGAGGTCAAGGCCGTGGTCACCAAGCGCCTCGGCGCGCTGACCGTCGCCGGTCAGAAAGTGTTCCAGATCGGAATCCCCATCCACTGGGGCTACGTGGGCATTCCCGCCGACGCGGATCCCGATCACGGCCGGTACTGGCTGGCCAACGCCTTGACGCCGTTTGTCGGCGATGCGAACTCGCGCACTCCCGAGTTCAAGGCCTTCCTGGTCAACCTGGAGAAGATGTGATGGCGACAGCCGCCGTCGCCGCCACGCCGTACACAGAACGGCGTCGCCGAACTGGAGAGCTGCGGCGCCGGCGCACGTTCGCCCGCGAGCTGCTCGACTTCTACGGTGCTTTGCTGGGAGTGCAGGAGCAGGCTTATGAGCAGGCGATCTCGGCGCGGCCACCCGCGCGCGCCCTGGTCGCCTACGTGGCGGAGATGGTCGTGCCGGCAGTGGTGGACGTCAGCCTGGCGGCCGGTCCCGCGAAGCTGCGCGACGCCGTCGCGCTTCGGCTCGAGAGCACTGATCCTTGCGAGTTTGTTGCCGCCTGGATCCACGGCGACGACCAGACGCTGGTCGATCGGTTCCTGGCGCGCGCGTCGGTGGGGCCGGTGCTCGAAGCGTTGGGGTCCGAAGCCGCTGCCGCCTGTGAAGGAGTGCGCGACCAACTGCATTGCCCCGACTGCGGAGGACCTCCGCAGCTCAGCTTCTTCGCGCTTCCGGCTGAGGATCTAGCGTCCGGCGGCCGCTTTCTCCTCTGCGCGCGCTGTCAAGGCAGCTGGGGGTACGCGCGCATGACGTGCCCCGGGTGCGGCGAGGACTCGAGCTCTCGCCTCCAGATCTTCAGCGAAGAAGGAACCGCATCCGGTGAGCGCGGGAGCGTCGTGCGCGGTCTGGAGGGAAGGCTTGGCGACCATCGCGTGTCGGAGGACAAGCCCGTCTTTCCGCACATCCGGATCGAAGCGTGCGACAGCTGCCGGCGCTATCTGCTCAGCATCGACCTCGCGGCGGATCCGACCGCCGTCCCAGTCGTCGACGAGCTGGCCGCCCTCCCGCTTGATCTCTACGCGAGGGAACGCGGCTTCTCGAAGATCATTCCCAATCTGATGGGGTTCTGATGGCCGCAACAATCAAGCCCGGCGAGTCGTACGGCTTCTTTACCGACACCAGCATCTGCATCGGCTGCAAGGCGTGCGAGGTCGCCTGCAAGGAGTGGAACCAGCTCGAGGGCAACGAACCGAAGTTCCTCGCCGACAGCTATGACAACACCGGCCAGCTCGACGACCAGAACTGGCGGCATGTGAAGTTCATCGACGACGTGCCCGCGCAGTCCGCGGATGCCGGCAACGGCAAGGCCTTCCTGATGATGTCGGACGTCTGCAAGCACTGCAAGCACGCGAGCTGCATGGATGTCTGTCCGACGGGCGCGATCATCCGCACCGAGTTCGACACGGTCTTCATCCAGCAGGACGCCTGCAACGGCTGCCGCAACTGCATCGCCGCTTGTCCTTATAGCGTCATCTCCCTGAATCCGAAGACAGGCACGGCGCACAAATGCACGCTCTGCTACGACCGGCTCCAGGGCGGCTTGCAACCTGCCTGCGCCAAAGCCTGCCCGACCCAGTCGATCCAGTTCGGCCTGCTGGGCGACCTCCACACCGCGGCCGACAATCGGCTGGCCTCGCTCCACTCGCAGGGGATCACCCAGGCGCAGCTGTACGGCCGCGACGACACGGTTTACGGAGGGCTGAACGCCTTCTTCCTGCTCATGGACAAACCGGAGACCTATGGGCTTCCGAACGCCGACAATGCCAAGCTGCCCACGCGCAACGACGTGGGTGGGTACCTCGCCGCCCTCGTCACCGCTGTGATCGGCGTGATCGCGGGCATCGTCGCCTTCAGACGGCGGGGAACATCGTGATCTACCTCGCCGCGGAACATTTCGTACGAGCGCCGCAGTGGACGTGGTACATCCTCGGCTACTTCTTCTTCGCCGGCCTCACCGGCGGCTCCTATGCGGTGGCGACGCTCCTGCGTCTGGTGGGTGACCCGCGCGACGAGCCGGCGGCGCGCGTCGGCTTCTACGCGAGCTTCGTGGCTTTGCTGTTCTGCCCACTGCTTCTGACCATCGACCTGGGCGCGAGCTGGTGGAAGTTCTGGCACATGCTGATCGACGTCACCCCAGGAGACCAGGGCCTCAACTTCAAGTACTGGTCGCCCATGTCGGTCGGCGTCTGGACGCTGCTGATTTTCGCTCTGTTTCCGACGGTGTCCGCCCTGGAGTCGTTCGTGCTCGACCGGCGAGCGCGCAGCGCCGCTGCCGACTCGAGCGGCTCCAGGTTCCGGACCGTCGATGCGCCCGCAGGGCCGCCCGGCGGCGTGCTCGGCCGCGCCTTCAACATCGTTGGCGGCGTCCTCGCCCTGTTCATCGCCTCCTACACAGGCGTCCTCCTCAGCGTCAGCAACCAACCGATCTGGAGCGACACCTGGATGCTCGGCGGCCTGTTCCTCGCCTCCGGCCTGAGCGGCTCGGCCGCCCTGATCGCGCTCCTCACCCGATACCGCCCCGATGCGGCGTTCAGCCTCGGCCGCCTCCACGAAGCGGATGGGTATTTCTCGATCCTCGAGATCGTCCTGCTGGTCGCGTTCTTCATCACGATCGGCGCCGCCGGGTCCGCGGGTCTGACCCTGTCCTTCCTCCCGCTGTGGCTGCTCGCGCTGGTCGGGATCGGCGCGTCGCTCTTCGTGGCCAGGGGCCACATGCGCATCCGCCCAGGAGGTGGCGGCTCGGCGGTCATCGCCCGCGCCGGCACCGATACCCTGGTCGTGTCCGTCCTCGTCCTGCTTGGTGTGCTCGCGCTGCGCGCAGCGGTGATCTTCAGTGCTCAGTAGTACTTCACCGCCCAGCTCGGAGCAGGTGCTGGGCGTGCTGGCCGCGATCCAGGACCCGGACCTGGGTCGCGATGTGGTCAGCCTCGGCATGATCAAAGACCTGGTCATTGGGGCCGACGGCCGGGTGAGCTTCACCTTTGAGCTGACGACCCCCGCCTGCCCGGTTCGGGATCGTTTCCAGACGATGGCGAGCAAGCTCGTAGGCGACCTCCCAGGCGTGACCGCGGTGGATCTGAAGATGACCGCCAACGTGCGCTCGGCCTTCAACCGGCGGCAGCCGAATCAGGTCATTCCCGGCGTCAAGCACGCAATCGCGGTCGCATCCGGAAAGGGTGGCGTCGGGAAATCGACGGTGGCGATCAACCTGGCGTGCGCCCTGGGCATCAGCGGAGCCAGGGTGGGACTGCTCGACGCGGACATCTACGGTCCATCGATACCCGGCATGATGGGCATCCAGGACGAGCCGAAGGTGGTGGACCAGAAGCTCGTGCCACTCGAGGCCTTCGGCGTCAAGCTGATGTCGATCGGCTTCCTGGCCGGCGCCGACAAGGCGATGGTCTGGCGGGGACCGATGGTCTCGCGCGCGATCGAGCAGATGCTGACCGACGTTCACTGGGGCGAGCTCGACTACCTCGTGATCGACCTGCCGCCGGGCACAGGCGACGCGTCATTGACCCTGGCTCAGGCGGTGCCTCTGACCGGAGTCGCGATCGTATGCACGCCGCAAGCCGCCGCGCTCGGCATCGCGGTCAAGGCGCTGCAGATGTTCCGCGGTCTCAACGTGACCCCGTTGGGCCTGGTCGAGAACATGAGCTGGTTCGTCTGCGGTCGCTGCAGCGAAGAGCACTTCATCTTCGACCACGGCGGGGCGGAGCGCGCCGCGAAGCGCCTGGGCGTGCCTTATCTCGGCGGCATACCGCTGGAGAAAGTGATTCGCGAGGAGGCTGACGCGGGCGCCCCGGTGGTGGTCTCGCGCCCGGACACAGCCGGCGCCAAGGCATTCCGCGACGTCGCGTCAGCAATCGCCGCGCGTGTCTCAGTGCAGAGCTTCCGTCAGCTGCCCGTGATCAACGTTCGTTAGTGCCGGCGGGGTACTCCTTCTCGAGCTCCTGCCTCACCTCGAGGATGAACTCGGCCACGGCCGCGTCATCTAGGCCGCCCTTGGCCGCGCGGAGGCGTTCGGTCGCGACCCCGGCCATGAAGCAGGACAGGGGTGCGAAGCGCCGCTCCTGGGTGTGGGCGGCCACCCGCGCCAGGTCCAGCAGCTCGAGCGCCACCTTGGCGTCGAGGGAGGGCGCCTCGATACGAGCCGATCGCCGTTGTGCCGCCGTCACCCAACGCTCGCCCAGGTCATCGAAGAATCGATTCATTCGTTAGTCATAGCACGCACGGCCGCGGCGGCGACAATTGACGTCATCTCAGTCGCAATCGAGCTCAGCGCGGTCACCAAGTCCTACGGCGGACCTGCCGGCCGGCCAGTGCTCGACGGCGTCACCCTCCAGGTCGCTGAGGGCGAGTTCACCGCGATCATGGGACCGTCGGGCAGCGGCAAGTCGACCCTCCTCAACCTCGTCGCCGGTCTCGACCGGCCCACGTCGGGGACTGTCAGCGTCGGTGGCACCGCGCTCACCGGACTCGGCGAGGCCGAGCTGGCGCGGTTCCGCCGCTCCAGCATCGGATTCATCTTCCAGTTCTTCTACCTGCTGAACAACCTCTGCGTCTTCGACAACGTCCTCATCGCGGCGCAGCTGGCAGGAGGCCAGGAAGCCGCCTCCCGCGCTCGCGCGCAACAGTTGCTCGACGAGCTCGGAATCGGCGCCAAAGCACGCGAGTACCCGGCCAAGCTGAGCGGCGGCGAACGCCAGCGAGTGGCGATTGCCCGAGCGCTCATCAATCGGCCGGCGGTTCTCCTCGCGGACGAACCCACCGGCGCGCTCGATAGCAGCACCGGGGAGCAGGTGATGGAGATGCTGGTCGCTTTCAACCAGCGAGGCCAGACCATTCTCCTCGCGAGCCACGACCTTCAGCTCGTGGGACGGCATGCACGGCGCGTGATCAATATGCGTGATGGCAAGCTCACGAGCGACACTCGGTCCGGCGACCAGGAGCGCTGATGCGGCCTGTCTTGACGAAGGCAATCGCTGATATTCGCAGGCACCGCCTACAGACCCTTGTGGTCTTTGTCATCGCCGCACTTGCGATCACCGTCGGGTCGATGGGAGGCACGCTGCTCGTGCAGACCAGCAGCCCTTACGACCGTGCTTTCGCCGACCTGGCCGGGCCCCATCTCATCGCCGTCTTCGACGCCCATAAGGTCACCCCGAGCCAGGTCGCGGCGACCGCATCGCTGCCGGGTGTCACTGCCTCGGCGGGACCGTGGACCGCTGCCCCGGTCCCGTTTGAAGAGAGCAAGACGAAGTTCGCGCTGGCGGTGCTCGGCCGCGACGACCCGGACGGCGCGCTCGACCGTGAGCTGGTGGTGCTCGGACGCTGGATTCAAGGCCCTGGGGAGATCGTCGTGACGCGTTCGTTCGCCACCGGAAACCAGATTTCGATTGGTGATCGCTTGACCGCGCTCGGCACGCCGGCCAAGCCGGTTCTGACCGTAGTTGGAGAAGCCGTCGACGTCGACCCGAACCCGAATCGGGGATGGGTCTCCAGCGGGGTGGTCGCGAGCCTGATCGCAGCCGACGCCCCTCTCAATTACGAGATGGCATACCGCTTTCAAGCGGCGACGAGCCGTTCCGACATACGGGCGGACCTGAATGTCCTGTCGGCTGCGCTGCCGCCGGGTGCGGTGGCAGGTTCCGCGTCCTATCTGGACTTCCGTGACGGCTACAACTTCAACAACTCGCTGATCCTCACCTTCCTCCTGGCTTTCGCGGTGGTGGCGCTGGCTGCCGTCGCGGTCATCGTTGCCAATGTCGTCACGGGAGCAGTCCTGGCCGGCTACCGGGACATCGGGATCATGAAGGCGATCGGTTTCAGCCCGCGCCAGGTGGTGATGGTGTTCGTGATCCAGATGCTCGTCCCGGCGCTGGCGGCGGGCGTCGTCGGCGTTCCGCTCGGTGCCATCGCCAGCAAGCCACTGCTGGACCAGGCCGCGCAGGCCATGAGCCTGCCCCCGCCCAGTCCATTGGCGCCGGGAGTCGACCTCCTCGCGCTGGCGGTGAGCCTTGGCTTGATCGCCCTGGCGGCTGCACTCCCCGCATGGCGTGCCGGTCGCATGGATGCGGTCACCGCGATCACCACGGGCACTGCGCCCGCCGGCCGGTACGCCAACCGCCGCCTCGGGTGGTGGCGGGTGCCTGAAGCTTTGACTTTGGGCGTGAGGGATGCCTTTGCCCGACCGCTGCGAGGTGGCCTCACCGCCGTCGCGATCCTTGCCGGAGTGGCGACCCTGGTGTTCGCAAGCGGGCTCTACTCGGCGATCTTGAAGTTCAACGACCTGTTTGCTCAGCCGGCGTTCCAGGTGGCAGTGAGCCGGCTCGGCGGGTACTCCGACGCCGCAACGATGGATGTCTTGCAGCAGGATTCGGAAACGAACCTCGTGGTGGGCGAACGCCAGCTCAGCGTCGCGGTTCCCGGTCAGCCTGATCCGGTCCCGATCACCATCTTCAGAGGCCGATCCCAACAGTTGGGCTACCACATGGCTGAAGGCCGGTGGTTTGCGGGAGCGGGCGAGGCAGTGGTGGGCGTCGTCCTCAACCCTTACCACTGGCGCGTCGGCCAGACGGTCGGTGTGCAGGCCGCGGGTGGCCCAGTGCCGTTGCAAATCGTGGGCACCTGCTACTGCTTCTGGACCCTCGGGATGGACTGGTCGAGCTACGTCCCCGTCGCCCCGAACGCCGAGCCCGCCGACTACCTGGTTCAGCTGCGACCCGGCGCGAACGTGGACGCATACGTGGGTCGAGTCTCGGCGGCGCAGCCCGATTTCCTTTTGGTGCAGCCGATCAGCTCTTTCGGCTCCGGTTTCAACATCGAGGCGGCGCTCGACGCGATGGTGGTGGCGCTGGCATTGATCCTCGGCGCCATTGCCGGCCTCGGGGTGTTCAACGCGCTGCTCCTGACCACACGGGAACGGGTGCGCGACATCGCCATCCTGAAGGCACTCGGCATGACCCCGGGCCAGGTCTCGGCGATGGTCATCGTGTCAGCCGGCGTCCTCGGTTTGGTCGGCGGTGTTTTGGGCATCCCGGCAGGCCTCGGCCTGTACCGATACCTGGTCGACGCAATGGCTCGCGTCGCCGGCTTCTCCATCACAAGCGGCACGTTTCCAAATTCGTTCGATCCGGTGCAGCTGGTGCTGCTGGCGCTGGCGGGCGTTCTCGTGGCCCTGTTGGGCGCGATCCTGCCCGCCCGCTGGGCGGCCCGAACGGCTGTG
>DMCH01000145.1:14647-15928 GCA_003446775.1 Chloroflexota bacterium
GGAAGCAATGGCTGGGCACATCGAGCTGGGCATCATCCACCACATTCGCTTGACCGTTACCGACATCGATCGTAGTCGCGAGTTTTACACCGGGCTCTTGGGATTCGACGTGGCGGTCGCGGCGCCCGAAGCCGACGATCCAAAATCCGATCCGAGCTACCCAGTCCTGTGGGGCGGGTGCGTGATGGCAAAAGGCAACTACCTGCTCGGGCTTCGACCCGTGGCCGCCAAGGGCGACCGCTTCGACGAAGACCGCGTCGGACTGGATCACCTGAGCTTCGGCGTGGAGAGCCGGGCCGCTCTCAACGAAGCGATCCGGACGCTCGACGAGCGCGGAGTGCCGCACGGGGAAGTCAGAGAGCTGACGTCTTTTGGGATCTGCGTGCTGCCATTCCGCGACCCCGACAATATCCAGCTGGAGATTACCTCGCCTCTCTAGGGCCGGGTTTCGTCGCATCACGGAGTACGTGCAGCCGTATGAGGACGCGCGCCTTCGAGAGCAGATGGGGATGGGTACGAAACTGACCCGGATCCTGATCCTCGAGCGCGACCACAACCCGGGCCGCACGACGGTCGTGCTGGTCCGGGAGCCGGTCGGCTTCTAAAAGTTCCGAGGGCCGATTCCCGCGAACCCGTAGGCTAGGCTCCGATGCCGACGGAGCAACCGTGGGTGATGGCCGTTCAAGCCGACACCGCCGACGCCAACGACCGCGAAGGCCTCGCGCGCTCGGTTCGGGAGCGCATCGCCGCGCATTCGGACTGGATTCTGCTCAACACCTGCCATCGGGTCGAGTTATACGGATTCGGAACGCCGCCAGATCTGGACGCTCGCCTCAAGGTCCAGACCGGTGAAAGCGCGGTCCGCCACCTGATCCGTGTCGCCACCGGCCTGGAAAGCGCGATCGTCGGCGAGGACGAGGTCCTCCACCAGGTGCGGGAGGCGATTGGCAACGCCCGCGCGGGCCGAACGTTGGACGGCCGGCTGGTGCGTCTCTTCGAAAGCGCCATCGCCGCCGGCCGCCGAGCGCGCGCCGGGCGCACGGCTGCCAGCGGCAACCTCGCGCAGCGAGCGGTGGCCTGGCTGGGCGAGAAATCGAGTCTTGCCGGCAACACTGTCCTGGTCGCCGGGGCCGGCCGGATGGGGTCGTCGCTTGCTCATTCCGCCAAGCAGGCCGGCGCCGACATCGTCATCGCCAGCCGCGATGCGACCAGAGCGCGCCGTTTGGCGCACGTCTACGGGGGCGAGAGCACCGACCTCGCCGGTGGTGCACAGCTCGCACC
>DMCH01000003.1 GCA_003446775.1 Chloroflexota bacterium
GACGCCCCGACCAGCCCCAACTCCGCCTTCGTCATGGCGGACGGCGGCGGCGACAATGCGCCCGGAGACCTCGCCTTCGGTGGATACGTCGTCAAGGACGAGACGGGAAAGGTGAACGTCTTCGCCATCAACTGCTCGCACCTCGGCTGCCCGATCGGTCTCAACCACGACGCCAAGACGTTCGACTGCCCGTGCCACGGCTCCCGGTTCCACCTGGACGGTACTGTGCTGCATGGCCCGGCGCCCTCCCCACTCTCGCACCTCAACTGGACGCAAGGGAACGATCCGACGACGATCGAAGTCGACGGAATCATCCTGGGCTTTTAAGACGTGGCCATTCCTCACCCCCGCGATATCCAACTGGCGGTGGTGAATTGGCTCGACGAACGCTATCCGTTTACGAAGGCCGTCGATGAGTCGATGTACCAGCGAGTTCCCAACTTCGCCAACGCCTTCTACTACTGCTTCGGCGGGATGGTGTTCATCCTCATCGCCATCCAACTGCTGACCGGAGTCTTGCTCTCGCTGTACTACGTTCCCGACGCCAACGGAAGCCCGGCTGCCGCGTACACGAGCGTCAACTTCATCCAGAACACCGTTTACCTCGGCTGGCTCATCCGGGGGGCCCATTTCTGGGGCGCCAACCTTCTGATCATCATGGTGCTGCTGCATATGGCCAGGGTGTACTGGACCGGCTCGTATCGCGCCCCGCGCGAGCTGAACTGGATGGTCGGCGTAATCATGCTGCTCCTCGTCCTCGCCTTCTCCCTGACGGGCTACCTGCTGCCATGGGACACCAAGGCCTACTTTGCGACCTTGGTCACCATCAAGCTCGCCGGCTCTCTACCGCCCGTACAGCTCGGCACGTTCATCAAGGAGATACTGCAGGGCGGCCCCGTTGTCGGTCCGTCAACGCTGCAGCGCTTCTTCACCGTCCATGTGTTCCTGCTGCCGGCCCTGATCGTCGGCCTGATGTACGTGCATTTCCGTTTCATCCGCGCTCACGGAATCTCCGAGCCGCTGTGATGAGTGACAAGGATCAGATGAAGAAGGGACCGGGCGCCGCGACCGCCGCGACAGAGATAGCGGTCATCGAGGCCGAGTCGCACGGCCACACACTGGAGCCGGATTACAAGCGGCTGCCGATCGGGCCCGACCACATCCTCTACCCGGTGCTCGTCAGCCTGGCCCTCGTCCCCATATTGTTAGGCGACGCCGGCCACCACCTGGCCGACGACATGCCCGAAGACGAAACGCATCCGTTCTTCCCGGATCATTTCTGGCCCTACCCGATCATCGCCGTCCTGATCCTCGTTGTGGTCGGCCTGCTCGCGTTCTACGAGCAGAAGAACCTTCAGCTCGAAGTGTCGGCCGACCCACGCACCGCTAACATCCCGCGGCCCGACTGGTATTTCCTGTTCTTGTTCCAGCTGCTCAAGCTCGGGCCAGAGTTGATCATGTTCGGGGTCGTCCCGCCGGCCGTGGTCACTGTGTTGCTGCTCTTCCCGTTCATCGACGCCATCGCGGGCCCTCGGCTCGCCAAGCGCCTGAGGTGGAAGACATGGCCGGTCCCCGGCCGCAACATCTACACGGGGACCGCCTTCGTGATCGGGTTGGGCATCGTCGCCCTGCTCGAGCTGTGGGCCCTTGCGGGACCGCTGTCCTGTGTGCCGTGGCCACTCACCGGCCTAGTTTGTGGGGCGTAGCCGACCCTAGCCGAGCCGATCGCGCCTAACGCGCTTCGTACAGCTGCTTCGTCAGCTGGATCTGGGCCAGGTGTTCTCGCGCGTGGCCATAGTTCGAAAGCAGCCACTCCAGGCCCGGCTTGGGCGGCCGGTCGCCGCGCGGCCGCATCTCTGTCAGGTCGGCGGCCGTCAGGGCACCGACGTGTTCGTCGAGCTCGCGATCAGCCTGATCCACAAGGGCGATTAGGTCGGCGGCGTCAGCCTCCGCCTTGAACTCCGCCGGCCGGTCGCGCTCGGTCGAAAGCATCCGCACCGCCCGGATCATCTCCCGCTCCGAGCCCAACGTATGGACGACCAGGACCGCGACCGAGTTCGCGTCGGGATGCGGCTTCCAGTTGAGAGCCTGCCGATCGACACCCTCGACCTGTTCCCGAATCCCCCGATGCACCTCGTGAAAGAGGGCGCCGACGGTGTCCGCCAAGGTTCTCGCTCCGGTCTCATCCATTCCCGTCACACCTTCTCGGTAACTCTGTATTCCAGGTAGCGGCCCAGCAGGAGCCGCGTGTGCGCCTCCAGCGCCGGCAGCACGCTCAGGACAAGGCCGACGATCGGATAGGCCAGGTACTGGAAATGGACGCCGACCTTTTTCCAGAAGGGCCAATCGGCGGGCTTGGGCGGCAGGATCGACATCTCGAAAAACAGGAAGAAGATCACGGTCGAGAGGGTCGTCGACAGCAGGACGCCCGACCAGGACCACAGGCTCTGGCCCAGATCGGTGAGCGCGAAGTCCTGGCTGACCCAGATCGGCACGGACGCGCCGAACATGAGCAACAGCGGCAGGAAGATCCAGTTCAGGTGGTTTAGGAACAGGTTCAGAAAACGTCGGATTCGCAGCGCGAGCGGGATCTCCGGGTGCTTGAAGAGACGGGCCAGGACGTACGGGACATCGGTGACGCCCCAGGCCCAGCGCTTGATCTGGTTGTACTGGCTCATATGCGTGGACGCGTAGTCGCGCGAGTTGGGCGAATCGCCGTACAGAGGCAGATAGACCGACTTCACGGAGAATCGCTCTCCGAAAGTGAAGAACGCCTTCCAGTAGAAGCGTGAGTCCTCAGGAATCACGTCCTTGTCCCAGTAGCCGACCTTGTGGACGAATTCGAGGCTGCATGTGTAGCTGCTGAACGCGACCAGGCGGTGGGGCCGCGAGTGCAGGAACATCTGCCACTGCGACGTGGCCCCGGACATGACGCGAACGGCCATCGGCACCTGCCAGATGTTGTTGTGGAACAGGGGCACGGGCTGCCAGATCACGAAGTCGCGCAGCCGCTCGCGCGCGTGGTGGTGGCTGATCCAGGCGAAGTACTCGGGATGCACGCGATAGTCGGAATCCAGGTCGGTGATCAGCACCTGGTTGAGGTGGAAGCCCTCGTCGGTCAGCACGCGGACCATCCAGCGCCCGCCCCAGTTCATGGCTGCCGACTTGCCGATGACGATCCCCGGCTCGAGCGGGTCCTTGATGTGATAGAAGCCAAGCAGCTGGTCGCCGAACTTCGCCTTCAGCCGGGCCACGTTCTCCCAACCCGGCTTGTCCGTCTCACGGGTGATGATCCCGATCATCTTCTTGTCGGCCGGATAGTTGGAGTCGACGATCGCCTGGACGGTTTTCTCGAGCACGTGATAGGGCTCCGTGTACGTCGGGATTACACACAGGTGGATGTACTGGAGGGGGTCGTCCAGGCCCTCGGCCTGGTCTCGCTTGCAGATCGCCAGCCAGTCCGTCTTCATGTCCCGGCGCATCCGAGAAAGGGTGTTGTAGACGCCGGTGACCACCGTCATGGACCGGAACAGCCAGTAGATGTCGAAGAGCAGGACGCCGCCCGCCACCACGAAGGCGCCAGGCCAGGGAAAGATGATCGGGATCCAGGCCGGCGCCAGGAGCAGGACCCAGGTGACCAGCCCCGGAGCCGCCTCGAACAGGCGGGCGCCGAACTGGTGAAGGGCTGAATCGAAGGCAGACGAGGTCTGGATGCCGGGGGCGGGGGCGGAGGCCATCTTCCACCCAGTATGGGCCGCGTCGCCGCGACGGCCGGGCTACCCCGTTTCCCGGTCGGAATAGCAACCGGCGGCCTGGGCTTTTAGTTGATATGGAAAACATGAAGCACTTCGACGGCCCGACCTTCGAGGCCGACGTGCTCCAGTCAAGCCAACCCGTGGTGGTCGACTTCTACGCCGAATGGTGCGGCCCGTGCCGGATGATGTCGCCTCTGGTGGAACAGCTTGCAAGCGAGTACGCCGGTCAGGTGGTAATCGGCAAGCTCGACGTAGACGTCAACCAGGAGATCGCAATCCGCTACGGGGTGATGGGCATCCCGACCCTCGGCCTGTTCCGGGATGGCCAGCTGGTCGATCGGTTGATCGGCTTCCCCGGCGGCAAGAACCCAATCAAGGCCTGGATCGACAAGAACGTCCCCGCCGCTTCGACGTCCGAAAACGCTGGGGCCGCCTAGCGTCAACTCGCCTCCCCACTGTGTGGGGAGGTCGGCAGTGCCGCAGGCACTGCCGGGTGGGGAGACCCGATCAGCCCATCAGACCCAAGCAACGCGAGAGGACCAAGTGCCCTCTCGCGCCGCTGAGGCTTTACGCCTCTCCGGGGGTCCTTCGGCGGACGACCAGCAGAAGCAAGATCCAGTAAGCCGCGATTCCTGCTACGTACCAAGCAACCATGGGCCAATGATCTCCTTTGGCGTCGCGCGCCAATACGGGTTGTCGACACGAATTTGGGGCCGTGCGGCTCGTGTGACCATCACCAAGAGCTCGCACGGCCCGACGCTCACGACTAGCCGACCTCGACCGGCTCAGCCGACGGCTCGTGCGTGACGGGGACAGAAGGCGGTTCGATCCCCTCCCGCAGCGTGCCCAGGTCCAGCGACACGTCGCCGTGGACCATCTCGTCGCCGACCTCCAGGTGCTTGTCGGGCATCCGGAGCGGCACGAAGATGCGGACGATGTTGATCACGA
>DMCH01000097.1:0-7375 GCA_003446775.1 Chloroflexota bacterium
ATCGCATCCGGTGGGAGCTCTCGGTCGAGGCCGCCGCGTACGCATATCGCGACGCGGTCAGGCAGGAGGAGCTGCGCGTATATGAGGTCGCCAGCTACGACAGCGTCCAGGCGTCGGTGATCCCAGTGCTCCCGGCGAAGGTGGCCCAACCCTTCGACGACGCAGTCGCGGGCCTGCACTCGCTCTATGCGCTGGCCGGCATCGACCAGTACTACCTGGTCAACGTGCACTTCGTCCACCCCTATGGCGACGCGGCGCCGGTCGACTCTCTGCGGTCCTACTACGCCGAAGCCCAGAGGTTGTACAGCGTGGACTGGAGCTATCTGGCCTCGATCAACTACATCGAGAGCAACTTCGGCCGGGTCAACGGCCCTTCGTCGGCAAATGCGATGGGGCCGATGCAGTTCCTGCCCGGGACCTGGGCGAACTACGGCCAGGGCGGCAACATCATGGACCCCCACGACTCGATCCTCGCCGCGGCCCGATACCTGGTCCACTGGGGAGCGCCCGGCAACATGCGCCAGGCGATCTTCCACTACAACTTCGACTACGACTACGTCGACTCGGTCATGTTTTTCGCCCGCGCCTACCGCGCGGACCCCCTGTGGCTCGACCGCATGTACTACTGGAACACGACGGGCTAGACACGGTCTCGCCGTCCGCCGTCGATTGTTAGAGTAAGTACTCATGGAGTACCGGATCGAACAGTTGGCCCGGACGGCCGGGGTGGCGGTGGACACCATCCGCTTCTACCAGGGCAAGGGCCTCCTGGATGCGCCCCGGCGGGAAGGCCGCGTCACGTGGTACGGGGACGCCCACCTGGATCGGCTGCGCCGGATTCGGGAGCTGCAGCAGCGCGGCTTCAACCTGACCGTGATCCAGCGATTCCTCGCGGGAGAGCTCGAGCCCTCCGACGAGGGACTGGTGGCGGCTATCACGCACCCCACGACGCCCCAAACCCTCACGCTCTCGGAGCTGGCCGAGCGCAGTGGCGTGGCCGAGCCGCTGCTGACCAGCCTCGAGCAGGCAGGACTGCTCGTCCCTATCGAAGGCGGCGACGAGCCCCGATACCCCGCCGACGACCTCGACGCGATCGCGGCCGGCATGAAGCTGATCGCGGCCGGCATCCCCCTGGGCTCGTTGCTGGAGCTCGGCAAAGAACATGCGGCGAACATCGACCGCACCGCACGCCAGGCGGTGGACCTGTTCGACCATCACGTCCGCGAGCGCATCCAGGCTGAAGGCGGCGAGACCGAGGCCGCCGAGCGCAAGCTGCTCGCGCTGTTCACCGAGCTCCTCGAAGCCAGCGGCACGCTCGTCCGCCACCACTTCGAGCGCACGCTTCTGCGCGCCGCGCGCGAGCACATCGAAAAACGGTCGTGATATCTACGGCCCCAGTGCGCACCTGGGAGCTCGAGCGCACCCCCGACCTCGTCGATCTGGTCAGCGCGGCGCGCGACGCCGGCCACGAGGTGCTGCTCATCGAACGCCCGATGCCGGATGCGGTGAGCGTGGCCGCCTTGGGCCGCGCGTTCGACATCGTCGCGGCTGCGGGCGGCGTGGCGCTCGAGGATGCGAAAGGCGCGGTCATCGATTTCGAGCCCGGCGACGACCGGCTGCTCGCCGCTTCACGGCTGTGGCGCCGGTTGAGCGCAGCCTTGACGGCGGAGGCGCCGCTCGCCGGGCCGATCGCCGTCGGCGGCTTCGCCTACAGGCCGCATCGCGACCCTGGTGGGCCATGGTCAGGATTCCCCGCGCTACTCTTCCGCGTGCCGGCCCTCGCGGTGATGAGGTCAAGAGGCCGCACCTTCGCGACCGCAGCGGCTCCGGATGCCGCAGACCTCCTCGACCTGGAGCCACCTCGTCTCAAGGCGCCCGCGGCGCGCACCCTCAGCGTCAGCGCGGTCCGCAACCCGATCGCGTGGACGAGCGCGATCGCATCAGCCGCCGCGCGATTGCGTGCCGGGGAGGCTGACAAGGTAGTCCTGGCTCGCGAGGTGATCGCTCGCGGCGACGGTGTTGTCGCGGCTGCCAAGGTGGCGCGCTCGCTGCGCTCCGCATATCCGTCGTGCTTCATCTATCTCGTGACCGGCGCTGACGGCACCGCTTTCGTCGGCGCGTCGCCAGAGCTCCTCGTGCGCCGCTCCGGAATGCGGGCTTACGCGCAGCCGATGGCCGGCTCGGTGGCGCGAGGCGCGACCGAGGCGGACGATGACCGCCTCGCGCGCCAGCTCGAGGAGAGCGCCAAGGATGGTGTCGAGCATCGGTTGGTGGCTGACTTCGTCGTCGGCGCCTTAAAGCCGTTTGCGGAAACGGTCACTGCGCGCCCGCCAGAAGTCGTTCGATTCACCAACATCCAGCACCTTGCCACGGCCGTCTCCGCCGACCTCCGCCCGCCGGCCGCGGATGCTCTCGAGCTTGCGGCCGCCCTCCACCCCACACCTGCCGTCGGAGGCTGGCCGCGGGCCGCCGCCGACGCGCTCATCGACGAGCTCGAGGAGATGGAACGGGGATGGTATGCGGGCGCGGTGGGCTGGATCGATGCCAACGGTGATGGAGAGTTCGCGGTCGCGCTCCGTTGCGGCCTGCTCTGGGAGGACGGTGCGAGGTTGTATGCGGGCGTGGGCGTGATGCCCGATTCCGACGCGGCTCGCGAGCTCGAAGAGACGGAGCTGAAGTTCAAGGCGCTGCTCAGCGCCTTGGTATGAAGGCTAGGAGCGAAGGGCGGCGGCGGCGGCCTCCCAACAAAGCCGGTGGCCGCTCACGCTGTCGTCGCGTTTGAACCGCACGACAACCATGGTCGGGGTCGATTTGTCGATGGCGTCGCTGATGGCCGGCTCGAGGCCGGATCGGTCGGTGACCGGGCTGTAGACGAGTCCGTACAGGCGCGCGATCTGCGCGAAGTCCAGCCCGAGTGGGGTCGCGAAGATCTCCTCGAAGACGTCCGGGTGCTGAGCCTGCGGCAAGAAGTTGAAGACACCGCCGCCGTTGTTGTCGCATACGACGACCGTCGCCTTGATGCCATGCCGCCCGATCGCCCACAGCCCATTCATGTCGTGATACGTGGAAAGATCGCCCAACAAGAGGACGGTGGGAACTTCGCTGCGGCCGGTGGCGACACCCAGGCCGGTGGAAACGAGCCCATCGATGCCGCTCGCGCCACGATTGCCGAAGAAACGCTGCTGCGGTTTGGACAGCGGCCAGAAGCTGTCGGCGGCGCGGATCGGCATGCTCGAGCCGACGAAAACCTGCGCCGCGGCGGGTAAGCGCGCGGCGAGCGCGCGCACGATGTGCCCCTCGTGGATAGGTGTTGAGATGAGCGTGGCCGACATGGCCGCGCCGGCTTTCTTTCCCGCCGACATCCACTCGTCTCTCCAGGCGACGCGATTCACAGGCGGCAGCGCTTCCAGAAGCGCCTGCGGATCGCATGCGACGACATGACGGGCTATGTGGTCCTGGTCGCGCCAGGCGTGTTCCGGGTCGATGAGAAACGTGGGCGCCGAGGCCGCGGCGAGCCAGGCGTTCAAGACTCGCGAGGTCGGCGTGGCGCCGACCCGGATCACAAGGTCCGGTCCGTGCTGCAGAGACCAGCCCGCGCGCAGCAGTGCCTCGTATGCCTCGACAGCACCGCCGGTCTCTGCACGGCGGAGCTGCGATCCAGGTTCGGCCAGGACGGGCAACCCGAGCCTCATGAGCGCGGGCGCAAGCCGCTCGCCATCTCTTATCTCGCCCGCCACTACCAGCGGCCGCCGCGCGCCCTGAAGCGCGGACGCGAGGTTGGCGAGCTGAGCCTGGGTGGGCAGCATGCGGCCGCTCGTGATGGTCTGCCCCGCTTCGCCTTCGGCAGACGGGGCCTGGCCTGGCGGCGGCACCAGCGGGTCGCGAAATGGCAGGTTGATGTGCACTGGGCCGCCTGCAGCTTCCGCCACCGCCCTCGCAGCGAGCCGCCTCCACACGCGCGCGGCGCCCGGGATTTCGGCAGGCACGCCGGGGTCGAAGAACCAGCGCACGGCGGTGCCGTAGAGATGCTGCTGGTCGATCGCCTGGTTGGCGCCCACGTCTTGCAGCTCGGGCGGCCGGTCTGCAGTGATGACGATGAGGGGCGTCCGCGAATATGACGCCTCGATTACGGCGGGATGAAACTCGGCAGCCGCCGTGCCCGAGGTGCACAGCAGCACCGCCGGCTTGCCCGTGGCCTTTCCGAGCCCGAGGCCGAAGAACGAGCCCGACCGCTCGTCGATGTGGACGATGACCTTGATCCGCGGGTGACGCTGCAGGGCCATGGCGATAGGTGCTGAGCGCGAGCCTGGCGACACGCACGCGTACTCGACGCCCTGCGCGGCGAGCTCATCAACGAAAGTGGCGGCGAATGTCTGTGCTATGTCCATAAAGTTCTAAGGAAGGCGTTGAAGAGCATCGGCGAGATATTCGGTGTCCAGGTGGTCCAGATCGGGGTGAAGCTTCGAGCAACGGAGCGCGCGCATCGCGTTAGATGCGTAAGCGAGTAGCGCAGAAGATGAACCACGAGATGGGCCGCATGGGCGCCGAAGATCCGGCGATGACTTCTTCAATGGCTTCCTAAGTGCCGATTCTGGAGGGTGCCGACGTGCGCCTCAACTATTTCGTCGCCGGTGAAGGCACGCCGGTCACCCTTCTCCACGGCTTCACCCAGAGTGGTCGCAGCTGGCATGAGCTCATCTCGACCATGCCCACCGGTTGGCAGTGGGTGGTGCCCGACCTTCGGGGCCATGGTGAGACGCGGATCCAGCCAGGCGCGCCTTGCACGATGGACGCCTGCACCGCGGACCTCGAGATGCTGTGGAATGACCTCGGGATCCAGCGCACCCACCTCGTCGGCTACTCGATGGGCGGCCGGCTCGCGCTGCACGCGGCGACGAGGGTGCCCGAGCGCCTCCTCTCGCTGCTGACGATCGGCGCCCACGCGGGACTCGAGGAGGAGGCGCGCGAAGGACGGCGTCAGGGCGACGAGGCGCTCGCTCAGCGAATCGAACACGAGGGCCTCGAGGCGTTCGTCAACTACTGGACCGCCCTGCCCATGTTTGCGGGCCTGGAGCGCCGGGGGCCTTCGTTCGTCGCGCAGGTGCGTGCCGAGCGCATGGGCAACACTGTGGCCGGGCTGGCAGCTTCGCTGCGCGGAATGGGCGCCGGCGCCATGCAGCCTCTGTGGGACGACCTCCCGCGAGTGAGGGTCCCGAGCACCTTCGTTGCGGGCCAGCTCGATCATGGCTACGTCGCCTCCGCGCGCCGGCTGGCGGCTGTCGTTCCCAACGGGCGAATCGAGATCGTCCTGCGCGCCGGCCACACCGTGCACCAGGAGCGGCCGGAAGCGTTCGCGCGCGTGCTCGCCGCTCACCTCGCGGCGGCGGGAACGTCGGCGGGCGACTCCAGCTCGACCACCGCATGAAGGCCCGCGACGTAGCGAGCCGCGCCCAGCCGCTCCTGGTCGAGCATGCCGCCGCCGGCGACCGCGCGCAGCACGAACGCCCTGCATCCCAGCTTGACCTGGCGCTCCACCTCGCGTGCGACCTGCTCCGGATGGATGACGGTGATGTAACCGGTGCTCATATGAGCAAACCCACGGTCAGCAGCAGCGCGTAGGCGATCTCCGCTGCGGCCATCTGCTTGAGCGCGGCCACCAGCGACGGACCGCTGCGGCTGGCGAATGCGGTGCGCACTGGCATCGCAGCGATCGGGACCGCGAAAAGCACGAGCGCCACGGTCGCACCTGCAAATCCGAGCACGAACATGAGGATCGGGACCATGAACGCCGCGCCGACGACAAGGACGAGCAGGATCAACGTGCGGTCGCGGCCGATCCTCGTCGCCAGGGTCCGCTTGCCGGTCGCCGCGTCGGTTTCGATGTCGCGCAGGTTGTTGAGCACGAGGATCGCGGTGGCGAGAAAGCCGATTCCGCAGCCGGCGAGGACGGCCAGCGGCGTCACGCGCAGCGCCTCGACATAAACCGTGCCGATGGTCGCGACCAGGCCAAAGAAGATGAACACGAAGAGCTCCCCCAGGCCGATGTATCCGTAGGGGCGTGGCCCGCCCGTGTAGAGCCAGCCGGCCAGGAGGCAGGCCGCCCCGGCGATCAGCAATCGCCAGTCGGTGGCGAGGCTGAGTGCGAGACCGCCCGCTCCGGCGACCCCGAAGGCGGCCAGCGCCGCCCATCTGACCTGCTCAGGCGCGACGACCCCGGAGGATGCCGCGCGGACCGGGCCCACCCGCCGCGGTGTGTCGGCGCCGCGGACGAAGTCGGAGTAGTCGTTAGCGAAGTTGACGCCGACCTGCATGGCAAGGGCGACCACCAGCGCGCCCAATCCCGCCGCGGGCCGGATGCCGCCCTCGTGGATGGCGACCGCGGTGCCCGCGAGCACCGGCGCGACCGAGGCGGCGAGCGTCGCGGGGCGGACCGCCGACCACCAGATGCGTCCGGGCGTCAAGGTTGCAGCTGCGACTACCACGTCAGGGTCTCTTGGGAAACTTTGAGAAGTTTGGCTTTCGCTTCTGCACGTACGCATCGCGGCCTTCCTGCGCCTCTTCGCTCATGTAGTAGAGAAGAGTCGCGTCGCCGGCGAGCTGCTGGATGCCGGCCAGCCCGTCATCGGCAGCGTTGAAGCTCGCCTTGAGGAGGCGCAGGGCAAGCGGGCTGAGCTCGAGCATGCGGCGGCACCAGGCGACTGTCTCCTGCTCGAGCGACGCAAGGGGCACGACCTTGTTGACGAGCCCCATCTCCAACGCCTGCTGCGCGTCGTACTGCTCGCACAGGAACCAGATCTCACGGGCCTTTTTCTGGCCGACGATGCGAGCGAGGAGACCCGCGCCGTAACCGCCGTCGAAGCTCCCGACTTTCGGCCCGGTCTGGCCGAAACGGGCGTTGTCGGCGGCGATGGTCAGGTCGCACACGACGTGGAGCACGTGGCCGCCGCCGATCGCGTAGCCGGCCACCATCGCGACCACCGGCTTGGGCAGGCGACGGATCTGGACCTGCAGGTCCAGGACGTTGAGCCGGCCCGTGCCCGTCGGATCGACGTAGCCGTCGTCGCCACGGATGCGCTGGTCGCCGCCGGAGCAGAAAGCCTCGGTGCCGGCCCCGGTCAGGATGACGACGCCGATCTTCGGATCGTCGCGGGCCACCTCGAAAGCTCGCGACATCTCGAACACAGTGGTCGGCCGGAACGCGTTGCGGACCTCGGGCCGGTTGATCGTGATCTTGGCGATACCGTCCCACGTCTCATAGAGGACGTCTTCGTACTCGCCCGAACGCACCCACGTGCCTTTGGCCCGGGTTGTTCGACCTTTCAAGCTCGTACTCCTAGAGCAATCACTAGCACTGTTCGAATCGTACGCCGTGCCG
>DMCH01000097.1:7725-12537 GCA_003446775.1 Chloroflexota bacterium
CTGGCGAACGCGAGTCCCCAGCCCGCTGCGACCCAGCCTGCTGACGACGTGCCCGTATGCGATCAGCCAGGCGAGGAGCATGACCTCGAACGCGGCAACCATCAGGAGGAGCCGGATCGCAGGGTCGCCCGGAATCGTGAACTGGGGCATCACCGTGACGAAGAACGCCCCGGTCTTGGGGTTGAGCAGGTTGCTGAACAGGCCCTGCCTCCAGGCACTCCTGTTATTGAGCTTCGCAACGGTCGGAGCATCAACCTTCGCGCGCTCGGTCGAAAACAAACTCCGCAAACCCAGGTAGCACAGATAGGCGGCGCCCGCCAGCTTGAGGATCGTGAACGCCGTCGAAGAACGTTCGAGGAGCAGTCCGACGCCCACCGCCGAGGCGGTGACCCAGACGAGGGTCCCGGCGGCAACGCCGAGCGCTGACATCGTCGACGCTCGCGGGCCCGCCGCGAGCGCGTTGCGGATGATCAGTGCCGTATCGGGACCTGGGGTCGCGATGAGCAACGCCGAGAGCGCGACCCACGCCACCAATCTTGCGTCTAGTTCCAACCGCTCACCCCTACGCCCGAGGAGTCGGGTTGGGTCGCGGGAAGAGCTTGACGATCTTGGCGTAGTCCTCTGGCGTATCGATGTCGTCGAGGCGGTCGAGCGAAGGCACGGTGTCGACCAGCTCGGGCCGATGATCGAGCACCTGGCGTGCCCCGGCATCGCCTTTGAGCGCCATAAGCTCGTCCCACAGCTCCCGTGCCAGCACCACCGGTGGCGCCCACTTGCCGGCCTCTCCACGTGACACCGCGACCGCCGGCCGCGACCCCTCGCGGCGCCACGCGCGCAGCAGCTCTGCGACCGTGCGCGAGCCGACCATCGGCTGGTCGCCCAGCATCACCAGGGCAGCCTCCATGTCGGAGCGGAGGGCTCGCAGGCCGACCTGGAGCGACGAGGCCATGCCCGTGTGGGCCTGCGGATTGTGGACGAGCTCGGCATCGCGGCCGACCGCTTGCATGACTTCGTTGGACGAATACACGACCAGGATCTGGTGGCAGCCGCCGTCCGACGCAGCCTCGATCACGGACTTGATCATCGGCCTGCCGTCGAACTCGAGCAGCAGCTTCTCTGAGCCGGCCATGCGCGTGCTCGAGCCCGCGGCCAGCACCACAGCGCCCACGGGCAGAAGCGCGTCAGCCAGACGGTCGAACGGGGGCGTCGCCGCGCGGATCCACTCGACGTCGGCATCAGCTCGCAGCGCGATTTCTGCGAAGTCCCGCAATCGCGAACTGTCCGCATCGACCAGGAACAATCTTCGTCCCTTCATGACGGTCAGGTCTGGATCCTGTGTGGGCAGGCCGATCACGGCGACGGCTCGGCAATCGTCGCGGGCCCCCGCGTGCTGAAGGGCGGCGTCGAGGTCGCGGCCGCGAACGACCACGCTGTGTGGGCCCTCGGGTTCGCGATAGGTGCGGCCCCGAATGGGCAGCTCGAGGTCGCTCATGACGAAGATCGCCGTCACTGAAAAAGCATGGCAGACGGGACCGCGATCCGAGCCCACACCCGGTACGTCTTAAAGTCATTACGTGCCTCTCCTCGGCGCCCACGTCGACTCCTCGGGCGGGCTGCATCTGTCCTTCGAACGGGCCAAGGCCATGGGGGCCGAGGCGATCCAGATCCACCCCACTCCGCCCGGCTTCTGGGGCTCGCCCAAGCTCGACGAGACGCGGATCTCGACGTTCAAGGAAGCGGCGGCCAAGCACGGCCATCCGCCTTTTTACTTCCACGCGGTCTACCTGATCAACCTGGCCGGTGACGACCCGACCCTGCGGCAGCGATCGGAGAGCACGCTGGCCGGCTACGTCAAGGCGGCGGACGAGCTCGGCGTCAACGGCGTGATCTTCCACACCGGGTCGCATAAGGGCGCCGGGTTCGAAGCCCGCCTGCCCTCGATCCTGGAGCACATCAAGAAGGTCATGGAACGCGCCGATCCGAAAACCGCGCGATTGCTGATCGAAAACAACGCGGGCCTAGGCGGATGCGTCGGCGCGCGTTTCGAGGAAATCGCGCGGATGCTCGACGGCTTGCGGGATCCGCGTGTCGGCGTCTGTTTCGATACCTGCCACGCCTTCGCGTCCGGCTACGACGAACGCACTGCGGCGGACGTAGCGAAAACCATTGACGAGCTCGACCGTGTGATCGGCCTGAAGCACGTCGAGGTCATTCACTGCAACGACTCCGTCACCGGCCTCGGCTCCAACCGTGATCGCCACGCCAACATCGGGGATGGGCAGATCGGGCAGGAAGGCTTTCGCGCCCTGCTGCACGAGCCGCGCCTGGCGAGACTGCCCTTCATCCTCGAAGTCCCCGGCGCCGGTGACGGCCCAGATGCGGCGCAGATTGGCGTGCTCCGCCGCCTCGCTGAGAGCTAGAAACTTCACTCGCCATCGTGCCGCATGGGTGCATACCGTGACGGCCGCATCGCCGCCAGACCCGCCAGGTGCCAGGCTCGGGCAGCCAGCCACTTGAGAAATTCGAGCGTGGTGCCTGGCTGCCCGGCAGCCATCAACCGGCGGTTCTCCATCTCCCGCTGGATGTCCTGAATGCGCTGCCACGCCGCGTCCTCGTTGATGAAATGGTGCATGCTCTATCCTCCTGTAACTAGCAAATAGGTTATGCCAGTTATTATAACTTACCTTCAGAAGTTGCTGGTTATGCATATAATCAATCTCAATATGGCCGACCGAGAGACCGCAACCGGCGTGGTTGGTTTGGTGCAGGCGTACGTCAACACGGTCGACGTCCAGGACGGCCCAGAGGAGCTCTCAGACCCAAACACGCTCAGCGCCTGGCTGGTTGCACACGAGCTGATGGAAAGCGGCCAGACCGTCACGGAGGCGGATCTGAAGCACGCGGTCGCGGTGCGAGAAGCGATCCGGGGAGTGATCGGGGCCAATTCGGGCCGCAGGGTCTACCCGCTCGACATCGCCACCCTCAACGAGGCGGCCACGGTCAGCCGTTTGCGGGCGCGCTTCGGCGCCGGGGGCAAGGCGCGGCTCGAGCCGGAAGCAGGCGGAGTCGCCGGCGCGATGGGGCGTATGGTGGCCGCGCTCTTCGCGGCGATGGGCGACGAGGACTGGACCCGGCTCAAGCTGTGCGGCTCGCAGACGTGCCGGTGGGCTTTCTGCGACCGGTCTCGGAACCATTCGAGCCGCTGGTGCACGATGGCGACCTGCGGCAACCGGCAGAAGGCCAGGCGGTTTCGCGAGCGCGCGAGGGTCGGCGGCTAAGCGACCGAGGGGCGGCGGGTTTCCCGCATGAATGATCCGGAGCCCCCAAAACGCTCGGCGGTGATCTCGGCCAGGATGCCGAGCGCGGTTTCCTCTGCCCCGCGCCCACCCAGGTCGAGGCCGACCGGACCGTGCACGCGTGAGAGCTGGTCCTCAGTGAAGCCTTCTGCGCGCAGCGCCGCAAATCGATTCTCGTTGGTCTTGCGGCTCCCGATCGCGCCGATGTAACCGACGTCCTTCCCGAGGACCGAGCGCAACGCGGGCAGGTCGAACTTGGGGTCGTGGGTCAGGATGACGACATACGCGGAGTTGTCGAGCGTGATGTTCGACATCGCCTCATCCGGCCACGCCACTATCAGCTCGTCGGCTTCGGGGAAGCGTTCCTTGGTGGCGAACTTCGCTCGCGCGTCGATGACGGTCACGCGGTAGCCCATCAGCTTGGCCAGGCGGTGCAGCGGGATCGCGATGTGAATGGCGCCGACGATGATCAAATGCGCTGGGCGACGGAATGGCTCTATGAACCAATCGCCTTCGCGGCGCGCGAGCTCAGAGCCCGAAGGCGTCCCTTCCGAGACTGTGGCTTCGCCGGTGACGAGGTTGGTGCGCAGCGTCGCCCGGCGGTTCTCGTCCAGGAGCTCGATCAGCTGCTCGTGGACGGGGCCGAACGGCTGGATGAAGACTTCGATGTGGCCTCCGCATGCGAGCCCAACGGAAAATGCGACGTCGTCGGCGACTCCGAAGGCAGCGAGCTTGGGCTCGCGCGCTTTCAACACCTTCTGGGCTTCCTCGAATACCGCGCCTTCGATGCAACCGTTCGAGACCGAGCCCGCCATCTTCCCTGATCGCGTGACCACCATCTTCGAGCCGAGTGGGCGCGGGCTGGAACCCCATGTCTCGACGACGGTGGCCAGGGCGATCTCCTCTTTGTTCTCGGTCCACGTCTTCAGTTCGCTCAGGACTTCGCGCATGCGCCTTTCACCGTCTCCGCGTTGACCGGCTGTCGAGGCCTGCCAACAACCGTCCGAGTTCGTCGAGCGCCTGCACGTTGTGCACGGCCAGGAAGTCATCGCAATAAGGAAGGGCGGCCACCATGCCCCTGGTCAGCGGCTGATAGCCCTCCGATCCCAGTAGCGGGTTCAACCAGATCAGCCGGTGCGCGGAACGCCGTAAGTGGATGAGCTCGGCGGTGAGCTGAGCCGGATCGCCGCGATCCCACCCGTCGCTGACGATGATCACGACCGCGCCGTGGCCGAGCACCCGCCGAGCCCAACGGCGGTTGAAGTCGGCGAGCGCTTCGCCGATGCGAGTGCCTCCGCTGAAGTCGTGTACGCCCTTGCTCACAGACGTGAGCGCCTTGTCGAGGTCGCGCTGGCGCAACAGTCGTGTGATTCGAGTGAGCCGGGTCGAGAACACGAAGGCCTCGAGGTCCTCGCGCCGCGCAATCGCGTGCGCGAAGATCATCAGAACCCGCGAATACCGCTCCATCGAGCCACTGACGTCGCACACGAGGACGAGCGGGCGCCGCCGCAGCCTC
>DMCH01000097.1:12823-15134 GCA_003446775.1 Chloroflexota bacterium
GTACGCCGCAGATCGATTGCGCCGGATCTCGCCGCGCGAAGCCGGCGCGTCTTGCGTTCGGCGACACGCCACGGCGCCTGCTCGAGCAGGCGCCGGACCTGCTCAGTCTCCTGCCATGTCATCGCGTCGAAGTCCTTGTGGCGCAGCAGCTCCTCGGCGCTGTAGCCGCTCGAGGTCTCCGGCACTGTGCGCGGCTCCTGCTCTCGATTCATCTGCGAGGTGTTCAGGCCGAGCGCGTTCGCCCAAGCCTTCGCGCGCTCCGGCGACAACGGCACGGAACGCGCACGGCCCGGCATGACGCCGGCCGAGGCGTGCGGATCAGGCGGCGCCCAGAAGATGTCGAATGCGGCCTCGAAGGTCGGGATCTCGTCCTTCCGGCTGACGAAAACGGACCTCAGCGCGCCGCGAAAATCCCGCTCCTTCATGAGGTCGATGAAGGTGAGCGCCCGGGTGGCGTCGGTGAGCCTGCGCGGGCCGGCTTCGACGCCGGCGTCATGGAGGAGCCGGGCGAACGCGCCCAGGCGGGGCAGCAGATCCGCCTCAGGCACCTCTGGCCCTCTCGACCAGGGCCGGCACCTGCTGACGGATGCGCTCCAGGTCTTCCTGATACTTGAGCGCGGAGCCCAGGGTCGCGTCCACGAGCGAGGCGTCGATCCGAGTGGCGCCGAGAGCAGCGAGAGATCGCGCCCAGTCGAGCGTCTCCGCCACTCCCGGCACCTTGTACAGCTCCATGGTGCGAAGGCTCTGGACCAGGGCGGCCACCTCTCGAGCGAGACCGTCGGCCGCCTCCGGCGCACGGGCGCGCACGATCTCGACCTCCTTCTCGAGGTCGGGGTAGTCGATCCAGTGGTAGAGACAGCGCCTCTTGAGCGCGTCGTGCACCTCGCGGGTCCGGTTCGAGGTGATGACCACGAAAGGGGCCTTCTTGGCCTTGATCGTCCCGATCTCGGGGATGGAGACCTGGAAGTCGGAGAGCAGCTCCAGCAGGAATGCCTCGAACTCCTCGTCGGAGCGGTCGATCTCATCGATCAGCAGGACCGGCGGTGTGGGGTCGTCGTTGTCGATGGCGTCCAGGAGCGGCCGGCGCAGCAGGAACTCGGAGCTGAAGATCTCTCGCTCCGCGGTTCTGCGATCGTCGCCCTCGCCCAGAAGACGGATGTGGAGCAGCTGCCGTGGATAGTTCCACTCGTACACGGCGTGCGCGAGGTCGATGCCCTCGTAGCACTGCAGCCGGATGAGGCGCGCGCCCAGCACCTCCGCCATGACCTTGGCGGCCTCCGTCTTGCCGACGCCCGCCTCTCCCTCGATGAACAGCGGCTTTTCGAGCTTCAGCGCCAGGAAGATGGACGTGGCGAGACCGCGGTCGCCGATATAGCGGCGCTCGCGTAGGCGCCGCTCAACCTCGTCGATGCTCGCCGGAGCCGTCATCCCGCCAAACACTACCGGGCCACTAGACCTAATAGTCCGATCCCGGGGAAAGTGAGCAGCGCGGCTTGCCCGGCCGCAAGGCCGGGTCGGCTTCGCCGACCGCGCGATGAGCGGAAACCGCCGAGGTTTCCGCTCATATCTACCCCGCTTGTTCTATGGCCCTCTTGGTGAGCACTCGCGCCAGGTGCTTCTTGTATTCCGGGCTGGCCCGTAGGTCGCCCGATGGGCTGAGTCCATCGGACGCATGCTGGGCCGCTTCCTCGGGCCTGGCGCCCTTGTGCAAGGCATCTTCGACGGCCTTCGCGCGCACCGGGATCGGACCGACGTTCGTCAAGCCGATGCGCCAGTCGCCATTCATCTTCTGCGCGGCGGCACCAACGATGGCCCAGTCGAACAACCGGCGCCGGAACTTGATGTACTTGTGAGGGCCGTCGGCCACCGGGAATACGACCTCGATGACGATCTCGTTGGCGGCCAGCGGCGTCGTGAACAGGTCCTTGAAGAAGTCCTTCGCCTGGATCTTCCTTTTGTTGGTGACAATCTCGGCGTCGAGCATCAGGGCGATCGTCGGGTAGTCGCCGGCGGCGTCGGCGTGTGCGATCACGCCGCCCATCGTGCCCATGTTTCGGATCTGGTTGTCGCCGACCTCGCCCGCGACCTCAGCGAGAATCGGCAACTTGTCCTTGAGCACCTCGGAATTCTGGATCTGGACGTGCCGGACCAGAGCGCCGACGTGCACCTTCGAGCCCTCCACCTTGATCTGGTCGAGGCCCTTGATGCCGTTGATGTCGACGAGCGCCGTTGGCTGCGCCAGTCGCAGGCGCATGAGCGGGATGAGGCTGTGCCCGCCTGCGAGCACCTTGGCGTCATCGCCGTACTTGTC
>DMCH01000097.1:15503-16684 GCA_003446775.1 Chloroflexota bacterium
AGCCGGTCCGGGCTCGCGGGCATGTCGACGTGCTTGATGCCGAGCGGCGACAGCGCGTCGCAGATGGCATTGATGATCGCGGCGGAGCTTGCTATCGTGCCGGCCTCGCCGATGCCCTTCACCCCAAGCTCGTTGGTGGGCGACGGGGTGATGGTGCGGCCGAGCTCGAACTCGGGGAATTCGTTGGCGGTCGGGATGAGGTAGTCGGTCAGAGTGCCGGTCTTCATCTGTCCGGTCTCGTCGTCGTAAACGACCTCTTCATACAGAGCCTGTGCGATGCCCTGCGCGATGCCGCCGTGGAGCTGCCCGTCGACGATCATCGGATTGATGATGTTGCCGCAGTCGTCGACGGCGATGTACCTCTGCAGGTCGACCGCCCCGGTCTCAGCGTCGACCTCGACGACGGCTATGTGGGTGCCGAACGGCCAGACGAAGTTGCTGGGGTCGTAGTAGGCGACAGCCTCCAAGCCGTGCTCCATGCCCTCTGGCAGGCCGGCGCCGAAGGATGCGAATGCAATCTCGCCCATCGCCTTGCGCTTGTCGGGACTGCCCTTGACATAGAAATGGCCCTGGTCGAAGACGACGTCTTCCTCGGCCGCCTCGAAGATATGGGCCGCAAGCTTTTTCGCTTTGTCGACCACCTTCATGCTCGCCTTGTGCACAGCCATGCCGCCCACCGCAAGGGAGCGACTGCCATAGGTGCCATAGCCAAAGGCCGGGCCTTCAGCCGTGTCGCCGTGCCGGAGCTCGATCATGTCGTACGGCACCCCAAGTGTGTCCGCGACGATCTGCGGGAAGGTCGTGTCGTGCCCCTGCCCGTGCGAGTGGGTGCCCACGTAGACAGTGACTGAGCCTGTCGGGAAGACGCGAACCTGCGCGCTCTCGACCAGCGCCAGGCCTCCGGTGGCGGGGGCTGTGGCGGCGCTCGGCCCGAACCCGCAGATCTCGATCCAGCTCGAGACCCCGATACCGAGGTATCGACCCTTCTTCCTGCCCTCCTCCTGCTCGCGGCGGAGCTTGTCGTAGCCGACCATGTCCATCGCCTTGTCCATCGCCTTCTCGTAGGCGCCGGAGTCGTAGACCAGGCCGAAGTGGCTTGTGTGCGGAAACTCCGTGATGAAGTTCTTGCGCCGGATCTCGGCAGGATCCATGTGAAGGGCGCCGGCGAGCAGGTCGATCAT
>DMCH01000097.1:17005-22954 GCA_003446775.1 Chloroflexota bacterium
ACGTGCTTCCAGTTGTAGGCGCCGGTCGACAGCAGGCAAGCGCACGCCTGAAATGCGCCGAACGTGCCCACATAAGCACCCTCGTCCAGATATTGCGTGACCTTCAGTGCGACGAGCGTGCCGTCTTTCTTCGCCCCCGCCTCTACGTCGAAGTACTGTCCGCGACCGTGCGTGGTGGTCTGGAGTGACTCGGTGCGCGATTCGATCCATTTCACCGGGCGGCCGCTGAGCTTGGCCGCGGCCGGCACGAGGTAGTCCTCTGAATACGGGCTGATCTTGCTGCCGAAGCCTCCGCCCACGTCGGGCGAGATGACGCGAATCCTCGTTTCGGGAATCCCCAAAGCGCCGGCCAGGAACAGCCGGATGAAGTGCGGGTTCTGGCTCGACATCCAGATGGTCATGCTCTGGTCGGGTCTCGAATACTCAGCCAGCACGCCGCGCGTCTCCATCGGCGTCGGCGCCAGTCGCTGCTGAAGGATGCGCTGCTTGACGACGACGTCCGCGCTCTTCATCACGGATTCGTCCTCAGGGATGTAAGTGAGGTCCCAACCGAGGTTGTCCGGCGCGCCGCTGTGCGTCTTCGGCGAATTGGCCTCGAGAGCCTTTTCCAGGTCCATCACTGCAGGCAGGAGCTCGTAGTCGACGTCGACGAGGTTGGACGCGTCCGCAGCCTGGTATTTCGACTCAGCTAGCACCACGGCGACTGGCTCGCCCTGGTAAACGACCTCCTTCTCCGCGATCGGAAAGCGTGGCGGAACCTGCTTCTTGTCAGCGACGAACGCAGGCGCTGCAGGCATCGTGCCCGCGACCACCTTGACAAAATCCTTGTGCGTGTAGACAGCCACCACGCCTGGCGCCTTGCTCGCCGCGGTGACGTCGATGCTCTTGATGCGGGCGTGGGCATGCGGGCTGCGGACGACCGACAAGTAGACGGTCCCGGGCCGGGTGAAGTCGTCTATGTAGCGGCCCTCGCCGCTGACCAGCCGCGGGTCCTCGCGGCGGTGGATCTTGGCTCCGATCATCGTTGTGATGGCCATCGCTTCAGCTCCTCCCAGCCACGGACTTCTCACTCGGACGGGCGGCGGTCCCACCCATGGTCTTGGCGGCCGACCGCACCGACTTGATGATGTTCACGTAGCCCGTGCAGCGACAGAGGTTGCCCTCGAGGCCCTTGCGGATCTCGTCATCGGTCGGGCTCGGGTTCTCCGACAGCAGATAAGCGGCGGCCATGATCATTCCCGGCGTGCAGTAGCCGCACTGGAGGCCGTGCTCGTCCCAGAACGCCTGCTGCAGCGGGTGGAGCTCGCCGTCCTTGGCCATGCCCTCGATCGTGGTGAGGCTCTTGCCTTCGGCCTGGACCGTGAACATCGTGCAGCTCTTCACAGCCTTGCCGTCGACGAGGATCGTGCAGGCCCCGCACTGACTGGTGTCACATCCGACATGGGTGCCCGTGAGGCCGGCGACGTCCCGGATGTAGTGCACGAGCAGGAGCCTGGGCTCGACCTCATCCTCGTGCCGGCGGCCGTTGATGGTAGTGGCGACCTTGTGCTTCATACGGTTCCTCCCAACCCTGGTGAGGGCGCTTGACGCGCCGGGGCAACAAAAGCTTGCCGAACTGTCTCCTGTAATTGCGCTACTTTTACCGCGGAATTGCAACTAGAAAATTCCTTCCCCGTGGCGGCGCCTCCCGAGCGGGTGTTCGCTTACCTCCTGGACGTGAACAAAGTCGCCGGCTGCGTGCCTGGCGCTGAGCTCTCGGAAGTCGTCGACCCGAGCACCTTCAAAGGCAAGGTCAAGATCAAGGTCGGTCCGGTCACGGTCGCGTACAGCGGCACGGCTCGAATCGTCGACCGCGACGACAGCACCCACTCCGCGTCGATCGAGGCGGAGGGGCGCGAGACAACGGGGCCCGGATCCGCGCGCGCGACGGCTCACATGAGCGTGGTGCCCGATGGCGCGGGCTCCACGGTCAAGATCGTCACCGATTACAACGTGGCGGGTCGGGTCGCCCAATTCGGACGCGGCGTCATGGAGGACGTGTCACGCCGGCTGGTCGGAGAGATGGCGGCTTGCATCGCGGCCAACATCGAGGCTGGTGAGCCCCACTCGGCAACGACTGCCGACGCGAACTCGGGGGACGGGCCGGGAGCCGCGACCCCGTCAACATCGCGCGCGCCGGCGACGGTGAAACCTGTTAACGCGTTCGGGCTGCTCTTCTCGGTTCTGTGGGCCCGGCTGCGCGGGCTCTTCGGGAGTAAGCGCTAGAAGGCTAGCCCAGGTAGAGCGCCATCATCAGGTCGCGGTTGACCCAGATGGCCGGCTGCGTCCAGCTCTTGCCGGCGGTCCCGATGACGACCACCGTGACGTCCACCATGGGAAAGAACCGGCTCTTCATGAGGACTTCGGAGTGCATCTTCTGGTCTGAAAGCTTCGGGAATTCCGCCGCCCCGGTGACCATGAAGCTGGTCCCCTGGAACATCACGAATCGCCGGATGACCTCGGGCTGGTCGGGCAGCGGAGGCTCCGCGTCAATTGTGCGGATGCCACACACAGCCATCTTGTTGAAGGTGCCCTCCGGCACGCCGTTCAGTGGCACCGCGCCCGGCATCAACGGCTCCGCGCTCACGTTGCGAAGGTGGAACAGCGACTCTGAATCGTTCATCGTCTCTCGCAACCGGCCGCGAACCTGCATCTCAGCGGTGATGCGCTGGTATGCCGTCAGGACGTCGACCTTGACCCACGCGATGCTCGGGCCGACCGAGCCCATCGGTTGAGACATGCCCGGAGGATAACTCCCCGGCTGCCAGAATTGCCCCGATGGACCTCGCCAAGGCGCGCCGGCGTATAGGCGAGCGCGCGGACCTCAACGCCTTCATCTCCATCTCCGCCGAGACGGGGAGCGGCACCGTAGTTGCGGTGAAGGACCTGGTCGACGTGGCTGGAATGGTCACGACGGCGGGCGGGATCATCCTCCCCGACGTGCCCGCTGCTGATGATGCGCCTGTGGTCAAGAGCATTCGCGCCCATGGCTGCGTGGTCGTCGGCAAAGCCAACCTGCACGAGTTCGCATACGGGGTGACGAGCGTCAATCCGCACTACGGAGCCGTGCGCAATCCGCACGACCCGAGCCGGGTCGCGGGCGGCTCGTCGGGCGGGTCCGCGGTGGCGGTGGCGGCGGGCATGTGCGATTGGGCGATCGGAAGCGACACGGGCGGCTCGATCCGCGTCCCTGCGTCCCTGTGCGGCGTCGTTGGTTTCAAGCCTGCGCTGGGGAGCATCGACACGGCCGGCGTCATCCCCTTGAGCCACTCGCTGGACACGCTCGGGCCGATGGCGCCCGACGTCGCCACGGCGGCGGCTGCCTATTCGATGATGACGGGCGAATCGATTGCATTGGCGCCAGTTCGCGCTCCACGGCTGGGGGTGCCGGCCGGATGGGTCTCCGGCCTGGACGCGGAGACGGCTCGGGCGTGGGCCCTGGTCTCGGACGGGATTCCCGAGGTGGATTTTCCTGCCCGCAAGGAGCTATTCGACGTCGGGCTGACGATCCTGCTCGTCGAGGCCGCCGCCTACCACCGTCGGTGGGCGGCGGAATGCCCGGAGAAATACGGCGCGGACGTGATCGGCCATATCAGGCGAGGCCTCGAGGTTCTGGCCGTCGATTTCGAAGCAGCGCTGCTGGCATTGCCGCGCCTGCGCGAACAGGCTCAGCAGGCGATGGAAAACATCGACGCCCTTGTGCTTCCCGCCACGGCCATCGTCGCGCCCGCGATCAGCGCCGGCAGCGAGGTGCGCGAGCCCCTGGCGCGATTCACACGTCCGTTCAACACGACCGGGCAGCCGGTGGTGGCGCTCCCGGCGCCGGCGTCGGGACTGCCGGTCGGCATCCAGGTCGTCGGCCGGAGCAATGCCGAAACGCTGGCGATCGCGGCCTGGCTCGAGCGTGAGTGGAGGCGACAGGCATGAAGTCGAAGGACTTCTTCCCCGCCGTCTTCAGCCGCCATGCCGAGGCCTACCAACGACGCCTCGAGGACATCATGGCTCGCGGCGAAGCACGAGGACGTTTGCGCGTGATCGAGCTGGCTGCGCCGAAGCCCGGCATGCAAGTGCTCGACCTCGCGTGCGGCCCCGGCAACTTGAGCAGGCTGCTGGCGGCGATGGTGGCGCCGCGGGGCGAGGTGGTCGGTGTCGACCTTGCCCCAGGAATGATCGAGCTCGCTCGCCGGGCGGGAATCCCGAGCGCGCGGTTCGAGGTCATGGACATCGAGCGGCTGACTTTTGCCGACGCCACTTTCGACGTGGCCGTTTGCGGTCATGGATTGCAGTTCGCCCCCGATCTCCCGCGCGCCCTGCGCGAGGCGCGCCGGGTGCTGAAGGCCGGGGGCCGCCTGGCGGCGAGCGTGCCAGTATCGCCGGTCAGGGACTGCGTCTGGGGGTTGCTCGACGACGCGATCGACCGCCGCCTGCCGCCCGCGCCCAAAGTGGTTGACGAGGGGCCGACGCGGCAGACCGTCCGCGATCCGCAGGCCTTCCGCCAGGCGGCCGTTGATGCCGGATTCGCCTCAGCCAACGTTGAACAGGTCGAGGAGATAGTGCATTGGGAGTCGGCGGAGCACCTTGTGTCGATGTTCATGGGCTGGTGGGACTGCGCCTGGCGCATGGAGACCGTGGCCCCGGACGGGCGCGACGCCCTGAAAGCGGACGCGATCGCGACGTTGAAGCGCGAACACCCGGGCACGATCACCACCACCGGGCGCAACCTCGTCCTCATCGCGCAGTCGTGATAGCGCGGGTTGCGGGTGCCTGCATGTTGATCATCCTGTCGATTTCGTGCACCGACCAGGCAGCCACGTCAATCGCGCCCACTCCGACTCCATCACCGAGCCCGATCGCGTACGGGCCGCCGCAGTACCGGGCGATGTGGGTCGACGCATTCCACGACGGCATGAAGTCGCCGGCGCAGGTCGAGAAGCTGGTCGCCGACGCCCATCGCGCCAACCTCAATGCTCTGATCGTCCAGGTCCGCAAGGCAGGCGACGCGTACTTCAATCGTTCCGACGAGCCACGCGCGACCGACATCACCGGACCGCCAGACTTCGACCCGCTCGCATACGTGATCAAGCTCGCGCACGCCGCCGTCCCGCGCATCGAGGTTCATGCGTGGCTCAACACGTTCTTCGCAGGCGAGTCAAGCCAGGTCTATCTCCGGCATGGCGACGCCTGGGGCAACCGGGCGGATGACGGCAGCACCAGCGGCTATCTGGATCCCGGCGTGCCCGAGGTCCAGACCTACACGCACAAGGTATTCATGGACGTGGCCCAGAACTACGACGTCGACGGGCTGCACATGGACTTCGTGCGGTATCCGGGTCTGGGGTGGGGGTACACCCCTGAGTCGCTGTCGTTGTACGCGCTCGAGACTGGAACTCAGGGTGTGCCGTGGTCGGGCGACGAGAGGTGGCAGTCATGGCGCCGAGCACGGGTCACCGGTTTCGTCCGCGACCTCCATGACGACCTCAAGCGCGAGCATCCCAACGTCAAGCTGAGCGGAGCGCTCATCTGCTTTGGCGGCGGACCGCTGACTCCTGCCGATTGGCCGCGAACGTCCGCCTACTCTTCGGTCTTCCAGGATTGGAAAGACTGGCTGAGCAAGGGGTATCTCGATTTTGGCGTGCCCATGAACTACGACAGCGACTGGAGCGGTCTGGAGAAAGGTTGGTTCGAGCGCTGGTTGAACTTTGAGAAAGACTCGGGTTTCGCAAACCGCGTTGTGACCGGGGTGGGTGCTTTTCTGAACTATCCAGAGGAAACGCTGGCGCAGATCACTCGCGCGCTGGCACCGTCTGCCAACGGGAACCGCGTCCTTGGGATCGCGATCTACTCGTACGGCTCGACGTCGGTTTATGGCACGGACGACTTCTACGGCTACCCAGACCTAGCCGCCGGCCT
>DMCH01000097.1:23319-23596 GCA_003446775.1 Chloroflexota bacterium
TTCAACGACTGGTTCATGACCCAGCTTGCACAGCCGGACTACTACCGCGACGTCCAGCGCGGATGGGTCCCGACTGTCCCCGTCTTCACTCAGCCGGCGCTGGTGCCGATCCTTTCCGCTTCTTGACCATGCTCCCGGCGTGAGCTACAGGACAATGCCGCCCGCCAGCAACCTGTTGCGACTGGTCGCGTTCGCGGTGCCGGCCGGGTTGGTCCTCGCGGGAGTGCAGCCGGTCATGGGCGCGGCGACCGGGTCGGTGGCCCCAGGCTGGGCGGCC
>DMCH01000097.1:23897-24141 GCA_003446775.1 Chloroflexota bacterium
TTGCCGGGCGCGTTCCTGCTGGCGGGGGCGGGTGCGATGTGCATATTCGGCGCCCTGGTCGATTTCCCGATCATCGCTCCGACGATGTGGGCGCTCGTCGCGGTGGGCACCGTGGCGTGGGCAGGCGCGATCGCTCTGGTCGGGCGCGCCTCGCGTTGAAAAGGCCCACTTGGCTCGCGGCGCAGTGGCTTTAATTCGGCTCATACGAGCCCGCCTCGGCTTAGCATGGGCGCATCGGATGGGG
>DMCH01000097.1:24450-26259 GCA_003446775.1 Chloroflexota bacterium
CACGATGTTGGTCGCGGCCCAGCCAGCGATCGCGACCTGACGGCAAGGCATCGATAGATGGGCTCTGGGCAGTTCAGGATCAGACCGGAGTCGCTGAGCGGCGCCTCCGAACAGTTTCAGCGCTCCAGCGATGACCTTGCGCAGGCCCTCCAGACCCTGCAAGCCAAAGTGCTCGGAGCCGGCTCGCCATGGGGTCGCGACGAGATCGGGAGCGTGTTCGCTGAAGCCTATGCGGAGTGCAGCGCCATGGGGCTGCAGGCGATGCAGCACCTGGCTGACCAACTGGCCAGCATCGCCGAGGGCCTGCAGCAGATGGGTCAAAACGTCGAATCCGCAGACCAGGCAGGTCAGACCGCATTCGATCAGATCCGTTCGGGTCTCTGATGAGCCTCACGCTTCCCGACGACCTCACCTGGGTCTTGAACCTGCTCGGCTTCATGTGGCCCGAGGCCGACGAGGACAAGCTGCGGGCCTGCGCCCAGGCCTGGCGAGTCTTCGGCGCTGAGGTCACACGCATTAATCAGGACGCCAGCCTGGTGGCCGCGCAGGTGACCGCCGACAACAGCAGTGAATCGATCGATGCCTTCGAGCGGTACTGGCATGGGCTCGGCGGCGGTGGAGGCGATTTCGACCGGGCCAAGGAGGCAGCCGACCACATGGCCACCGCGCTCGACGGCATGGCGACGCTGGTCGTGAGCGTCAAGCTGGCGGTGATCGCTCAACTGGTTGCGCTTGCGGCCGAGATCGTTGCGGATCAAGTGGCGGCGCCCGTGACCCTCGGCGTGTCTGAAGGCGCGATGGTCGGCGAGGTCATCATCACACGCGGCATCCTGCGCCGGATGATCCAGGAAGGGATCCATAGCGTGAGCCGCGAGATAGTTAATCAGCTCAAGGGCCATGTGATCGAGCTCCTCCGACGGATCCTGGCGACCAGGCTCAGGCGAGCGCTGGCCGGGGCCACGTTCGCCGGGGGGACAGACCTGGCCAAACAGGAGCTCGACATCAATGTCTTCCACAGCCGGACCCATGTCGACCTGGGCGAACTGGGAGCAACTACCGCGAGTGGAGGGGTCATTGCGGCAGTGGTCCCCGTCCGTGCGAGAGACCGCAGCCGCCTAGATCGCGGGGACGGCCGTGACTCAGGCGGTCGTTTCACAGGGAAGAGCGGGTACGGCAAGTCAGGCGAGGCACAGGGTCTGGCTGACTACAAAGGTCAGACCGGACGCGATGTGATCACAAAGCAGATTGGCGTGACGACGAAAGATGGAGGTACAAGGTTTTATGACGGTCTGGCCCTCAAGGAGGACGGGACCTACGAAGGTGTCGAGGTAAAATCCGGGGACGCGACCCGAGACGCCCATCAACGCCAATTTGACGACCGCGTGGACTCGGGGATTCCCGCGACAGGGATGCTCAATGGGAAGTCTATTACTGTCACCAGCACGTACTTGATGCGGGTTCGCGAGTGAAGACCCACGCGCTCCTCATGAATGGAAGAACCTGGGGCGACGCCCAGCCGCTGGAGAGGGGTGGTGGGGATGACATCAGCAGGAGGCTGCACAATTTCGACGGCACCAAGGCCTTCTCACTGCTTCTCTGGAAGCTTCCGCCCGGCAAGCGTCTTGACGACGTAAAGTCGCCCGACGAAGAGGCCAATGAGTACATCCAGTGCGCTGGGTGGGCCGACCGGATGACCTGTGAAGTCCGGCGCTCAAACGGAGGTAAGTACGAGCATTTCGTCGTGGGCCACGCACCCAATGGTCACAATCCTGGAAAGAAAGAAACCATCCATTGGGACGATGTAGAGAC
>DMCH01000097.1:26581-37559 GCA_003446775.1 Chloroflexota bacterium
CTCCGGCCTCTCTCGACCTGACATCCGCAAAGCTCAACGTAATTTTCGGCGGCGTCAAGGTCATCCGCCCCGATCCATTCGCCTAACCGTCTAGCGTCTGTACGGGCGTCCCCAGGGGCCAAAGAAAAAGGCCGGCGCCTCGGCGACCGGCCCGTAAAGGTCAGCTCAGCTACGCAAGCTTGATGCGATTCGCGCGCGGGCCCTTCTGGCTCGCCTCGATCTCAAAGCTGACGCGCTCTCCCCCGGCCAGGGAGTCGTAGTTCACGCTCGAGTCGAGGCCGGTACGGTGGAAGAAATACTCCTTCCCGTCTTCGGCGGCGATGAACCCGAACCCGCGGTCGGATACCAACTTCTTGATTGTGCCGGTCGGCATCTCCAACTCCTCTTCTCGAAAGTAAATCACGCGAACGCTCGGGTCCTTTCGAGAAGAATCGACGACCGCGGCGAACATCGCTCGCGTCCGGGCGACGAAATTACCTTACCACGGCATCATCGGCCCCAAACCAGGCCCGAGGCACGCCCGCGTGCACCCGTCAGAAGGCCAGCAATGCCACCCCCAACAGGGTGGCCATGGCGCCCGACAGCTTGAGTGCGGCGGCCTGTCTTTCGCGCAGCCTCCACACACCCCAAACCGCCACCGCGACGATCGCGGTCTCGCGCACCGGGGCGACGACCGAGAGCGGCGCGATGCTCAAAGCCACGAGGACGAGCAGGTAGGCGACCCACATGAAGAGGCCGACGACAATCGCCTGCCACCAACTAACCGGATTCGGCACCAGCAGTCGCCCGGCTTCGATCGATGGACGCGCAAGACGTGCGCCCAGCCACCGCGCGACCACGAGCCCGGTCGCCAGGATCACCACCAGCAGCCAGCCGTACAGCCACGGCGCCGCCAGCCTGACCCCGACCCTGTCGATCGCCGTGTACGCCGCGATGGCAACACCGGTCGCCAGTGCAGGCAGGGTGGCGCGCCCGCTGGTTTGCGGGAGCGTGACCGCGAGGATGCCGGCGAGCAGCAGCCCCACGCCGATCAGTTGAGGCGTCGCGAGCCTCTCCCCCAGCAAGCCAAGACCGATGAGCACGGCGAGCAAAGGCGCCGAGCCACGCGCGATGGGGTAGACGACCGACACCTCACCGCGACGGTAAGCAGCCGACAGCAGAAATATGTAGGCGAACTCGAGCAGTGCAGACAGCGCCGCGAGGCCGGCCGCTTCGGTGGACAGGCCTGGCCGCCCCGCGATCAGCCAGGCCACGAATGCCGGCGGTGTCATCAACAGCGCGGCCGCCGCCGTCGCGCGGGTGAGCGTGTCCGTGGGGTCGCCGCTGACCTTGACGATCACGTTCCACGTGCCATGCATCGCGGCCGCGACCAGCGCGAGAGTGATCGCAATTGGGATCAAGGCCGGCAAACAATAGCCCGGGTCTCCCCTCCCCCGCGAGGATCGCTGCGCGATCCGGCGGGACCTCCCCACGTGGTGGGGAGGCAAGACTCAGTGACTCGCCGTGCGCCGATCGCGGCCATTGCGGCGAACCCCGCGAGGTGCGTCGAGTTCGCGCGGACTTCTGGGTGGTCGTGAGAGCAGCCGGCCCAGGAGCCGATAGACCTCGGGGTTGCTGACCAACCCGTTGTGGCTGCCCCAAACGGCGATCGACGGAATGTCGGCACGGATGCAGCTGCGAAAGTTCACCACATCGTCCTCTCGTGTGTAGATGGAGGTCGTCGGCACCGCAGGCGGCTGCCTCAGGTCGTAGGCGAATCGCCCTTCCTGGCGCATCCTGAGACCAAAGCCGATCTCGTTGGCGGTGCGGACGACACCGACCGCGGCCTGGGTCAGCGGAGTGATGTCCGACTGATCGGCGAGCGGCGAGCCGAGCGCGATCACCTGCTCGATGGCGTCCGGCCGGCGCTGCGCGAGCACCTTGGCGAGAAGACCGCCGCGGCTGTGCCCGACCAGTGTGACTCGCGCCGGATCGGTCGCCTGGATCTCGGCCAGGCGGTGGCGCAGCCCGGCGACCATGTGCTCCGACGCGCGCACGTTGAAATAGATCCCGGACACATAGGCGTGATACCCGATGCGCTGCAACCAGGTCCGCAGCACGGTCAGCGCCCAGTCGCCCGACAGGAAACCCGGCACCAGGAGCACCGGGCGGCCGTCGCCATGCGGCACGCCGCGACCACGGAAGACCGGATCCCGCAACAGGGCGGTCAGCTCGCGCAGAGCCAGCGGATCTGGGAGCCTCATCGGCACGGGATGGTAGGCGGTCGGCGCGTTGGAGCGGAACGATCGGGCAGGGATGTTGGGTTGACATACTGTATGTTAATGTGCTGGAGTGAACGGCCGGCATGACCTCGGCAAGCGGCAGGCGGGAGTCGACCGCACCCGTGCCGCCGTGCTGGCGGCCGCGCGCGAGCTGGTAGCGGCCGGCGGCGGCTCCGCTCTCAACGTTGGCGCTGTGGCACGCCGGGCGGGCGTCTCCCGGCTCACGATCTACAACCGGTTCGGCTCCCGATCCGAGCTGCTGCGAGCGGTCGTAGGCGAGGCGCACGCCCGGACTCGGCCGCCCGCCGCTAACGGAGCCACGGATCCTCGCGAGGAGCTTCGCGACCGCATCACCGCGGCTTGTGCGGTCTGGTCTTCCGACCCCGCCCTGTTCCGCGCCCTCCCAACGATGACGTCGACGGGCGACCCCGTCGCGATGAAGGATCGCGCCCTCGCCGAGAGGCTGGCTTCAGCCGACCAGCTCCGGCCCGGCTGCTCGCTGAAGGAGGCCGAGGACGTCATCGGCGCGCTTACCTCGTTCGCCGTCTTCGATCGACTCCACCAGGACGGCCGGCGCTCGTCAACCGCCATCGCCGAGATCCTGATGCGATTGGCGGGCGCGATCTTGAGTCCCGCGTCGTAGGATTGACGCAGTGCGCCATAGGATCGCCGGCCTGGACGGCCCGGTTCACTACATCGACTTCGGCGGCCAGGGCAAGCCGTTGCTCATGGTCCACGGCCTGGGCGGCAATGCCCTGAACTGGATGGCGGTCGGTCCCGCGCTGGCTGAGCGCTACCACGCCATCGCCATCGACCTTGCCGGCTTTGGCCAGACGCCCCTCTACCACCGCTCGGCGACAGTCGGCGCCAACGCGGAGCTCGTGAACGCGTTCATCGAAAAGGTCATCGATGAACCGGTGGTCCTGATGGGCAACTCGATGGGAGGCCACATTGCCGTGCTCGAGGCGGCCGACCACCCGCACAGGGTGACCGAGTGCATCCTTGTCGACCCCGCCATCCCCATCCCACTCGCGCACGCCCCGAGGCCAGACCCAACGATGCTTGGCGTGGCCGCGGCAGTTTCGATTCCGGGACTGGCTGAGGTGATTTTCGAGCGCAGGCTGCGCGACATGGGTGCCGAAACTCTCGTGCAGCGGTCGCTCGAGCTTGTCTGCGCCGATCCTTCGCAGGTGCCAGCCGACGTCGTCGAGGCTCACGTGCAGCTCACGCGAGAGCGGGGCCACCTCGGCCCTCAGGGCAGCCGCGCCTTCATCCAGGCCTCGCGCTCGATCGCGCTCAGGATGGCGGACCCACGCTTCTGGACGCGAGTGAAACGGGTCACGGCCCCGACGCTGGTGATCCACGGTTCGCTCGACCGCGTCATCCCGTTGGCAGCCGCGCGGGAGCTGGTGCGCCGGCGGCCTGACTGGACCCTGCGCGTCCTGGAAGGCGTCGGCCACGTGCCGATGATGGAGACTCCTGACCTGTTTCTGAGCGTTCTTCTGGAGTGGCTTGCAGATAGAATCGCCAGCGAGCCCGCTGCAGTTTCTTAACGGAGATACGCTCAGAACTTAACTTGGCTACGGCCTCACAACATCACAGCAAACGACGCGGGCGTTGGGAGGAGGTCGCAGCCTCAGTCCTCCCCGACCTCCGCCATCTGGGGACCTGGGACCCCGTCCCGCCGATGTGGCTCGAGGGCCGGATCTACCTCGAATATCTCAGGCTCATCCGCGATCCGGTTTTCCGCGGCGTCGAGGTCCCTCCAGGATTGGGACGCCCGGTCATCCTCATCCCCGGTTTCCTCGCAGGCGACTGGACGCTGCACACCCCGTACCAGTGGCTGCGACGCATCGGATACCGCCCGCAGATGGCAGGCGTCACCTTCAACGTCACGTACTCGGAGGTCATGCTGCGGCCGCTGCTCGACGCTCTGCAGCAGCTGCACCGCCGCACTGGCGCGCGCGTGTCGCTGGTAGGCCAGAGCCGCGGAGGCGTGCTCGCAAAGGTGCTCTCGCACCGCCAGCCCGAGCTCGTGGAACAGGTCATCACCCTTGGGTCGCCGCTCAACGATCCGTTCGACATCCATCCGCTGACGATGGCGGGCGTTCGGGCCGCTCATGTTTACAACGTCTTCCGCTACGGCCACCCGGCGTCCGTGGAGATGCGGTTCCTGCGCGACCTCGCGGCCCCGCCCCGGGTGCCCACCACCTCGATCTACTCGCGCTCCGACGGCGTCGTGAACTGGCGCGCTTGCCTGCGCCGTGATGTAAACGCGATCGAGGTCAGAGGCAGCCACGTCGGGCTGGCCTTGAATCCCGAGGTCTATCGGATCCTGGCCCACCTCTTGCCGGCTCCGTGGCGGCAATCGTGACCATCAGCGACAGGCCCGGGTTGCTGTATAAGGAATCCCCATGAGCAAGCGCAAGCGCTCCATACCGAAAGAAACGCCTCCGGCCACACCGTCTGAAGGCAGCGAGGGCTCGCCCACCGTGCACGTCAGCTCGGACATGCTCGCCGGCAGCCCGGACATCTGGGCGCCCGGCAAGGACAAGCCCGTCGAAAGCTCCGACGTGGCGTCGGAGGTGACCTCAGAGGACGCCGCGCCCGCGGCGGAAACCCAGCCGGAGAGCGAGGAATCGCCTTCGATGAGCGCAGTCGAACCCGCAACCGCCGAAGACCAGCAAAGTGAGGCGGTCGCCACTGAAACCGCCGTCAGCGTACCTCCACCTCCCACGTACCAACCCCGGCCCCCGGCGTACGTGGCGCCAGGTTCCACCGCTCGCCGGGCCGGATCGACCGTTGCGTTCGGCGTGGTGCTGGTCGTATTGGGTCTGTTCGCTTTGTTGATCCAGTTCACGGGCTTCGATGCCGGCGAGAGCTGGCCTTTGTTCGTGGTCATCCCGGGCCTGACGCTTCTTATCGTCGGCTACATAAGCCTTGGCACCGGCGCGCTCATCCCGGGCGCGATCCTGACCGTGATCGGGCTGATCCTCGCGTACCAGAGCAGCACGGGCGACTGGCCCTCCTGGGCGTTCGCGTGGCCGCTGGTCGCCCCGGGTGGGGTCGGGCTGGGTCTCTTCCTGCAGGGCGTACGCAACCGCGATTCACACCTGCTCCGGCAGGGGCGCGTGCTCATGTTCGTGGCCGCCATCATCTTCATGATCGGCTTCGTGATCTTCGCCACCATCTTCCGGATCAGCGACATGGATTACGGATGGTTCGGCAAGGCCGCTCTGCCGGTGCTCCTGATCGTGGTCGGGCTCGTGCTGCTCGCACGCAGCATCCAGCGCCGCCGATCGGCCTGATCCGCTAAAAGGCTCCCGCCAGCTCCTGAAGTCGCGCGGCCAGGCGGTCGCGAGTGATCTGGTATTCGCTGCCGACCCGGTATGTCTTGAAACCCATCTTGGCGTTGATGGCCAGCATCGGCGCGTTGGAGCCCGCGTTGTCGGTCGTGAACCACTCGGCATTGGGGTAGAGCTCATGCAGGTGGATCGCCATGGCAGCTTTCAGCCACTTGCCGAGCCCGCGCCCGCGCGCGTCCGGCCGCACGCCCGTGAAGCCCTGATGAACGATGGTCGGGCTGTACGGGGCGTAGTACATGTCGGTGATTCCGGAGATGACCCCGTCAGGTTCGCGCGTCATCATCCAGTGCCCGGCCTCGCCCGACATGTCCATGCGCGCGAACCACTCCTTGATCATTGCCGGCGTCTCGACGATCTCGCCATGGTCGAGGTCTTCAAAAGGTATCGTGTTCAACATGCTCGAGATCTGCGGGGCATAGTCCTCGAGCATCGATTCCGGCAGGCGCCCGTCATAGGACTCGAATTTCGTGTCGGGTGAGCCCTTGCGCCCTTCTTCAACCCAGCGGCGCATCACCGCCCAGTCGACATCCGCCAGCTTGAGGCGGTTCTCAGCGCCCGTCAGCTTGGCTTCCGCACCGATCCACTTCAGGAACGCGTGACCGGACTCCTCTTCGCATTCAATGCCGACAGTGGTGTACGAATGCCGGTCCATGATCTCCAGCACGATTGGAATCCAACTCCGGCCGATGCCGCGCCGTCGGTGGTCGCGGTGCACGGAACCCTCGGTCCACAGCAGGTGCTTGTTGGTGTCGTAGCCAGGCGCCCCGGGCCTGGTCGCCTCGGCGGTGAACCAGCTCAACATCTTTCCGCCGTTTGAAATCTCATAGCGATAGTGGATCTCGAACGGATCGTTGCGCTTCATTCCGTCCTCGATCACGCGGTCGGGCCTGATCGGGTCGTCGGGGCGAGTCTCGGCATGCCGCAACCGGCGATACGCGTGATAGCGCGTCCAGAAATCCGGGCCTGCAGTGGTCGCGTCGACCTCGACCGGCGTCCAGCGATTTGTCATGAGAGGGAGAGGATAATCCCTGACCGATGTCGGAAACGAGGCGCTTCAAGGTCGGGGTCACGATTCATCCCCAGCAGTGCACGATCGCGCAACTGCGCGACGCATGGCGCCGCGCTGACGAGCTAGGAGTGGACAGCATCTGGTTCTGGGATCACTTCTTTCCACTCTACGGCGACCCCAACGGCAACCAGTTCGAGTGCTGGTCGCTGCTGGCGGCGGCAGCGATCGACACCAAGGTCCCACAGATCGGCCCGATGGTCAGCGCGATCGGATACCGCAATCCCGATCTCATCGCCTATCAGGCCAGCACCATCGACCAGCTCTCGGGCGGCCGGTTCGTGCTCGGCCTCGGCGCGGGCTGGTTCGAGCGCGACTACGAGGAGTACGGGTTCGCTTTCGGCGAGGCGAAAGACAGGCTGCGCACTCTCAAAGAAGCGCTGCCGCGAATCAAGGAGCGCATCAAAAAATTGAAGCCCGGGCCCGCGGGCCCGATGCCGATCCTCATCGGCGGCGGGGGCGAGAAGGTGACCCTTCGGTTGGTGGCCGAGCACGCGCAGATGTGGAACGCGCTCGGAGACCCAGACGAATATGCACGTAAGTCACGCATCCTCGACGAGTGGTGCCACCGCATCGGGCGTGACCCGAAGGAGATCGAGCGCACCGCGAACGTTCACGTGAGAACGCCGGGCGACGTCAAGGAGTGGCTCGATGCCGGTCTTCAGCACTTTGTGCTGCGGCTGGCTTATCCGTTCGACACGAAAACGCTCGAGAGAGTGCTGAAGGAGTCGCGCTCCTAGCCCGGCATCCCGCGCCCGGCTTGCTCGCCCGGGCGCGGACGCCGAAACGGCGGCGATTCCGCATCGATCGCCAGGCGCTGCCACTCGCGCATGGCCTGCAGGAGCTGCTCGGTAGGCACGCCGAACGCGTTTCGGATGGCGCCGTCGTAATAGGAGAAGCCTCGAATGCGCTGAAGCAGCGACTTGGGTGTGTGCACGAGCGCGCGATTGAGCCTGAAGAAAATGACATTGGGCCGCAGCTTCGGGTCCTGCCACTCGCCGGCCTCGGACATCCTCATGCCGCTGAAGGCGCCCAGCCGCGCGCCGACGAGGTCGGTCACATGGATCCAGCGCACCGAGCGTTCCTTTCCCCGCCCGCCCCATCGGAATCCGTCCTTCGACAGCGTGAGCGGCTCGCCCAATCCCTGCATCGCAGTGAAATAAAACGCGTTGAGTCCGACCATGACCAGCACCGCGACGGGCGCTATCCATGGAAAGCTGCGGTTCGCGAAGACCGCCAGCACCAGGGCGATTGGAAACGCGACCCAACCGACCAGGCGAATCCGGCGCACGGCCGTGGGCAGTGCGGGCGCCTGCAGGACTACTTCGCCGTCCTCCCTCGGCCCGAGTGTGGTCACCCTCACCGGGCGCCGGCGCCAGGCCTCGTTGATGCGGATCGCGGTCGCCGTCGTGCCGCCGATTGCGATCACATACAGCACGAGCAGGGCGACCGTGACCAGCAACACGATCTCACGGCCGTCCACCGCCCAGGATTGTAGGGGCCTTGCCTCGCCCCACAACGAAACAGGACTCGTTTTGTAGGCTGCGCACTAACCGATCCGGCGCCCAATGCCTAGGATTCGAGGCACCACACCCTCTTCGCGGCGCGAGCCTCCGTCCATCACCGGTCGGGGGCTCGTGTCAATTTATGGCGAAAGCAGGCTTTTTATATGGCGAAAGCAGGCTTTCGCCATGGGTGGATTGACACTTTGCCTGGAGGCGCTTGGTTGGTGCACACTGGGTGACGGCCGGAGTAAATCCGGCCTAGAGCTCCACCTGGATCTGGTTTAGGCGGCTTTGACCGCGCTCACCAACTTCGTCAGCGAATCCTTCGCGTCGCCGAACAACATGATGGTCTTGGGGTCGTACAGAAGGTCATTGTCGATGCCGGCGAAGCCCGGCCGCATCGAACGTTTCATGAACACGATGTTCTTGGCCTGGTCGGCGTTGAGGATGGGCATGCCGTAAATCGGACTGCCGGGCGTGTTGCGCGCCGCGGGATTGACGACGTCGTTGGCGCCGACCACGAGCACGACGTCGGCGTTCTTGAACTCGTCGTTGATCTCGTCCATCTCCTTGAGCTGCTCGTAAGGCACGTTCGCCTCCGCGAGGAGGACGTTCATGTGCCCGGGCATGCGGCCGGCGACGGGATGAATCGCGTAGTTCACCTCCACCCCTCTCTTCTCGAGCAGATCCGCAAGCTCGCGGACTGCGTGCTGCGCTTGCGCGACGGCGAGCCCGTACCCCGGGACGATGATCACGCGTCGCGAATATGCGAGCAGGGTCGCGAGGTCTTCGACCGAGCCGGTCCGCACGGTGCGACCCTCCTTCCCCGCTGCCGCGCCGGCAACTGCCTGCACCTTGCCGAACGCCCCGAACAGGACGTTTCCGAGCGAGCGCCCCATCGCGTCGCTCATGAGCTTGGTCAGCAGGCTGCCGGAGGCGCCGACCAGCGTCCCCGCGACGATGAGCGCGAAATTGTTGAGCGTGAATCCACTCGCGGCGACCGCGAGCCCGGTGAATGCGTTGAGCAGCGAGATCACGACCGGCATGTCCGCGCCGCCGATGGGCAGCACGAAGGCGACACCGAGGATGAGGGCCAGAAGCATCAGGGCCAGGAACGAGAAAGGAATCGATGCGATCGCCAGGACGGCGATCACGAAACCGAAGATCGCGGCGGCGAGGAGGCCGTTGACCAGCTGCTGTCCCGGGTACGTGATCGGCGTCCCGGTCATCAGCTCCTGCAGCTTCGCGAAGGCGACCAGGCTGCCCGCGAAGGAGACCGATCCAATGACGATGCTGAAGACGCTGGGCAATGCCTCGGTCAATGGCGGGTGAGCACCGAACTTGACGAGCTCCGCCACCGCCACGAGCGCTGCGGCGGCGCCGCCGGCGCCGTTGAACAGCGCCACCATTTGCGGGATCTGGGTCATCTTCACCTGGCGCGCGCCGATCGTCCCAACCGCTGCGCCGATCACGACCCCGATCAAGATGATGAGCGCGCCCGCAGCAGTGAAGTGCAGCTGCGGCACGGTTGCCCCCAACGCGATGACCATGCCGGCCGCGGCGGTGAAGTTGCCGTTGCGCGCCGTCTTGGGCGAGCTCAGCTGCTTGAGGCCGAGGATGAACAGCACCGCCGCCAGCAGGTAGGCGAGGGCGTAAAAGAGGCTCACTTAGGCTTGACCGGTTCTTGAGTCCTGGTTGTCTGCCGGCCCTTGAACATCTCCAGCATCCGGTCCGTGACGACGAAGCCGCCGACGACATTGGTCGTGGCGAGGACGACGGCCACCAGTCCGAGGATGATCGTGACCGGGGAGCTGGCTCCCGCCGCGATCACCAGCGCGCCCACCAGGATGATGCCGTGGATCGCGTTGGTGCCGGACATCAACGGCGTGTGGAGCATGGTCGGAACCTTGGAGATGACCTCGATGCCGACAAAAACAGCCAGCACGAAAAACGTGAACTCGTTCAGCAGCTCGCTGTTCATTTGGTCGGCGCCGCAGCCATCTGCTTGGCGCGCTCGTTGACGATCTCTCCGTCGTGCGTCACGCAGCTGCCCTTCGTGATCTCGTCGTCGAAGTCCAGCACGATCGCCCCGTCCTTCACGAGGTGCAGCAGCAGGTTGGCGACGTTGCGCGCGTAGAGCTGGCTCGCGTGCAGGGGCATGGTCGACGGGACGTTCCGCGTGCCGATGATCGTCACGCCGCCGACCTCGACGTCCGCGCCCGCCTTGGTCAGCTCTACGTTGCCACCGGTGTCGGCCGCGAGGTCGACGATCACAGACCCAGGCCGCATGCCCTTGACCATCTCGCCCGTCACCAGCAGCGGCGCGCGCCGGCCCGGCACGGCGGCGGTGGTGATGACGACGTCTGATTTGGCGACGTGCTCACCTATTAGCTCGCGCTGCTTGCGCAGGAACTCCTCGGACTGCTCCTTGGCGTAGCCGCCCTCTCCCTCCTGCGTCTCGAGGGCAAGCTCGATGAACGTCGCGCCCAGGGACTGCACCTCTTCCTTGACAGCCGGGCGGACGTCGTAGGCGGAGACCACCGCGCCGAGCCGGCGCGCCGTCGCGATCGCCTGCAGGCCGGCCACGCCGGCGCCCATGACCAGCACACGCGCCGGGGGGATGGTCCCGGCCGCCGTCATCATCATCGGGAAGAATTTGCCCAGGCGGCCGGCCGCCATCAGGACCGCCTTGTAACCCGCCGCCGACGCCTGGGACGACAGCGCGTCCATGGACTGGGCCCGCGAGATGCGCGGCACCAGCTCCAGGCTGAAGGCGGTCAC
>DMCH01000097.1:37799-45831 GCA_003446775.1 Chloroflexota bacterium
GCCGAAGGGGCCTGGACCTTGAGCACCGCGTCCGCCTCCCCCATCAGGGCGGCGGCGCCCTTGACGATCTTGGCGCCGGCCTGCTGGTAGGCCTCGTCGGTGATGTATGCCGCCGACCCGGCGCCCGACTCGACGTTGACCTCGAGGGCGGCTGCGGCAAGCCTGGTCGCGGAATCAGGGACGAGCGCCACCCGGCGTTCGTCGGGCGCGGTTTCCCTGGGGGTGCCGACCTTCACAAGTTGTGGACTCTACCCAATCGGCGACTTGAACACCTGGTTCGGCTCGCACGTACGCGTAAAATCCGACTCCGCTGTACATGACCAAGTGACCAACCAGATCATCAACGACCTCACCATCCAGGCCGCCACCGTCAACGGCTCGGGGAGCCAGACGGCGAACCTGATCCTGACCCGGGCGATCTTCCACATGGGCATCCCGGTCGCCCCCAAGAACGTCTTTCCTTCCAACATCGAGGGCCTGCCGACCTGGTACCAGCTTCGGGTCACGACCCAGGGCCACATGGCGCGCCGGGACCAGGTCGACATCCTGATCGCCTTCAACCCGGCGACCTGGCACCAGGACCTGCGGACGGTGCGGCCGGGTGGGGTGGTCGTACACGAGGAGGTCTTCTCGACCGCCGAAGCCCGCACGGACGTCACCTACTACCCGGTGCCTTTCTCCAAGCTCGCGAAGTCGAAGATCCAGAACGACACCTTGCGGAAGCAGCTGGCCAACATGATCTACGTCGGCGTCGTCGCCGGGCTGCTCGGCATCCCGTGGGAGGCTCTCGAGCACGCGGTCACGCGGCAGTTCCTGTCCAAGCCCAAGGCGGTGCCGCTAAACCTCGACGCCATCAAGGTGGGCTTCGACTACTGGCAGGACAACTTCTCCAAGAAGGACCCGTACCGCCTGGAACCGATGACCGGGGTCGTGGACCAGAAGGTGCTTGTCGAAGGCAACCAGGCCGCTGCCCTGGGCGCACTGATGGGCGGCGTGACCGTGGCCGCCTGGTACCCGATCACCCCCTCGTCGTCGCTGTGCGAGAACCTCATCGCCTACGCGGAGCGATTCCGTACCGATCCCGAGACCGGCGAGAAACGAATCGCGGTCGTGCAGGCAGAGGACGAGCTCGCCGCCGTGGGGATGGCCATCGGAGCGGGATGGGCAGGGGCGCGCGCGATGACCTCGACGTCCGGGCCCGGCATCTCCTTGATGGCCGAGTTTGCAGGCCTCGGGTACTACGCCGAGGTGCCTGTCGTGATCTTCGACATCCAGCGCATCGGGCCTTCCACAGGACTCCCCACGCGCACCTCGCAGGCCGACGTCGGGTTTGCGTACACGCTGTCGCATGGCGACACCAAGCACCTGGTGCTGCTGCCGGGCACCGTCGAGGAGTGCTACGAGTTCGCCCGCGACGCGTTCGATTACGCGGACCGATTCCAGACCCCGGTGTTCGTGCTTTCCGACCTCGACCTCGGCATGAACCTGTGGATGACGCCCGAGTTCAAGTACCCGGACAAGCCGTTCGACCGGGGGAAGGTGCTCTCAAAAGCCGACCTCGAACGCCTGGCCGGCGAGTGGGCGAGATATCGCGACGTCGACGGTGACGGCGTGCCGTACCGCACGCTCCCAGGCACGGATCACCCCGCGGCCGGCTACTTCACGCGCGGATCCGGTCATGACGAGCATGCCCGCTACACCGAGAGCGCTGAATCGTATGCGGCCAATATGGATCGGCTTTCGCGCAAGTTCGAGACGGCGCGCACCGCGCTGCCCGCGCCGGTGATCGACGAATCGGCCGGATCAAAGATCGGGCTCATCGCGTTTGGCTCCACGCACGCTGCCGTTCTTGAGTCGCGGTCGGCGCTCGCGGCGGCCAAGTTGCCCGTCGATTACCTGCGCATCCGGGCTCTGCCGCTGTCCGCGCAGGTCGTCGAGTTCGTCTCGCGACACGAGCGTGTGTACGTGATCGAGCAGAACCGCGACGGCCAGGTCTACGACCTGATCCGCCTCGCTCTGCCTCCAGCGCTCGTCGACCGCCTGCGCTCCATCCGCCATTACGACGGCCAGCCGATCCCGGCCGACGCCATCACAGAACCACTTCTCGAGTCGGAGGCCATCCCCGTATGAGCGCAACCATCAACCGAATCGGCCTGCCGCGCGATGCGTATAAGGGCGCGGCCACCACGCTGTGCGCCGGGTGCGGCCACAACTCGATCACCAACCACATGATCAAGGCGCTCTACGAGCTCGGGGTGGAACCGCACCGCCTCGCCAAGATGTCCGGCATCGGGTGCTCTTCGAAGACGCCGGCGTATTTCGTCGAGTCCGCACATGGCTTCAACGGTGTGCATGGGCGCATGCCCGCCCTGACCACAGGCGCTCAGCTCGCCAACCGGCAGCTGATCATGCTCGGCGTTTCAGGCGACGGCGATACCGCATCGATCGGACTCGGCCAGTTCATGCACATGATCCGCCGCAACATCGACTGCACGTACATCATCGAAGACAACGGCACCTATGGCCTCACCAAGGGCCAGTTCTCGGCCACGGCAGACCTCGGCTCGGTGCAGAAGAAGGGCGCGGTCAACACCTTCCAGCCGATCGACCCCTGCGCGGTGGCGCTGACCCTCGGCTGCACCTTCGTGGCGCGGTCCTTCAGCGGCGACGGCAAGCAAGTCGTGCCGCTGATCAAGGCGGCCATCGCCCACCGCGGCACCGCGGTCCTCGACATCATCTCGCCCTGCGTCACCTTCAACGACCACGACGGCTCGACCAAGAGCTACAGCTGGATCAAGGACCACGAAGAGTCGATCGCGGACGTCTCCTTCATTCCGTTCTTCGAAGAGGTCCACGTCGATTACGAGCCGGGGACCGTGCGTGACGTCGAGCTCCACGACGGGTCGCACATCCTGCTCAAGAAGCTGGGCGAGGACCACGACCCCACCGACCGCCGCGCCGCTATGAGGGTGATCGAAGAGGGCCGCTCGGCCGGCCACCTCGTCACCGGGCTGCTCTACCTCGACCCGGCCTCGGTCGACTTCGCCACCACGGAGCGGATCCCAGAGAGCCCGCTCGTGGACCTGAGCGAAGACGAGCTGCGGCTCACGAAAGACGAGTTCGCGCAGTTCATGTCCGAATTCGCCTGACCGGCACGGTCGACCCCCGCCCCCCGCCGGCCGAGCTGCTGCGCGGCACGAAGCTGGTTGCGCGGCGCGACCCGGCGATGGCCCGGCTGATCAAGGCGGTCGGCCCGATGGAGATGCGCGCACCGTCCGACGATCGGTTTGCGGCCCTCGTGCGCTCGATCATGTTTCAGCAGCTGGCGGGTGCGGCGGCCAATGCGATCCACGGCCGCTTCCTCAAGCTGTTCGCGGACGGCCTGTCGCCGTCGGGCGTCCTCGCCCTTCCGGATGGAGCCATGCGTTCGGCCGGCGTGAGCGGCTCCAAGGCGGCCGCGATCACCGACCTCGCGCAGAAGGTGGACGACGGCACCGTCCCCCTCCACGACGTCGACTCGCTCTCGGACGACGAGCTGGTGGCGCGGATGGTGCAGGTCCGCGGCATCGGCCGGTGGACCGCAGAGATGTTCCTGATGTTCCAGCTGCGCCGGCTCGATGTCTGGCCGGTGGACGACTACGGCGTGCGGAAAGGTTGGGCGACCGCGCACGGGCTCAAAGCACCGCTCAAGCCGCGCGAGATGCAAGCGGAAGGCGAGAAGTTTCGGCCGTACCGGTCGATCGCGGCGTGGTACTGCTGGCGAGTCGTGGATACCGTCCTGCCCGGCAAGCTCGAAAGCAAGCGGAAAAAGTCATAGGCGGCTAGCGGCTGTAGCGGCGCCTCAGTCGCTCGATCGCCTTGTCGCTCATCGGCGGCCAGCCGTACGCGTCCAGGAACTCGCGCGCATGGCCGGGGCCGAAGTTGTACTGCAGCGTCCACACTCCCGCCGCGAGGTCGTCCTGCGGATCGCCGAGGCCCGCGAGGCCGAGGTCGATGAGAGCGCTCAGGCGCCCGTCCACCACCAGCACGTTGGGCAGGCAGTAGTCGCCGTGGATGAGGACGTGGCCGAGTTTGCGCTCGCCGAAGGGGCAGCCCGCGGCGTCGAGCGCGTGGATGTCGCGCAGGATCTCCCCCAAACGCCGGGCGACGCGTGACGGCTCCCAACCGAGGGAGGGGTCCGAGAGTGGCACCCCGCGCGCGGCGCGGGTCAGGAGCCAGTCGTCGCCGAAGCCGCCGAAGAGGCCCAGCACCTCGGGCACCGGCAGCCGGCCGGCCAGCCAGACCGTCCGATCGCGCTCATCCTTCAAGTCGCCCGCGCGCTTGACGTAGACGGCACCGCTCTGGCCTTCGAGCCGCCAGACCGTCCCGGCCCAGCTCATCCACGCGAATTCCTTTTGCAGGCGGCTTCCGCCGACCGCGGCCAACGCGGCCGCCTGCACGGCCGGAGGAAGCCTCATAGACGATGACGACTTACGCTCCATCACTTCTATACGATGAAGTGTGGAGCGCGTGCACAGGCAAGCGCGCGCTCAACGGGTGTGGAGGGTGTGTGATGGCTGCGAAGGTACTTCCGGATACTCCTGACGCGTTCAAGGACGCGTCCTGGCATGACGTTCTCCCGTACTACGAGGAACTGGCCACACGTCCCCTCGACACCGGGAACGTCGAGCCTTGGCTGGCCGACTGGTCTTTATTCGAGTCGCTGCTCTCGGAGGCCGCGGCGCTGGCAAACTTCGCCTACAGCTGCGACACCGCCGATCCAGATCGAGAGGCCGCACAGCTGCGCTTCGGGACCCAGATCACGCCCCACGCACACGAGCAGCGGGTGCGGCTGCAAGCAAGGCTCGTCGAGCTCGGCTACGTGCGCCCAGGGCTCGAAACGATGATCCAGAGGTTTCGCAACCAGATAGACATCTTCGACGAGGCCAATGTGCCTCTGTTCGCGGAGATCTCAGAGCTGGGAACGCAGTGGGCCAAGATCAACGGCGCGATGACCGCCCAGTGGGACGGCGAAGAGAAGACCCCCGCCCAGCTCCTGCCGCTTCTGCTTTCCACCGACCGCGAAGTGCGGGAGCGCGCCTTCAGGCTTCGAGCCCAGCCCTACATCGAGCGACGTGACGTCCTGGCCGGCATCTTCGACCGCATGTACGACCTGCGGCAGAAGGTCGCCAAGAACGCCGGCTTCGCCAACTATCGCGACTTTGCTCACCGCGAGAAGAACCGCTTCGACTACACGCCAGAGGACTGCCTGCGCTTTCACGTCGCGGTCGAGGAGGCTGTGCTGCCTGCAGTCGAACGGATCAATGAAAAGCGCCGGAGCCGCATGAGCCTTGAGACCCTGCGCCCCTGGGACATGTCGGTGGATCCATCCGGCCGTGCCCCGCTCAAGCCGTTCGACGACATCAGGGGCTTGATCGATCCCGCGGCGCCGATTTTCGCCCACGTCGACCCCGACTTCCGCGGCTACTACCAGGCCATGGACGACGCCGGCCTCCTCGACCTGGACAATCGCAAGGGCAAGGCCCCCGGCGGTTACTGCACGACCCTGCCGTTCACGAAGCTGCCCCTGATCTTCATGAACGCGGTCGGCGTCGACGGCGACCTGCGCACGCTGCTGCACGAGTCCGGCCACGCGTTCCATTCAGTGGAGGCCTCGAAGCTTCCGCTGCTGTTTCAGCGGCATCCGGGGTCCGAGATGGCCGAGGTGGCGTCGATGTCGATGGAGCTTCTCGCCTCGCCGTTCATAGGCAAGGAGAACGGCGGCTACTACTCAGAGCAGGACGCCAGGCGCTCGCGGGCCGATCTGCTCGAGGGCATCATCCTGTTCTTTCCTCATTGCGCGTCAGTCGATGCGTTCCAGCAATGGATCTACCTCGACGAAGCCGGACGCGATGCTGATGCGCGCGACCGCAAGTGGCTCGAGCTCAGGCGTCGCTTCGAAGCCACAACCGTCGACTGGACGGGGCTTGACCGCGAGCGCATCGCGCGCTGGTACATGCAGCCGCACTTCTTCGCGAGCCCGTTCTATTACATCGAGTACGGGATCGCGCAGCTCGGCGCCCTGCAGGTGTGGCGCAACAGCCTTCACGACCGCGAGGATGCGGTGCGCAAGTACCGCGAGGCATTGGCGCTGGGCGCCAACCGGCCGCTACCCGAGCTGTTCAAGACTGCCGGCGCGAAACTCGTGTTCGATGCAGAAGGCATGCGCGAGCTCGTCAACCTGGTCGAGGAGGAGCTCGAGAAGCTCGACTAGCGCGCGACCGCTCAGGTCCGTGCGATGTTGCGGACCGGCATCCTCGGTCCGAAGCGCGGAGCTGCGATGCCCGCCACTGCGATCAGCCTCACGGCGCGCGCGCGATGGCCCCTGTATGGCTCGAGCAGCTCGAGCATCCGCTCGTCCGTCGACCTTGCCTTGCCTTCGAGCGCGTAAGCGACGGTGTGAGGCAGGTGGTAGTCGCCGACCTGGACCGCGTCGGCATCGCCGAGCGCAACCAGCGCGACTTTGGCCGCCGTCCACGGGCCGACGCCTGGAAAAGCTTCGAGACGCTGGCGGGCGCTCGGAAGGTCCATGCCGGCCGCTTCCTCCAGGCGGGTCGCGCTGCGGGCAGCCCGGATGATCACCTCCGCGCGGCGCCGCTCGATTCCGAAGCGGTGGAACGTCCAGTACGGCGTGTGCGCGAGGACCGCGGCGGACGGAGGCACGGTGAGACCTGCCGGCCCGGGTGCGGGCTCACCCAGCGCGCGCACAAGCGCGGCGTACGATCGGTGCGCCTCGACGCTGGTCACCTTCTGCGCCAGCACGGTCGGCACCAGAATCTCGAACACGGCCCGCGTCTTGGGCAGGCGCAGCCCGGGATGGCGGCGGTGAACATCGGCCAGCAGCGGATGGGCGGGGTGGAAATCGGTGTCGTCGTCCTCCTCTCCGCACAGTGCGGCGGCACCCGCTGCGGCCGAGGCGGCGCCCGGTCCCCAGGCCTCGACCTCGACAGCGCCGTCCGTATGCACTACGTGAACGGTGGCCGGGCCTTCGGGCGTGAGGGTCGCGCGCCACGCCTCGCGGTCGTGCAGGCGCAGAGAGGCGCCCTGGCCGATCGGCCCAAGCGTCAGGGCGAGGTCAAGCGGCCTGCTGAGCTCGAATCGCGTGCGTATCGAAATATCCAACGTCTCACGCGATTATCGGAACCTCGAAGGTGAACGTGCTGCCCTCGCCCTCGGTCGAGTCGACTTTGATATCCCCGTCGTGCATTCGCGCGATCTCGCGCGACAGCCACAGGCCCAGCCCCGAGCCGGCGACTTCCATGGTCGACCCCCGTCGGATGCGACCGAATTTTGTGAACAGCATCGCCAGATCCTCGGGAGCGATGCCGATCCCCTGGTCGACGACCATGACCTTTGCGGTCTTGCCATTTCGATCGACCGAGACTGTGATCGGCTTTTCCGCCGCCGAGTACTTGATGGCGTTACTGATCAGGTTCTTGACCACGATCTGGAACCGCTCGGAGTCGACCTCCGCGATGATGGGCGCCGGCGGCAGCTCGACCGAGAGCTCATGTTTGGCGAGCATGGGTCGCACGCTGTCGATGGCGCGCTCGGTCAGCTCGACGATGTCATTGCTCTCTTTGCGGAGACCAAAACGTCCCTCCTCGAGCCGGGCGGCCTCCAGCATCTGCTCGACCATCGAGTTGACCTCGTCCGCCTTGGCGATCAGCAGAGGAATGATCGCCATGGCTTTGGGCGCGAGCGCACCCAGAGATCCGCCCTCCAGCATCGTGAGGTAGCCTTTGATGACCGTCATCGGGCCGCGAAGCTCGTGCGAGGCGATATTCATGAATTCCGTCTTCGCCTTTTCGAGGTCCTGGATGCGCGCGCTGAGGGCCACGCGATCGAGGGCTGCCGTGATGCTGCCGGCGTACTGGCGCAGGCGGATCACCTCGTCGTCGCCGAAGAGTGGCGTGAAGGCGCCGGCGACTATGACCATCGCGCCGGGGCCGTCCTGCATCTCGAGCGGGATGACAAGGGTCGGCGACCCTCG
>DMCH01000097.1:46121-49862 GCA_003446775.1 Chloroflexota bacterium
GCGGGCTGGCCGCCGCGCGAGCGGCAACCTCCTTGGCTTCCTGCGCGCTCAACCCGCTGTAGGTGAGGATGGAAGAGTCCGAGTCGATGATGAGGGCGCCCTTGCCGCCCACCAGTCGGGCCGCCCATTCGAGAGCGCGCCCTGCCTGCGTGACCCGATCGGGGCTGAACGTCAGCAGGCTGTGCAATCCCTGGCGGAGCTCCTCCTCCTCAGGCTGGCTCCACAACCGCCGCAACCATGCGGGCGGGTAGAAGCTGATGAAGAGCATCGGCACGATTGCGAGCGCCACCAGATCGAGCACCAGCTGTGCGAGGTCGTTGGTGACGAGCGAGCCGCCCAGGGTCCCGAACATGATCACGGCGACAAGGCCCGCATAACCGAGGCTGAGCGATCGGATGCGCGCTCCTTCGACGGCCGGCCGGCCACACGACGCCAGCCACAGGGTGACGATCGGCTCCACCACGCAGATGGCCCAGGTGATGAGAATCGCGGCGAGGGCAACGGTCTGAAGCGCGCCGTGAGGCGCCTGCGTGTCGGTGGGCACCTGGACGAAGATGGCGAAGGCGGCTACCGCCACGATGGCCAGCGCGAGGAACCGACGGGCATTCGCACCAAGGGGGATGAACGAGTCCCGGAACATGAGCAGCGCCCAGCCGGACAGCAGGAACAGAACGATCCCTACGCCAGTGAGCAGGCGGCCATACGCGCCCGATTCCGACAGGCTGGGAGCGATCAGAACCAGTAACGTGAGAGATCCGAAGGCCAGGGCCAGATAGCCACGGCGGCGCTCCCGGTGGCCGAGCCAGTCGGCCAGCATCGCGACGGTCAGGAGCACGAACGCGACCTCGATCGCGAGGGGCAGGACCGCAAGGACCACAGACAACTCGCCGAGATTCTAGCCGCGACGACATTTCGACGACAAGAGGAGAAAAGAAATGAAGTGGGTAACCCGCAAGAACGCCAGCGTCGACCGGATCGCCTGCCCGTGGCTGATCAAGCGTTTCATCGACCCGGAGGCCGAGTTCCTGTACGTGGCCGCGCCGGATGTGCCCGCCGTGGCCGAGCGGGAGGGTGCCGTGCCGTATGACGTGGCCGGGGTCGAGCTGGGACACGTGGACGGCCGCTGCAGCTTCGAGTCCATCATCGTCAAGTACGGCCTGAAAGACCCTGCCCTCGACCGGCTGGCCCTGATCGTCCATGGGGCGGATGTCGCCGCCGACCTCGACGTAACGCCTGAGGCCGCCGGCCTGAAGGCGATCGCCCATGGCTTTGCCATGGTCCACGGCGAAGCGGACCACCTCAAGATCGAGCTGGAAAGCCCGCTCTACGACGCGCTCTATGCATGGTGCCAGCACGAGACGGCTCGCGCCGCCAAGTCCGGCTGACCCGATGTCGATGCTGGCCTCGCGCGTTCGTGTAGTCGGAGACGACGGCTCACCGAGCCGGCACGACTGAGTCTTTACAGGAGGCCGACATGAGACTGGTGGCAACGGAATACCTGTCCCTCGACGGAGTCTTCGAGGAACCCGGTCGGTGGTCCGGACCCTTCTTCAACGATGAGGCGGGGCAATTCAAGTGGAATGAGCTGCAGGCAAGCGACGCGCTGCTGTTGGGGCGCAACACATACGAGGGTTTTTCGGCCGCGTGGCCGACCATGCCCGGCACTGGCGAGTTCGGCGAGAAGATGAACACCATGCCGAAGTACGTCGTCTCCTCAACCCTGGACAAGGTTGAATGGCCGGGCTCGAAGCTCATCACCGGGAATCTGTTCGACGAGGTCCGCAAGTTGAAGAAAGAGCCCGGCCAGGATCTCTTGCTCTCCGGCAGCGCGCAGCTCTTCAATGCGCTGGCGCAAGAGAACCTCATCGATCTCTACCGATTCATGGTGCATCCGATCATCCTCGGCAAAGGCAAGCGCCTGTTTGCCGAGGTTGTCGAGCGGAGAGTCCTGGCCTTGACCGAGACCAAGGCATTCAAAGCCGGCATTGTCGTGGTGGAGTACGTACCGGCCAAGAACCGATAGTTTGGCGCCGGCCGAAGAACTCTGGGCATATTGTCATCGGCGATGACTCAGCGCACCGTGAACTCGTGGCTCGAGCAGTGGACGTGCGTGGGAGGAACGTGTGCTCCTGCGCCGTCCGCTCCGAATAACTCGTGGGAGCGGACGATGGACAAGTACGTGAACCTCACGGCGCCCGTGCTGAGGGGCTGCTGGGCGATTCCAGTTGCGGTTGGTGTCTTTTTCGTCAGCCGCTCAATCGGCCCAGCCGGCTTATACGTCAGCGGTTTGTACTTCGGCGCATTCAGCGCGTATTGCCTCGCGAATTTTGCTCGCTGTCGCGAGGCCCACTGCATCGTCACCGGTCTTGGTTGGGGAGTCCTTGCGATCGTCGCCTTCGTCGCGGCGGTGATGCAACTGAACTGGTTCGGCCCGATCTGGAACGCCTTCCTGATCGTATTCGTGGTGGGACACGGTTTCGAGCTCATCTGGGCGTCAGTGCGCCACACTCATGTCCTGAGGACGTAGGCAGAGGCCTAATCCGGTTTTGCAGCGGCGAGGGCGGCCCACACCCGCTCCGGCGTGAGGGGCATGTCGATGTGCCGGACGCCGAGATGCGACAGCGCGTCGACCACCGCGTTCTGGATCGCCGGGGTCGAACCGATCGTCCCGGACTCGCCGATCCCCTTCGCGCCCAAGGGATTGTTTGGGCTGGGAGTCTCGGTCGTGGCGGTCACCACCTCGGGGAAGCCAGGTCGCGGGCCTTATGGCGCACCTCTCGAGCTGCTTGGACCAGCGGGCGTTGCTGGTGGCGGCCCATCCAGAGATTGGTCGTCAGGCTTGAGTCCGTGCGGATCAGAACTCTCCCCAGATGCCCGCTTTCCGGTAGCCCGCGAACATTGCAAGCGCAATCAGAAACTGGACGACTCCGATTGCACCCTGCAGCGCCTCGTACCACGTGGGGCCGCTGGCCGGCAGGATCGCCGCGAGTTGCAGTGCCGAAGCTGGAAGTCGCAATACGCCAAAGAGGAAAGCGACCAAAACCAGCCAGAAAGTCCATCGCCAGCGACGGAAGACGCCGACCACCAGCAAAGCGATGAGCGCCGAGAGCGCAATCAAGAACGACGCCTCGATCGCGCGGCTGTCCCCGCCCACCTGCCCCAAGGTCTGCATATAGACCTGAGGGGAGAGGATCAGAATCGCGACGAGCCCGATCCAGACAAGCACGAAGAAGGCAATCACTAGCAGCTGGGTGCGATTGAGAACCATCTGGACTTCGGGCGACATCAGACCACAACATCTTGTTGGCTGGGGAGGAAGGATTCGAACCTTCAACCTTCTGATCCAGAGTCAGCTGCGCTACCGTTGCGCCACTCCCCAAGGCTGGGATCAGGGCTGTGATTTTAGCGGGGGGGTGACGACCGGGCCACGAGCCACTAGCGGCGCTAAGGCGCGGCGGCCCCATATAAAGGCTGCGTCGACGGTCGCCCACCGTCGGTGGTCCACAATTTCACCGGATGTGGGGTGCCCAGCCTGACCCTGGCCGGGCTTGCGATCAGGCGGCTCGCGCACCAGTGGCCTCTGGCCCTGGCCCAGCTGCTAGGCGTCACCGCCGCGGTGACGCTGGCCGCCAGCATCCCGCTCATGCAGTCTGCCGCCGCCGAAGCCGGACTGGGACAGGCGTTGAGCGCCATCGGCGCAGGCGGATCGATCGAGATCGCCCGGGCGCTGGTCAAGAAACC
>DMCH01000172.1:0-344 GCA_003446775.1 Chloroflexota bacterium
TCCTCAACATCTGCGGGTCGCCGTCACCGCGGTCTGGGAGGGGGACCAGTGCGGGCTTCCTAAGCTCCACGATCGGGATCACCGGCTTTCTCCCAGCCCGAGTCTGCAAGCTCGGCCGCGAGCTCTCCCTGACGACCCGCCGCGGAGGCGATCTCCTGCGCGGTGGCGGCCACGGAGCGGCTGCCCTCGGCGATGTGCTCGATGGCGAGCACGACCTCTTGGGTGGAGGTTCGCTGCTGCTGGCTCGCGAGCTGCACCTGGCCGCTGACCTCGGTGATCGCTCGCATCATGGTCAGCCCGCGCTCCATCTGCTTGACTCCTTTCTCCAACGCCATGACCGTCTC
>DMCH01000172.1:516-7344 GCA_003446775.1 Chloroflexota bacterium
AGCCGGCGCACCTCATCGGCGACGACTGCAAAACCACGACCGGCGTCACCCGCGCGGGCGGCTTCGATGGCGGCATTGAGGGCGAGAAGGTTGGTCTGGTCGGCGATGTCGTTGATGAGCTCGAGGATGCCCTCGATCTCGTTGATGCGACCGGCCAGGGCCAGCGTGCGATCGCCCGATGCCCTGAGGTCTGTTTGAGCAAGCTCCAGGTTGGTCTGCGCCTCACCGGCCTGGACGGCAACCCGATCGACCGTGTCGGCGATCGCTGCCGAGGTGCGGGCGACTTCTTCCATGCTCGCCGACGTCGCGGTGGCGGCAGTGGTCTGCTCCAGGGTTGCGGAGGCGAGCTGCTCCGCGGCGGCAGATAGCTGGGCCGCCGCTTCGGTGACCTCGCCTCGGAGGCGGAAAAACACCCCGCTCAGGCGCTCGATCATGGCGTTGAAGGTGGCGCCGAGCCGGCTGACCTCACGGCCACCCTTGAGATTGACGCGGGCGGTAAGATCACCCGCCTCAACTCTCGTCGCCGCGCGCGACAGGGCTACGAGCGGTCGCGTCGTGTAGACAGCAAGCACGACCCCAAAGATGATCAGCAACACGGTGCTGAGAGCCTGGAGGAGTGAGGTTCGAATTCCATGGTTGTTGACCGAGGCCAGCGCCGTCACGGTTTCAACCGACGCGACCACCACCCAGCTGAGGCTCGCGATCGGTTCATACCCGGCGATGACCTGCTTGTTTCTGTAGTCGGTGATCTGGGCAGCGCCGCCGCCGAATTTCATCGCCTGGTCGAACATCGCGCCCTCGGCCACGACGCTGAGCGCCTTGCCCCGTAGGGCGGCGTCATCGGTTACGACGGCCCAAGCTGAGCTGTAGAGGAGCAGGTGCTGCATGTTGACGATGTGGATCTCCTCGTTCCGAGTGATCGGGGCATCCACGCTGTAAGGGTTGATCAGCTTCCCCAGCACTGCCACATTCAGGTCACCCACCACGACTCCCTGAGGCTTCTCGTCTGGGCCGAGGATTGGCGCGGTTACGAGCCAGTCGAGGCCCACCTGTCCAATCCCGACCGGCCCCATGGTCTCGACGCTGAGGCTGTGGGCGAAGTCGTCCCCCGACGGCGTCGTGGAGAGTCCGATCTCCGGCCGCGTCGACGCGATTACCGTCCCTTTCAGGTCCGAGACCTGGAGCTCTTCGAAAGCAGGATGGGCCCCGGCCGAGATCGTCAGAAAGGCCGGGAACCATGACTGCGAGAGGTTGCCGACGCTCTCGTGCGCCACGCCACGAAGCTCTGCCTGGCGCTCTGCCACCCAGTCGGTGATGCGAACGGCGGCGCTCTCAGCGGTCGCCTCCACACTCGCTTTGGTCTGGTCGATGACGGTCTGGGTGCTCCAGTTGTTCACCCCTATCCCGAGCACGACCGAGATGGGGATCGACACCAGCAAGATGCCGGCCACGACCCTTATCGAGTAACTGTCGACCCATGTCCAGCGTCGCCGTCCCGGAGTCGCGTGAGCAGGCCCCGAAGGGGCCTTGACCAGGCGAAGGGCCGGCGTCGGGGCGTTAGGTGCGCGGACCTGAGGTGGTCCTCTTCGGAGCTGCATGCCTTGGTACTACGCCGAACGGTCTGGTTTGTCGCCATGGGTGAGCACGGCGGAGCACCCCTCTAAGGGGATGGCTTTGGGAGCGCGGGTGTTCAGGTCAGGCCGGCTGCAGATCTCCGCAGGAGATGCTCGGCGCGTACTTGGCCTCGGTGAAATCTGGACCGAAATGGACGTTGACGTACCAGCCGGACGAGGGCACCAGGTACCCAGCCGGCACCGTGGTCGTCGTCGTGGCGGTGCCCGACGAGCTGGCGACGACCGACTGCAGGTTGTAGACGATGCCACCCGGCTGGGAACAACGACCGGCATGCACGTGAGAAACGTGGATCGAGCCAGGCGTCATCCCTGTCAGCTTGATTGTGAGGGTGAACGAGCCTGTCCCCTTGACGATGTCGCCGGTGCCGGACACAGCGCTACCGTTTTGAGCTTTCATCGCAAACGCTAGTGACGTGGGCGATGGCGTGGCGGCTGTGCCGCCGCCGCACGCGGCCATCAAGACGCCGCTCAGCACGGCAATTACTACGTTGTTGACCCTGGGGCGCCCTCGCGAGAGGCGATTGGTTTCGAGCACGCTCATTTATTACGCCGGAGCGCAGGCCGCGTCGCCACGGTTCGGCACAGGATGCCACCCCTATAAGAGGATGGGTTTTGGTGAGGCCGGCGGGTGGTTAGAGTTCGATCAGGCCTTTGTGGGCCGCCGCGATGACGGCTTGCAGCTTGGAGTGGACCTGCAGCTTCTCGATCACGTGACGGACGTGCCACTCGATGGTGTGGGGGGCGATGGCAAGACGCTGTGCCATCGCGGTCGTGTCCAAGCCTTCGGCGAGCAGGTGCAGGATGTCGAGCTCTCTCGGTGTGAACTCCGCCAACAGCTGGTCGCGCTCCCGCTTCCGTGTGACCACGCCTCGCTGCCGGGCGATCGCGCGGGCGAACAGCTCGGCCGGAATGAGGACCTCGCCGGTGGACGCCCGGCGCACGGCTTCGATGATCTGATCCGCGGTCGCATCTTTGGTGAGGTAGGCAGTGGCGCCGGCGTCGATCGCATCCAGCAGCGCCGTCTCGGACTCATCGGCGCTGTGGAACACGATCGCTGCTTCCGCGTGCGCGCTCTTGATCATGCGCGCCGCCGCCGGCCCGGTCACATCCGGGAGCCGAAAGTCCATCAGGACCACATCGGGCCGGTTGTCGGCCGCCGCTTGAACCGCGTCGGCTCCCGAGCTGGAAACACCAGACACCGCCAGGTCGGGCTGCGCTTCGAGCACCCGCGAGATGGCGGACGCCAGCAGCGGATGGTCCTGCACGATCAAGACCTGCACGCGGCGGGCAGCCGGCTCAGGGCTCGTGGCAGGCTCGGGATTGCGCATCGTCGTCACCCTCTACGGTTGAAGGCAACAGGCCAGGCGACTTTCGTCGCTCTCGTTGTCATTTCAACACCAGATGCAACTGTAAAGCCAATACTTAGCTGTTCGGCAGCCTTAGCCAACCTTTGTAAACCTTTGCTATACCGGGGCATTTGGGCCGAGCGTGGGTCAAATCGGCTGATCAGGCCCCATGATCACGACGTGACCCAGGCCGACGGCGACCTCTACTTCAACGCTCCTGGGACCGCGTCCGTCAGGTGGGAAGGCGCTGGGGCGACGGTGCTGGTCGAGTGGGAGGGTTGGGCGAACTCGGCGGAGTTCGCGGCCATGCTCGACGCGGGGGTCCGAGCCCTTAAGGACCACAGGGGCTCGCGTTTGCTGGCCGACTGCCGCCGGCAGAAGGTGCTCAGCCCGGCCGACCAGGATCGGGCTGACCGAGAGTGGCTCCCCCGAGCCCTGGCTGGGGGCCTGAAGCAGTTCGCCGTCGTCCTACCAGAAAGCGGCCTCGCGGGCATGAACCTCATGGACAGGCTCAAAGAGGTGCCGAATGCCAAGCTGCAGGTCGGGTATTTCGCCACCGTCGAGCAGGCCAGGGAGTGGCTCGCCCGCTGACCTGACCGGTCGGCGAAGGTGGAGGGTCGGCTTGACAAGAGCTCCGGCGTCTGACCACGATTGCGCTCCGCCAAATTTCATGATTGAGTCGAAGGACGTGGTTCTCGGCACCCTGGGCGCGGCGGCCGCACTCGCCGGCCTCGTCCTCGTCTTCCTTGGCATCGTCATCGCCGCGTATCAGTCGTACGCGGGCAACGCTCCAGCGACGGTTGTCCGGCCGTACAGGATCGCCGGCATCGCGTTGTTCGGGACGTTCGGCCTCAGCCTGGTGACCGTCGCCCTGTGCATGGCCTGGCTGGCGCTCGGCGGTCCCCATTGGCTGTACGGGTGGACCGTCGGATTCTTCGTCCTGCAGCTGGTCGCCGCTTTCGTCGCGGCCGGTTGGACTACGCGGATGGTCCTCTGGCCGTAGCCGTGGCGCTGACCCAGAAGAAGCTGCAGGACCTCACCGACGCCGGTCTCGTCGGCCTTCTCGAGGACGACCACGCGCTGTGGCGCGCGAAGGCCAAGCACGCGTATAACGCAACCCATGCGTTCATCAAGGGGATTCGGCCGGACGACGTGGTCAGCCTTCTCATCGCCGAGCTCGAGGTGGCTCCTGAGTTGAGGACCTTCCTGGCCAGGAAGAAGCTGACGCAGAAATACTGGTATTCGTGGTTCGCGGAATTGATCATCGACCGTTTCTGGACCGAACTGGCGGGAGGATAAACGAGCATGGCGAAGGATTCATCGCAGATGGCGCGCGACTACATCGACGGAGCGCTCAAGACACGCGCGCGCCTCGGGCGTTCCGCCAAACCGAGCAAGGCGGCCTATGCAAGGGCGGTGAGGCTGGCGAGGCAGGCGATGGAGGAACTGATCTCCCTTGCGCCTAGAGCAAGGAAGGGAACGCAGAACTAGAGCCGGCTAAAGCTCCGCGCGCACCCTGGCCGCCGCGCGGGCCAGCGCCGTCAGCTTGCCGAAGGCCTTGGGCCGCGGCAGGTACTTCATCCCACAGTCGGGCGCCAGGATGAGCCGCTCCGGCGGCACGAAGCGAAGCGCATCGCGGATCCGCCCAACGACGGTGTCGACGTCCTCCACCGGGCTGTCGTCGGCGAGGTCGATGACGCCGACGATCAGCGTCTTGTTGGCAAGACTCTTGAGAACTGATAGGTCCACCTTCTGCTGAGCCGACTCCATCGAGATCTGATGGGCGGTGACGTCTGCCAGCTCTTCGAGGAACGGGTATCCATTCGGCCGCGAGAGGACGATGTGCGCGTACCCGAAACAGGTGTGCAGGGCGGTGGTCCCGGCGACGCCCAGCAGCGCTCGGTTGATCGCCTTGACCGCGAACCGCTGCGCCTTCTCGGCCCGCGCCTGGAGGTACGGCTCGTCGAGCTGGACCACGTCCGCGCCGGCGGCAAACAGGTCGCGCACCTCATCGTTGACGGCCTCGGCAAGCGCCATCGCGAGCGCCTCTTCGTCGTGGTAGTAATCGTCCTGCGCCTGCTGCGACATGGTGAAAGGTCCCGGCAGCGTCGCCTTGATGGTTCGAGTCGTGGTCGCGCGCAGGAACTCGACGTCGCGCACCTCGACCGGGCGCGAGCGCCGGAGCGGTCCCACCACGCGCGGCACGGGGTTGGGATGTCCGGTCCGGTCGAGCGCGGTGCCAGGATTTTCCAGGTCCATGCCATCAAGGGCGGTCGCGAAACGATTGGAGTAGCTCTCGCGGCGAATCTCGCCGTCGGTGATGATGTCGATGCCGGCGCGCTCCAGGTCTCGGATCGCCAGCACGGTCGCGTCGTCCTGCGCCTGCTCGAGGTATTCGGGGGCGACCCGCCAGATCTCCACGGCGCGGGTGCGCGGCGGCAGCCGGCGGCCCAACAGGTTGCGGTCCACAAGCCAGTCCGGTTGGGGATAGCTGCCGACCACGGACGTCAACAGCAGATCCGGCATCGTGCCAACCTTAGTGGACGCCATGAAAACGCTACGGCTCAAGACTGTGGACGCTTATGTGGCCTTCGACTTCGAGTGCCCGACCAGCGCCGGAGGCACGCGCCTCGCGCCGGACGTCACGGAACGCGAGACCCAGCTGCTGGCGCGAGCCATGACGTACAAGTTCGCGGTCCTCGGCGTCAACTTCGGCGGTGGCAAAGGGACCATTCGGGCCACTCCGTCCGAGCGCGACGACGCCATCTCCCGCTACGTCGAAGAGATCCGGCCGCTGGTCGAATCCGCGAAATTCCTGACGTCCACCGACCTCGGGACGGTGCCTGACGATTTCCGCTCGCTTCCCGGTACCGATCAGGCGGACCTCATGCACACCGAATACATGGGCATGCCGCTCGATGCATTTCTGACCGGCCTCGGGGTGGCGACCGCGGCCGAGACTGCCCTCGGTGGGCTCGAAGATCGCACCGCTGCCATCGAGGGCTTCGGCAAGGTCGGAGGCGCGGCCGCGGTGGAATTGGCCATGCGCGGGGCTCGGCTCATAGCGTTCTCGACCATCCACGGCAGCGTCCAGCGCCGCGCGGGCTTCGACGTCGACGAGCTGCTCGAGCTCCGCGCCCAACACGGCGATCGGCTGGTCGAACATCTCGGCACGGACGTACGCCCCGCCTCGGAGCTGTTCGCGGTCGACGCAGACGTGCTCGTTCCGGGCGCGCGCATCGGGGTGATCGACGAGGCGCGAGCGCGGACTCTCAGAGCTCGCGTGGTCGCGCCCGGAGCCAACGTCCCCTACACCGCCCGCGCGCTCGAGATCCTAAAAGAGCGCAACATCCCGGCCCTCGCGGACTTCGTCTGCAACTCGGGAGCCACCATCGGCTATGTGACGTCCGGCCTCCAGACCTCGGACCAGGCGGTCGCCGCGGTCGAGAAACGCGTTCGTGACCTCACGCGGGAGAGCCTCGAGGACCCCGATGGTCCGCTGGCGGGAGCCCGCCGGATCGCCGAGGCGCATCTGCGCACCTGGCTGGATCGAAGCCAGATGCCGGACGGGCCTGCCTTGGCTACGCCGTAAACTCCACGCGCCATATGACATCGAGCGCTCCGGGTCGCTTGCCCGACGACACCTGCGACCGCGACCCGATCTGGGACCGTGAAGTGGAAACCGCGTCGTACGACCAGGCAGTGGCGCGCGCGTCATCGGCGTGGGAGAAGCAGTTCCGGTATCTCATGGAGAGGTCGCCGTTCTACGCGCGCAAATTCCGCGATGCGGGCGTCGGCCAGGCGGAGGTGCGGCTGAAGGACCTCGGCCGCCTTCCCTTCAGCACGAA
>DMCH01000172.1:7686-14738 GCA_003446775.1 Chloroflexota bacterium
CAGACCAGCGGCACCACCGGCGCGCCCAGCGTGCTCGCGCTCTCCAAAGCGGATATCGAGACGTGGACGGTCATCGGCACGCGCACGTACTTCGCGACCGGCATCCACGACCACAGCAGCGTGCTCACCACTTTTGGCGCCGGGCCCTTCGTGGCGGGGCACACGCATTACGTGCTGTCGCGAATCGGGTCTCGTTCGGTACCCGTCGCGCCAGGCGACACCGACCGAGTCCTTTTTGGATTGAAGGCGGGCCTCGCCGACACGCTCCTCTGCACGCCGTCCTTTGCCCAGTACCTCGCCAACCGCCTGGAGAAGTCAGAAGCAGATCCCGCCGCGATGCAGCTCACGCATATCGTCACCGGCGGCGAACCCGGTGGCGGCATCCCCGCCATTCGCGACCACATCGAGTCCGTCCTCGGCGCGACCGTGACCGAGGTGATGGGGATCGGCGACATCGCTCCCTCCTTGTTCGGTGAGTGTCCGCAGCAGGAGGGGATGCACTTCTGCGGCGACGGCCACGTTTGGGCAGAGCTCGTCAACCCTGACTCGCGCGAGCCGATGATGATCGAGGCCGGCGCCGTCGGCGAGCTTGTCTACACACACCTCACGCGCGAGGCGATGCCGGTGGTGCGTTTCTTGAGCGGCGACATCGCCAGGATCGAACGGTCTCCATGCGAGTGCGGCCGGAACTCATTTCGCATGCGGATCATCGGCCGGCGGGACGACATGTTCATCGTGCGCGGCGTCAACGTGTACCCCTCGGCAATCCTGGCGGTGGTGGGCAGGTTCCGGCCGCGTGTCACCGGCCGCGCGCGCGTGATTCGCACGACCGCAGACGTGAGCGTGCAGCCGCCAGTCCCGATCGAGGTCGAAGTGCCAGACGGCAGCCGCAGCGACGCCGGGCTCACACAAGAGATCGAAACCGCGATCCACTCCGCATTGACCTTCCGCGCCAGGGTCGCCCTCGTCCCCGAGAAGGCGTTCGGCGAGAGCGGCTACAAGACCCGCCTCACCGTGGAGCGCCCGTGACCACGAAACGAAAGCGGCTGAAGTCCGACCTTGGATGGAGTACGGCCGATCGGATCGTCGTGCAAGGGCACGACCTGGTCGATCTCATCGGCAACACGTCGCTCGGAGATTTCGCGTTCCTCGAGCTGAAGGGCCGGCTGCCGACCCCAGAAGAATCCACCGTCTTCAACGCCATCGCCGTCACCCTGGTCGAGCACGGCATGACCCCGAGCGCGATCGCCGCGCGCCTCACGTATTTCGGGGCGCCCGAGTCGCTCCAGGCCGCGGTCGCTGCCGGGCTGCTCGGCATGGGGTCGCGTTTCGGCGGCTCCATCGAGGAGGCGGCGCGAACTCTTCAGGAAGCCCTCGCCGCAGCCGGCCCCGAAGTCGACCTCGGCGAGGTTGCGCGCGATGTGGTCGCGGCCTACAAGAAGACGAAGCAGCCCATCGCCGGCCTGGGGCACCCGATCCACAAACCCATCGACCCGCGAACGCCGCGCCTGTTCACGATCGCCCTCGAAAATGGACTGTCGGGGCGATATGTCGAGCTCATGAAGCTCATCTCTGAGGAGGCAGGCCGAGCCTACGCGCGGGAGCTGCCCGTGAATGCGACCGGCGCCATCGGCGCGATTCTCAGCGAGCTCGACTTCCCCTGGCAGGTGGGCCGCGGGCTCGCGGTCATGGCCCGCGCGATCGGCCTCGTCGCCCACATCCAGGAGGAGGTCAAGGACCCCATGGCGGCTGAGATCTGGAGCCGCGTGGAAGACGAAGCCTCGGAACACAACCGCACGGACTAACATTTCGCCGTGCCCGCGAATGTGCCCGGAATCCACCACGTGACCTGCATCACGGGTGACGTGCAGAAGAACGTCGACTTCTATGTCGGCGTGCTTGGTCTCCGCTTCATAAAGAAGACCGTCAACTTCGACGTGCCCGACACCTACCACATCTATTTCGGCGACTACGTCGGCACGCCCGGCAGCGCGATGACCTTCTTCGGCTGGCCGCACCTGCCCTGCCGGCCGGCGGGCAGCGGGCAGGTGACCGTGGTCTCGTTCGCGGTGCCTAACCGTTCGCTGCAGTTCTGGACCGGCCGCCTTCGCGACCTCAATGTGGAGGCCTCGCGGGTGAGCCGATTCGGCATCGACACCCTGGTGCTCAAAGACTTCGACTCCATCCAGATCGAGTTGGTGGGCGAGGCGTCGGATGAGCGCTGGCAGCCGTGGCCGGACAGCCCGGTCGATCCCCATCATCAGATTCGCAGCTTCCACTCGGTGACCCTGTGTGAAGAGTCCGACCTCAACACCATCCAGTTCCTGACCGACACCATGGGCTTTCGCAAGGTCGCCAGCGAAGACAACCGCACCCGGTTCGAAACCGGCGCGGGCGGCCCAAGCTCGGTGCTTGACGTGCTCGACGCGCCGGAAGCGCCGGTGGGGGAGGAGGCGGCCGGAACCGTCCACCACGTCGCGTGGCGCGCCACCAACGATGCGCACGAGCTCGACTGGCGCGAGGTGCTGGTCAAATCGGGGCGCAACGTGACGCCAGTGATCGAGCGCAAGTACTTCCGATCGATCTATTTCCGCGAGCCCGGCGGCGTCCTGTTCGAGATCGCCACGGACCAGCCGGGCTTCACCGTCGACGAGCCCGCCGAGGCGCTCGGCTCTTCGCTTCAGCTGCCGCCGCAGTACGAAGGGCGGCGCGAGGACTTGAAGTTCAACCTGACGCCCATCGTCGTCCCGACCACCGCGGCGCGGGGCGCAGGACGCTGACACGAGTTTGGGGTGGTCTGGAAGTTTGACCTCTGGAGGGAAGTGAGCTGATGAGCACCGCAACGATCGCGCCGGTCAACCCGATGTCGGCGGAAGGCAAGGCCACGGTCATGAACGTTATGCGCCGCGACCGCGCCAACTTCACGCGCCTGGTCTCGGATCCGAAAAACTGGAACGTCATGACGCGCTGCACCGGCTGGGAGACGCGCGACCTGGTCGGCCACATGATCGACGTCATGGAGGGTTACTTCAAGAACTGGGATGCAGCCAAGGCGGGCAAAGACGGCACAGCCCTCGGCCTGCCGGTGATGGGGGAGACGCTCAACGACCACGCCCTCGACTTCCGCAAGCTGCCGCGCGAGGAGGCGCTCGCGCGCTTCAAGAAGGACGCGGAGAGGCTCGACGGAATCCTCGAGGCGCTCACGCCGGAGGAGTGGACCGGGTTCATGGTCTACCACCCGTTCGGCGGGCCGGTGCCGGCCGGTTTCTACGGCACCTTTCAGATCATGGACTACGGCGTCCACCCCTATGACATCGAGTACGGCCTGGGCAACAAGCTGGCGACCATCGACGAAGCCACGGCCGGGCTGATCCTGCCTTATTCCTTCATTTTCTGGATGCTCACGGTCGACCAGAAGGTGGCGGCGGGCCTGGACGCTCAGTACGGAATTGAAACGGAAGGTCCGTGGGGCGGCAAATGGCGCGTGACCATCAAGGACGGCAAGTGGTCCTCGGAGGCCGAGAAAGGCAACTTCGAGGGCTGCGATGCCCTGTTCCACTTCAACAGCGCGGCAGAGCATGTGTTGACGTTCTTCGGCCGGTTCCCAGGCGGCTCGGCTTCCGGCGACCCCGAGGTGATTCACAAGGTGCGCCACCTCTTCTACTCCTTCTGATCCGCTCTACGGTTTGGGCCTTGACCTCCCCACCACGTGGGGAGGCTGCCTCCCGCGCCTCCGGCGCGGGGACCCCAGAGGACGCCGCTGCCGGGAGGGGAGGACCAGTCCTCGATGAAGTCACGCCAGCAACCTTTGCACAAATCGCAGAAGCGATGAGCCCCGACGGGGATCTCGTCGCCGCCCGTCTGTCACGCGGCTGCCGCTGCTTCGGCGCCTGGGCGGGCGACGACCTGCTGGGCTACGGTTGGCTTACGAGCGGTCCCGAATGGATCGGCGAGATCGACCTCGAGATCAGGCCCGGCGATGGTGAGGCCTACGTCTGGAACTGCGTGACCTTGCCGCCGCACCGGCGCCAGGGCGTGTTCGGGGCGATGGTGGCCGGCTTGGCTGCCCGAGCGCAGACCGAGGGGCTGTCGCGGCTGTGGATCGGCAGCGTCGCTATCCCCGCTGAGAAAGTGATCCCTCGAGCCGGCTTCGCGCCCGTCGTTCATTTTTCGAGCGAGGTGTTGTCGGGCATTCGCTGGCTGAAGGTCCGCTCCGAGGCCGGGGTCGACCCTGGCCTGCTCGCGGCCGGGCGCGAGGTGCTTGCCGTCGGTGGGCGGCCGCTGCGGCTGGACACCTGGATGAAGCGTGCCCAGCCGCGCCGCCATTGATCGTCTTTTTTAGTTTTTGTCTCCGCTGGCGAAGAAGCTCACGCAGTCGCCCTGGTTCTTGAAAGGTCCAGGCGACGCGATGAAGTTTTCCCAGCCGCCGTCCTTGCACGACTCCTTCGACTCGAACGTGTAGGTCGTGTCGTTGATCATCACGTTATCGACGATGACCGTCTGGGTTGCTTTGAAGAACCAGCCGGAGTCGATCACAAGCTGAATCCCGGTGACGGTGTCCGAGCCGTACTTGAGGTCGGCTGCGGCGAAGGTGTCGTAGAAGGCGCCGCCAGGCAGCTGGCTCGTGTCGACGAAACCGGCAGGTGTGGCCAGATTGCCTGTCGACACCCACGTGTTCATTACACAGCCCGTGTAGCTCGGCGGTGGACCGACGTAGACGAACGCATTCTTGCCATCCACGTTGATCTGGAACCGCGGCGAGCCGCCGCCGCAGCTGGCGGCCGTGAACTTGTAATCGGTCCCGAGGTTGCTGATGCTGCCGAAAGTTGTCCCGGACGGGATGGCGAAGTCGATACCCCCGAATCCAGCGGGCACGAACGTCGAGCGCAATTGAACCCCGGTTGGAGAGTTGTTCCCTGGACTTACCAGCTGGGCGTCGCCGAACAATGTGTATCCACTGGCGGCGCCAGCGGATATGGGCACGGCGGCGAGGGCGACCGCCAGGGCGAGAATCGAACGACTGAGAGCAGGTTTCACCGTCATCTTTCTCCGATGTCTTCGTGAAGGAGCGCTGCCCACCAAGTGGGAGCCTGGGCCGCGCCCGAAGGCGCCGCCGGTGTGAGTTGATTCTGCTCCCAAAAGGCCTAAAGTGCGGACAAATAAATCTCGAGCAGATCCTCTGCCGGGTATTTGCCGGCCAGCTCGGTCGCGGCCTTGCGGAGCTCGGGCTCGCCGATCCCAAACTCGGCGATGTGCTGCGGCAATCCCAGCAGCGAAATCAGCCCGCGGACGTCGACCGCTGCGTCCCTGCTCGACCCCGTCGCCCGGGCCAGCTCAGCCATGCGGTCGGGCTTGGTCCGCTCCATGTAACGCATCACATGGGGCATGAGGAGGCAGGACGTCACGCCATGCGGAATCCCGTGGCGTGCACCAATCTGCTTGCCCATGACGTGGCTGAGACCTGTCGCCGCTGGCCCGGTCAGCGTGTATGAGAACCACGCCGCGAGCTGATTCTCTGTCCGCACGCCGACGTCCTCAGGAGCGGCCTTGGCGCGGGGCAGTGACACGAACAGGCGGCGCACAGCCTCGAGGGCCATCACATCCGAAAATGGATGGGACCCGTCGGCCAGGAACCCCTCCACCGCGTGGTCGAGAGCCCTGATCCCCGTCGACAGCCACAGCGACATTGGGGTCGCGAGTGTGAGCTCAGCGTCGTAGATCACCGAGTCGAGCAGAAGCCTGACGTCACGCATGCCCGCCTTGTCGCCTGTGCCCTCTGTGTAGCCTGCGCCGCCCGCGAGCTCAGCCACCGAAAGCGTCGTCGGGATGGCGATGTGGGGGAGACCGCGGTATGCCAGGCCGTGTCGATCGGCCAGCCTGACCGCGATCATCTTGGCTGCGTCGATCGCGCTGCCGCCGCCGAAGCTGACGATGCCGTCGACGCCGATCTCGGTCGTATGCGCGATCGCATCCTCGATCTCCGACATCGGCGCGTGTTGTCCGATTACCTCGGTAGCTGGAGCTTCGGCGGCGCCCAACGCACCGCGGACCCGGCCGAGCAGCTTCTCTTGGGCGAGCAGGGAACGGGTTGTGACGATCGCGACGCGGGTGACTTGCAGCCGGCTCAATTCCGGCGCCAGCTGGTCCAGGGAGCCGGCGCCCCAATGGATCGCGCGCGGATTGGAGTAGTTGAAAGACCCGGTCTCGGCTGTCATGTCACGCAATACGTTACTTTCGAGACCAGGCACATGGCCGGTCCACACGAAGGTCAACCTGTGCTCCAGGCAGGCGAACCGCTGGAGCGGGCGCGCGCGGCGATGATTCTGGTCCACGGTCGCGGCGCGAGCGCGGCCGACATCATCACCGTCGCTGCTGAGGCGATGTTTCCTGGCGTCGCTTACCTGGCGCCCCAGGCTGCGGGTTCAGCCTGGTACCCATACCCGTTCACCGCGCCCCTCGAGGCCAACGAGCCCTATCTCAGCTCGGCGCTGCAGGTCCTATCGTCCTTGGTGGCCAAAGTCGAAACGACGGTGCCGGCCGGCCGGCTCGTGCTGCTCGGTTTCTCGCAGGGCGCATGCCTGACGTTGGAATTTGCAGCCCGTGACGCGCGCAGATATGGCGGTGTGGTCGGGCTAAGCGGCGGGTTGATCGGGCCTGACGGCACGCCGCGCGACTATCCAGGGGATTTCCAGCGGACGCCGGTCTTTCTCGGCTGCAGCGACGTCGATCCCCACATTCCAAAGGAGAGGGTGATCGAGGCCGGCCAGGTCTTCGAGCGGATGGGGGCGGACGTGACCGTGCGTCTCTATCCGGGCATGGCGCATACCGTCAGCCCCGACGAGATCGAGGCCGTGCGAGCGATCGTGAAAGGGCTCGCTGTCTAAACTTTTTTCTCGTCCTTTTCGGCCTCTTCGCCGTGCTCGACGATATCGCCCCGTTTGAAGAGGACGTCCTTCAGCACCACCTGCCACTTTGGCTTCCGGCGTGACAGAAATTCCAGCGCCATCGCAAAGTGCTTGAACTCCTCGCCCTGGGCGTCCTCCATGATCGCC
>DMCH01000172.1:15074-19168 GCA_003446775.1 Chloroflexota bacterium
TCGGCTTCCTCCTGCAGCGATGCGGCCATGCGCGCAAAGGTCCTGATGTCCTGGCTGAGTTCCCCCGGCGGCTCGTGATATTGCTCTGTTCCCATCGCGTGAATATAAGGGTGCCGGCGGAGCCGGCGTCTGAAATAGGCCTTGCCTCCCCGCCACGCCAGAGGGGTGCGCCGGGAACTGGCTCCGCCAGGCCCGGGCGGGTGGGGAGAGTCGAGGAAATACGTCCGCTCCACAGCACCTTGTAGGTGCTATGGACTACGGGCGGCCGATCCTGTTCGGCTACTTCGTGCCTCCGGACTCGATGCGGCCCATGCGGCCGCTGGAGCTGGCGGTCCGCGCCGAAGAGCTCGGCATCGATCTGATCGGCGCTCAGGATCACCCCTATCAGCGTCGTTTCTACGACGCGTGGACATTGCTGACCGCCATCGCCATGCGCACCAAGCGTCGAAACCGAGTTGAGGGAATTTCTCCAAAACGTCGCTCCGAAGGCGCGCGAGCTGGTCGCCCAGGGTCGTGAATCAAACTGAATTAGTCGGCCTTCTGCGCGACGGAGTCGCTGCCAAGGGCGGGAGGTGGGCCGACCTCGGAGCCGGCGAGGGCGCCTTCACCCTGGCGCTCGCCGAACTTCTGGGACCAGGCGCGCACATAACCGCAGTCGACCGCGACGCCGGCTCGATGCGAGGGCTCGCGGCCGAGATGGGGAAGAGGTTTCCAGCGACAGCGCTCGAGGTCGTCGTCGCCGACTTCACACGCCCGATTTCGCTTAGTTCCCTCGACGGAATCGTCATGGCCAACTCATTGCATTTCGTGCGCGACAAGCGTCCTGTGCTCGACCGCGTCCACGAGATGCTGAGGCCGGGCGGCAGCCTCATCGTTGTGGAGTACGGCTCCGATCGTGGCAACCCGTGGGTGCCGCACCCGTTCTCGTACCAGCGCTGGGAGCAGATGGCGGCCACCGCCGGTTTCGACCGCACGCGGCTGCTGGGCACCGTGCCAAGCCGCTACCTGGGCAGCATGTACTCGGCGATCACCTACGTTCCGTCGTCAGGCGACCACGGCAGCTGATTGAACGCGTAGTAGATCGCAGAGGCTGCATAAAAGACGACGACGAGCCACGCGCTGACGAACGCCAGTCCGATCGACGCCGCATAGACGAGTAGGCCCAGCGAATACCGTGGAATTGCAGAGCGGATCTTGACTGCATTGACCGATGGATTCAAAAGCTTGGGATGGGTGATCGCCCACGCCACGAGCACTTGAAAGGAGATGCTCATGCCGGTCATGACACGCCGTAGAAGGCGGCCGCGACCGAGGCGTTGAAGCCAGAGTTCAAGTAACGCCCAAGCAGCTGCGTGGGGTAAGGCACCAGCACGACGAACATCAACAGGATCAGGTTGATGAACTGGATGGTTCGATCCACGGCGCGCAGGCCTTTGAAGATGGTGTGGTGGTTGACCCAGATGACACCGACGGTGAGGAAGCTCGCGGTGTAGGTGACGAGCTGGGGCCACTGGCCGAGCAACGCGGCCAGCAACTTGCCGGATTGCACGTCGGGCACCACGAACTGCAGGACCAGCAGGGTGATGGCGACGGCGAACACGCCGTCGGAGAAAGCCTCGAGCCTAGATGTGTTCACCCCTTACCCCCCTCTCCCAGCACGGGGAGAGGGTAGGGGAGAGGGGCGTGAGTTGGTCGAGCCGCTCAGAAAACTTGCGAAGTCGACGACGGAGCTGTGGACGTGCCGGCGCCGCGGCCACGGCCATGACGTCGCAGCCACCGGCCGATCATCACACGGCGATCGCCGCTCGACCGGCCGCCGCCGCCACCACCCGGGTTGAACCGCTTGGTGATGCCGCCCATCGTTGCGCCCCACGTGACGTACTTGTGAAAGCGCTCCTCGGCTTCCTGGGCGATCCCGATCCGCTCTCCGCGTGTCTCGTCTCGGAATCGAGCGATCCGCCCCGCGGCGGCGCCTTCCTTCTGTTCGGGCGTGGTGCCGAGATCAACCTCGGGCAGCGTGCCCAGGACCACGATCTGGTCGTCCTCGACCGTGACCTCCGCTCCCTTGAACCAGCCGTCTGGGAGCCTTCCGGCAAACCAACCTTTGATCGAATCGAGCTCTTTTGTATCCATGATTACAATATTACTCAGTAAATGGCAGAAAGCAATGGTGACCCCGGAAAGAGTGTTTCTGCCTCCTGTGGGTAAGCTGCAATAGCGATGTCGATGATCGGGCCGGGGAGCGGCCCGCCGATGATCCACTGGTGGCTGGGACGGCGGAAGCAGGCCGATACCGGCACCGCCAACAGCGGGCTCACGGGCGACGCCGAGCCTGAGCTTCCGCCTGTACAGGAAGGCCCCAAGGACCTGCGGGGCAGATGGCTCAACTTCAAGCAGTCGGTCACCGGCACGACCGCCGCCTTGCCACGCGTCCTTAGATTGGTGTGGGACGCCAGCCCGGCAACCACCCTGGCGCTGTTCATCACCACCGCGATCGCCGGAGTGATCCCTGCCGCGGCCGCCTTCACCGCGAAGCTGTTGACCAACGCGGTGGTGCAAGGCATCGGCATCCACAACTTCCACCAGCCGGATCGCTTGACCCTCGCCGGCATCGGGGGCCCGGGCTCGCTGTTGTTCTGGCAGCCACCGGTGCTGACAGCGGTCCAGTGGATCGTCTTGCTGGCCGTGCTGCAGCTAGCCCTCTTCGCCGTGACGGCTTTTCTTGGCACGGTGCGGAACATCACACAGCAGCTGCTCCAGAACGACGTCTCGATGCGCATCCAGCTGATGGTCATGGAGAAGGCGGCGTCGCTTGACCTCGCCTTCTACGAAGACCCGGCGTCGTATGACCTGCTTCGCCGAGCCCAGACCGACGCCATCAACCGGCCGGTGATGATGATCTCGACGACTTTCGGCCTGGTGCAAACGTTGCTCACCTTCTTGACCATGGTCGCGGTGCTGCTTATCGTGAGCCCACTACTCGCATTGCTCGCGCTGGTGACGCCAATTCCCGCGTTCATCGCGGACACGCGCTATGGCTGGCGCGGGTACAACATCGCGCGGTGGGGATCGCGTCTCCTCAGGCGGATGAACTATCTGGTCACGCTCGTCACCACCGACAGCTACGCGAAAGAGGTGAAGCTCTTCGGCCTCGGCGGGTACTTCATCGATCGCTACCGGCTCATCGCCAAGGCCTACTACGGCACCCAGCGCGCGCAGGTCGCCCGCCGGTACATGACCGGGTTCGCGTGGGGGAACCTCAGCACGATCGCGACCTCATTGACCTACCTGTATGTGGCGCTGCAGGCGATCGTCGGCCGGCTCACGCTGGGCGACCTCACGCTGTACACGACGGCCGCATCTTCGGTCCAGGGCTCGATCCAGGGCATCCTCGCCGGCTTTTCGGGAATGTACGAGCACAACCTGTACCTGAACAACCTGTTCGAGCTGATGGAGACGAAACCCTCGATGCAGGCTTCGCCGGCCCCGGCGAAGGTTCCGCAGCCGATGCGCGGCGAGATCCGTTTCGACAACGTCACGTTCGCCTACCCGGGCGCCGAAGCCAACGCGCTGACCGATCTCAGCTTCACGGTCAAGCCGGGCGAGACGCTGGCCATCGTCGGCCGGAACGGCGCCGGCAAGACGACATTGTTCAAGCTGATCTGCCGCCTGTACGACCCCAACGCTGGCCGGATTCTCATCGACGGGATCGACATCAAGGACTTCGATCCCAACGAGCTCCGCGCGCAGATCGGTGCGATGTTCCAGGACTACGTCACGTACCAGGCGACCGCGGCGGAGAACATCGGGCTCGGCAACGTGCAGGACATCAACGACCGCGAGCGGATCGAGGTCGCGGGCGCCCAGGCCGGCGCGTCCGAGCTCATCTCCGGGCTTCCGGAGGGCTATGACACCGCGCTGGGCAAGTGGTTTGACCAGGGTGTGAACCTTTCGGGAGGCGAATGGCAGAAGGTGGCGCTGGCGCGCGCATTCATGCGGGACGCGAAGATCCTGCTGCTCGACGAGCCCACGTCAGCGCTCGACGCGCAGGCGGAGTACGACCTTTTCGAACGGCTGCGTTCGCTCACGCGGGG
>DMCH01000094.1:0-360 GCA_003446775.1 Chloroflexota bacterium
TGCGGCGAGCTGCACAGCCAGTTCGATGAGGACGCCGGCAAGGAGCTCCGGCTGGACGACCTCGATCCGCCCGACGAGCGCTAGCTTTTCACCTCCCCACCACGTGGAGAGGTCGGCGCGCGAAGCGCGCCGGGTGAGGAGACACGAGCTCGATCAGTCCACCGTGATGGAGTAGTTCTTCCCCTCCCACCCGGTCACGTAGTGCGCGGTCCAGGCGAGCTGCGAGCCTGGCGCCAGCTTGTTCGAAGGGATCTCGGCCACCCAAACGCCCAGCGTCGTATCGATGGCGTCCGCCTCGGCGAACGTCTTCCAATCGTCGAAGGTGTAGTGCACGGACCCGGGTCTCGGCAGCTGGACGCG
>DMCH01000094.1:548-9905 GCA_003446775.1 Chloroflexota bacterium
AAGGCCGGATCTTGCGGCGGGCCCTCGGTGTAGCGGTGCCGCGCGGGCACGACGAGGTCAGGAAAGCCGGCGAGCGCGATCGTCACGAGCAGCTCCAGGTACTCCGCGTGCGCCCAGCCCAGAGGCGACACCGAACCGGTCGCCTTGCCGAAAGACAGCCCGCGGCTGGGAATGTCCTGCGCGTCCCAAACTTGCTCGGGCATCATGGAACCGGGACCGGCAAAGCCCTCGAGAGTCCTTACCAGCTCGGCGGCGGGCAATCCCATCGAGAAGAAGTGGCGGGCGCGCTCGCCCGTGAGCACGGGCCATGGCCTTCCCTTGCCGCTGCCGTCCCAGGGCGATCCGTCGTCATGCTCGCCGTAGAGGTCGCCCACGTAGCGACGCCATGACGGTCCGAGCGGAAGGCTGACCTTCAGGGCCGAATCCACACTCTGCAGACTGCGGAGGATGCGTTCGTCCTTCGGCCGTCGCAAGCCGTACCTGACCAGCTCGAGGAACTCTGGCGCGATCGCTCCTACCGTGGGGCGCTGGTCCGGATCGCCCGCGAGGCGCACGTACTGACCGCCCGCGGTTGAGCACCAGGTCTCGACCCGATCGTTCCAGTAATCCGCCACAGCGCGCAGGTGGCTCGCGGCGACATGCTCGCCGGCCTCGTGAGCAAACTCGGCCGCGACGATGAGCGCGGCGATGCAGGCCGCGAGCGTCGATGGCGACAGGCCGCCCAGATCCTCCCAGCGGTCAAGCTGCGTGAGCGGACCCTCGCGGATGATGAACTGCGCCGCGGGCCGGACCATGACGGGATATGGATCGTGGTCGAGGCAACCGGCGATGCCCAACCGCCATGCCAACAGGATGGGAAGCGCAACCTGGTCGAGCTCTGTCGACGTCCAGTGCGGGGTCCCGTCCACGAACCAGTTCTGGAACCACGCGCCGTCAGCGCGCTGGCGCGATTGCAGGTGGCGAAAGGCGCGAAGCGCCGCCGCCTGGTCGCCCGCATCGAGCAGGGCGGTTGCGATGCGACACAGGTCACGCGGCCAGACGAGGTGATAGATCTGGTTGCCGTTGTGATTGGACTCGCCCCATGGAGCGGCCGGCGAGGCAACGAACGCACCCGCGTACGACTTGTCCTCGAGGCACCGCAGCACCGCCAGCGATGCCTGGGCGAGCATGCCCTCGTCCCCACTGACCTTGCTGAGGGCCGGCGGTAGGTCAGGCAGCCCTCGCCACGCGCGTTCGAAGGCATGGCGCACATTGCCGGAACCCTTCTGGAGCGTCGCGCGCGCGACCTCCTCCGCGTCGGCGCGTGTGTGCGCAAAGCCGATCCCGATCTGAAACGAGCCGGCGCGGATGCCGATCTCGGCGCCGGCCGCCACATTGCCCGGGCCCGCGCGCTCGTAGGTGTAGGTGAGGTAGCCGTCACCGTCGTGCAGGTCGATCTGGAGGTCCGAGCTTCGGTAGTAGCCGACAGTGGCGCGACTGAACGGACCGACGATGCACATCCATATGTCCTGCTGGCGCAGAAGGAGCGCGGGTGGATGTGTATCGAGAACCTGGCCGAAGTTGCCCTCGCTCCCCGGCTGCCAGTGCGCGGAAGCCTGCATGTAAAGGCGCACGTCCGGGAGCTCAGGAGTGAAAGTGGCCGCGATCAGCATCGCGTTCTCATCGGGATCCGAGAAGAATTCTTTGGTGAGGCGATATTCGTGGTGAGTGCTGTCGACGGTGAATGCCGGGATGCCGGGAGCGAGCCATGTGATGCGGTGCTGACCGTCGCCGGCGTCATCGACTGGTGGCGCGCCTCCCGCGGAGGCAAAGAAGCGCAGCTCGTGTAGCGCTACACGATCGATGGTCGGGAAGAAGACTTCGCTGAGGTTGCCGTCGACGAGCGTGTACCAGAGCTTGCTCCTCGGACCAGGCGCCGCTCCGAACGCCATCTTGCGGCCGGGACCCCACATCGGGGGCGCGCCTGGACCACCTGGAGCCTCCATCGGGGAGTAAGTATGGAAGAGGCTCACGGCGGATAGAATCGAGCCGCGGCCCGGACTCCCCGGGGAGGTGGCTGAGTGGCCGAAAGCACCCGCCTGCTAAGCGGGTAGGGGGTGTAAAGCTCCCTCGAGGGTTCGAATCCCTCCCTTCCCGCCATTTGCGCGGCCAAGAGTCACGCCGGGCGGCGTGTTGAGATCGCTAGACTCGGATCGTGGGTCCGCGAGTCACCGCGGTCGCGATCGCGGCCATCCTTCTTCTCTCGGCGTGCACCAGCGGTACGCCGCAGCAAGGCAAGGCAAGATCTGGCCCGACTTCAAGTCCCACGCCGGCCGCGGGAACGGTCGCGTGGACAGATTGCGGCGGCGGCTTCCAGTGCAGGTCGGTCCCCGTACCCCTTGACTACGCACATCCCGCTGCCGGGACCATCGACATCGCATTGAACCGCAAGCCCGCGACCGACCAGGCCAACCGCATCGGCTCGCTGCTCATCAACCCCGGCGGACCGGGGGCGTCAGGTGTGGACTGGGTTAGTGGCTCGGCCGCCGCACTGTCGATCCTCAACCGCCGGTTCGACCTCGTCGGGTTCGACCCCCGAGGCGTCAGCAGGAGCTCGCCCGTGCAATGTCTCGACCGGACCGCGCAGGACGCGTTCAACGCGCTCGACTCGGTGCTTGACGATCCCGTCGAGAAGCAAGCGACCATCCAGGCCGACAAGGAATATGCCGCCGCCTGTGCTCAACGCAACGCGAAGATCTTGCCGTTCCTCGACACCGAGAGCGCCGCCCGCGACTTGGATTTGATTCGAGCCGCCCTCGGCGACGCCAAGCTGACTTACCTGGGGTTCTCGTACGGGACGTACCTGGGCCAGATGTACGCACATCTCTTTCCCACCCATGTGCGCGCCCTGTCTCTGGACGCTGTGGTCGATCCAGCGATTTCGTTGAACGACCTTACCCTGGCCCAAGTGGTCGGCTTCGAGCAGAACCTACGAACTTTCTTGGCCGATTGCACGGCGCGGAAGGCGGCTTCCCCACCCTGCGAGTGGGCGCAATCGGGCGATCCATACGCGAAGCTGGTCGCATTGATGCTGCGCTTTGACACCAGCCCGATGCTAGTCGGTAATCGGTTGCTGACCCGCGGGCTGGCCATGACCGGCGTGCTCTGGAGGGTGTACTACCAACCCACGTGGCCGCTCCTTGAGGCTGAGCTCGCGCAGATTGATCATGGCAACGGAGCGCTGCTGCTTGCGTCCGCGGACGACTACAACGGACGGAACGCAGACGGGTCATACACGAATGAGCTGGACGCCAACAACGCGGTCAACTGCCTCGACCACCCGGTGCCAACCGACATCGCCGCGTACGACGCCCTCGGGCCCGCCTTTGCGAGTGCGTCTCAGTTCTTTGGGCCGTGGAGCCAATATTCGGCCCTGACCTGCGCGTACTGGCCTGCGAAGCCGACCCAAACCATCGGGCCGCTAAGGGCAGACGGTGCGCCTCCGATCCTTCTCGTAGGGGGCACGAACGACCCGGCCACCCCCTACGCCTGGGCGCAAGGAGTGCACCAGCAGCTGGCCGGGTCCGTGTTGCTTACACGCCAGGGCAACGGCCACGGCTCGTACGGGGAGAGCGTCTGCGCTACCCAGGCCGAAAACGCGTATCTGATCAACCTGACGCTTCCGCCCGCCGGCACCGTCTGCACCTAGCGGCCGCTCCCCAGGCCGCCAGGGTTGTGACCTTGGCCTTGTTGAACGTCAGCTCGCCCTTCTGGACGTCGACCTCGACTTGAAATTCCCCTCGCCGCCGATCGTTAAACCGGCCGCCGTATCTTGGCTCCATGCCCGAATTGCCTGAATTGGAAGCGCTGCGGATCCGGCTCGGCCCGCGCCTCGAGGGCCGGCTGATCACAGCCGCCACGGTCAACCCCAAGAAAGGCCACATGCTTCGATACCCCGTCGAGCATTTCGCCGACGAACTCCCCGCCCGCCGGATCGTCTCACTTTCGCGGCGTGGCAAACACCTCGTTTTTGCCACCGAGCTGGGCGGAGGCGGCTCGGACCGCTGGCTGGTCATCAACCCGATGCTGGGCGGGCGGTTCCAGATGGTGGATGGCGAGACTCCGGTGCCTGCGACGGAGGTTTTCACAATCCGCATCGAGGGCCGCCAGGAGCTCAGGTATCTCGACTTCCGCGACATGGGGCGGATCTACTGGGTCGGCGACCTGGTGAAGGAAGTCCCCGGCTGGGCCGAGGTGGGACCGGAGGCAGATTCGGCGACAGCGATGGGCATCGACGTTTTTCGCAAACGCCTCCGGCGTTTCCGCGACGAGCTCAAGGACCTCCTGCGCAACCAGGAGTTTCTGGCCGGAATCGGCAACGCCTACTCAGACGAGATCCTGTTCGAAGCGCGATTGCTGCCCCTGCGGCGGCGGGCGTCGCTGAAGCCGGCGGACGAAGAGGCGCTGTTCGCGGCGATCCCCGTGGTGTTGTCGCGGGCGGTGGAGGCGATCCTGGCCAATCCCAACTACGACGAATCCAAGCAGGATCGGTCCTTCATGGCGGTGCATATGAAAGGTGGCAAGACGTGCCCGCGATGTGGGCATCGGATCAGCCAGTTGGGGTCGAACCGGGAGCCGCTCAACTTCTGCCGGGGCTGCCAAATCTGAGCGGGCATACCTTTGGCGGGCCCTCCCTTCCGTTTTGGCCCCCTCCCCCGGCCCAACTCACCTGTCGGCCTCGACCTTAATAGAGGGCGACTGAGCCGCCAACCCAGGTTGTTAAGAGGCGCGGCGGACGGGCAGGTTCTCCGCGATGGATTCCAGCAGGCGCTGGGAGGCAAGCGCGATCTCGTCCACGGCCCCCTCGAACGCCACCTGGTGCTTGCCCGAAGGTTCGCGAAAGCCGCTCACCTTCCGCACGAACTGGCGCGCGGCGGCGCGGATCTCGTCCTCGCTCGCAACGACTTCAGCCTGGCGCAGGGTCTTGATGCTTCGGCACACGCGACAAAGATACGAGAGCCAGTAGGCCGAAGAGCCGAAGAGTCCCTACCGGCCCCGATGCCCCGGCAGCTCCGGCAGCCCCGGCGGCGTCAAACGCCCCGGATCAAGCCCCGCCCTCTTCATCATCGCTGCAGCCAGTCGCTCATAACGCCGCTCCGCAATGTCGCCCACCGGATCCGCGCTGGCGGACATCAGCTGCCGGAAGGTCAGCGTCGAGACCGCGCGAGACGCCAATACTGCGCGCGCCTGGTCCGCCCGACCCGTCATGGATGCGATGCGCACGAATGCGAGCGCGGCGCCGAGTTCGCGCATGTCGCGCCACCTCCACGCGCCGTACGGCAGCAGGACGAGCAGGATCGGCGGCAGTGCCACCAGCAAGGCCAGGACGATCGCGACCTGGATGATCGCGTCGTGGACCTGGTGGCCGGCCGACACCAGCGGATCGCCTGAGTACTTGCGCAGGGCGTCTGCGACCTTCAACAGGAAGTCAGTGACGCCAGGGATCCCACCCGGGATCGCGTCGTGGAACTGCTTGATCCAACCGTTGAAGGTGGTCCCCGTGCTCGTGATCCCGTTGGCGATCACCTCGAGGCCCATGACGGTCTGGTAGATGAGAAACCCCAAAACAGCCCACGCAAGCGTCCAGCCAGCGGCCGTGAGGTCGGCGAACACTCGAACGAGGGCGGCCCCCGGGCGATCCGGATAGAGCTTGATCATAGGTCGGACGATAAGTCACTTGAACCCCAAACCGCGCGGTCCCGAGCGCTGAATCTAGCCGTCGATCGCGAAGTCGACCTCGACCGCCGCCTGCACGTCCAGCTGTCCGACCGGGACTTGCGTGGAGGCCGCCGCGCCGCCTTTGATGTCGAAGTTCGCTGAGGAATAGCCCGATGTGCTCAGGTCGCTGACCCGAAGCACCTTGCCGAGCTTCACCCCCGCGGCGGCGGCCATCGCCTGGGCCCGCGAGCGTGCGTCGGCAATCGCCAGGGAGCGCGCCTCCGCCTGCGCCGCCTTCGGATCCGCAAGCGTGAAGCCAACACTGATCTGCGTCGCTCCGCCCTCCTGGACCAGCGCGTCGAGCGTCTTGCCGACGGTGTCGACGTTGTGCCACTTGAGCAGCAGCTCCTCGAACGCTCGATAACCGTCGATCGTGCCGGTGCCCGGCGCGTAGCTCGGGCCGACCGAATAGCCCGAGGTGTTGATGTCCTTGTCGACGATTCCGAGGGCCTTGGCGCGCGCGATCAGCTTGCTTGCCTTGCTCGCCAGATCCTGCTGTGCGCCGGAGGCTGTGCTTTGCTTGGAATCGACCGCCACGGAGATCAGTGCGAGGTCGGGCTTCCTGGACACGATCGCGTCGCCACTGGTGATCACGCCCAGATCGAATGTCGACGTGCTCGAGGACGCCGACGGCGCGGCGATCAGGATCGAAGGTCTGCTGACCGCGAGCACCGCCAACGTCGCGGTGAGCGCGCAGAGTGTGGCCGCGGCGGCGGACAACACGACGGTGCGGATAGCTGATTGCATCTTGCAAACCTCCTGTCGTGCAAACGCCGCATACAACGGCCCGGTAACAGAGGCCTGCCTAGATCCGGGTGAGCCTCCAGAACCGCCCAGGCGGGTAGATCGCGTCCGAAGTCGTCAACGGCACGTCGACGTTGTAATCGCCGAGCACCATATTGAGCGCGCCTTCGTTGGTCCCCCGTGGGATCGCATTCTTGATCGTCAGCGCCGGCGCCCGCACGCTCTGCCTCAAGATCATCCCCGGCCACTCCACCAGGTCGACGTTCGCCGTCGACAGAAGGTCTGAGCGGCCTCCCCACGGCAGCTCGTAACTGCCGACAGCCACGTACTTGGAAAGCACCCTGACGATGTGCAGCTGCGGCGTCATGGCGTCGATGAGCGCCTTGGCGGCGGCGAATGCGGCATCCAGGGTGGGCAGCCCCATCACGCAGCCGAAGATGGTTTTGGTGAAGCCGCTGAGGGTGATAGAGGCGGCGAAAAGGAAGTTGGCGCCGAAACCTGAGCCGGTCTTGATGCCGATGATGCCGTTCTGGCCGAGGGCGTAGTCGACGTTGTACACGGTGCCGGCGACGGGCAGCTTGGTATCGGACGTCGCCACGATCTGGGCCAGCACGTCCTGATTCATGGCCTTCATGCCCAGAGTCACCAGGTCGGTCGGCGTGCTCACGGTCTGGTCCGACGCGCCGGCGGCATCGGCGAACTTGGTGTGGCTCATTCCAAGCTCCTTGCCGCGCTTGTTTAATTTCGCAATGAACGCTGTGGTCGAACCAGCGTCCCAGTTCGCCAGCGTGAAGGCGATGTTGTTGCCTGAAGGAATCAGCAGCGCCTGGAGAGCTTGCAGCTCGGTCAGCTGCTCGCCGGCGCGCACCTCGACCACCGACTGCTTGGCGGCGTTGTCCGCCTGATATGCCTGCACATCGGCGTCGGTGATCACGATCGTGGGGCCGTCTTCACCCTTCTTCAGCGGCTTGTCCTCAATGACGACGAGCGCAGTCATCACCTTGGCGACGCTCGCCGCGGGCACCGGCTTCTCGTTGCCGGATGAGGCGATGAAGCCGAGGCTGGAGACGGCGACGGCGGCCGAGCCAGTGCTCGGCCAGGGCAGCGTGGGTGCCGTCCCCGAGGTCGTCGTCGAGGTCGCAACCGCTCCTGTGGCCGGCACCGCCGGGATGGGTCGAATGAAGTAGTTGAACGCCAGGTATCCGGCGCCCAGGAGCAACAGCACGCCCGCCGCCCGAAGTTTCACGTGCCCACGATAACTTTCAGGAGGGGGGCCGGTGCGCCGCACCGGCGAGGGGGTCAGAAAGGTTCAGATCGCCACGATCCCTTCAAGACCGCGTGCCGCCGCGACCACGCCGATCGCGCCCAGCGTGCCGTCGATGTTCACTCGGAACTCGTCCACGGTTCCGGTCCCGCCGCTTTCGACGTAGAGGTACTGTCCGTCGCTCGATACCGCGAGGTCGATCGGGCCACCGCCAGTGGTCGCCGCGACCTGCGAGCCGTTGATCAGGGACAGCGCCCCGGCCGAGTTGATCGCGTAGCCGCTCAGGTCCGCGCTCCCGGCGTTGGCGACGAAGAAATAGCCTCGCGCTGCCGTCACCCAGCAGGTTGCCGCCTGGTGGTTGCCAACACTGGGGTCCACAACGGTCAGCGATCCGTCCGAGTTGATGTTGTACGAGGTCACCGAGCTGCTGCCCGCTTCGGTCACGATGAGCCGTCCGGCTGCATCGAACGCGAATGCAAACGGCACTGGTCCGACTGATGCTGTAACGGTTGGCGAATCCGACGGCCGCCCGCTTGAGGCCAGGTTGAAGACGTCGATGGTTCCGGTCTTCTTGGTGGTGACGATCAGCTTGCCGCCGTCAGGGGTGAACCCGATCTGACCCGGCGACGCAAGGAAGAACGGCGGGTTGGCGTTGCCGAGGCCCAGGGCTCGAGTTGAGCCCTCGATGGCGTGAAGCTTGCCGCCGGCGATCCGGTAGCCGTTGATGCTGCCGTCGCCACCCGCGTTGAGGACGTAAGCGAGGTCGCCGCTCACCGCGATGCTCGCGGGGAAGAATCCGCCCGATCCGATGACCTGCTGCAGCTGCAGAGTGTCACCGTCGACCGTAAACACGGACACTGAGTCGGAGCCGGCGTTCACGGCCAGCAGAAGTCCATGGGCCGAGTCGTAACCCAGAGCACCCTGGGAGGCCAGTGGGTCGACCGCGGCGCCGGACGCCGCGCCGCCGAGGCCGCCGGTCGGATAGTTCTCGACCTGCGTCAAGGTGCCATCGTCCGCGCGGCGATACGCGAGGATCGCATTGCCGGTCGTGCCGTTGGTTTCCACGAAAACGGCATTACTGCCGCCGCCGCCGGCGGCAAACACAGAAGACGATGCGGAGATCAGCATCGCGATCACTCCGCTCAAAGTCACTGCCCGCAGCACAAATCTCACGAAAAGCCCTCCTTGGGATCTCATCCCATGCGGCCGCCCACGCGGCCGCTCGGTTCGTGAGTGCCTGACCAGCCCGCCGGCGTTACGTCAGCCGGCCTTCCAGGTCCTGAATGCGTTGATGAGCTCGACCTTCAGAGGGTCGGGGACAGGCTCGGAGGCGATTCTGCCCATCAACCTTCGTGCAATACGCAGCTGCGCGAGATAGGCGCGACAGCCGTCACAGCCTTGCATGTGCTGGTCGAACTTCGCGCGGTCGCTGGCCGACAGCGCGCCGTCGAGGTAGTCGGTCATGAGCTCAACGACTTCACGGCACGTCACTTCAGATACTCCTCGAGCGCTCTCCGAACTGATGCCCGGCCCCGGTGCAGCCGTACCCGCTGGTTGGCGGGCGAGATTGACAGCAGGCCGCACACCTCGTC
>DMCH01000094.1:10208-23636 GCA_003446775.1 Chloroflexota bacterium
CGAGCAGCTTCGATTCCGGCACGTTGCTCCAACTGTCGGGTGGAGCCGACCACAGGCCATCGCCTCCGAAACGACGCTGATCCACCGTTGGCCCGCGACCCTCTCCGGCATCTCGCCGAAACAAGGAGGTGAAGGGCAGGATTCGCGACTCCTTCCGGTGGCAAGACCGCGCGACGTTGAGGAGGATCCCGAAGACCCACGTCTTGAGTGCCGAGCGCCCTTCGAACCTATCCAGCGTTCTCAGGCAAGTCAGCCAGGTTTCCTGCACGGCGTCCTCGGCTGCGCCTCGATCGCGGAGATAAGACATCGCCAGCCGCATCATCGGCCCGTGGTAGCGGCCGATCAGCGCCTCGAAAGCGGACTCGTCGCCGGACTTGAGAGCTTCGAGGTCAGGATCTGACGGTTCTCTCACCACCTGTGGGCCAGGATAGGAGGAGGCGCGTTCGGGCCAGGGTGGCCGGCTCGAGAACAGGGACACGCTCATCATGAATTCGTGTCTCCCGGCAGCGTTTCGTTACAACCGCATGATCAGCCCATGCGTTCTGCTGGGGGGTGATGCCGGGGGTTCTGTGGTGGCGTCAACGACCAGGTGAACGTAAAACCCACTCTGTGACTTGGAACTAAAGCTAGCGCTCTTGCCCATCGACGACCAGATCTACCTGGACGAGCCATACCTGTCCATCCGCTGGCGCTGCGGCCGGCTCGAAATTTCGCACCCGTTGCGAAGCCTTTCTATTCCGCAAACACATGGTGATCGCGAATCGCCTGGACGCCTTGTGGCGGAGGGGCTGGGATTTGAACCCAGGATAGGCTTGCACCTATAACAGTTTTCAAGACTGTCGCCATCAACCGGACTCGGCCACCCCTCCGAGGGCAGCAAGGATTCTAGGAGGCGGGGCGGGCGCCGATGACTTCCAGGCCGCCCATGTAGGGCCGCAGCACCTCGGGCACCGTGATTGTCCCATCCGCACGCTGATACGTCTCGATGATCGCGTCGATCGTTCGCGTCAGGGCCAATCCGCTGCCGTTGATCGTGTGGACGAAGCGGGGCGGCGCGCCCCGAGCCGGTCGGTAGCGAATGTTCGCCCGCATCGCCTGGAAGTCGTTGAACACCGAGCAGGAGGAAACCTCCAGGTAGCGTCCCAATCCCGGACACCACGCATTCAGGTCGTACTTCTTGTACTGCGCGAAACCCATGTCGCCCGTGCACATCACCATCACCTGGTAGTGCAGGCCCAGGCGCTGGAGGATGTCCTCCGCGTCGGCGGTGAGCTTTTCGAACTCGTCCATGGACGTCTCCGCCGCGGTCACTTTGACCATCTCGACCTTGGAGAATTGATGCAGGCGGATGAAGCCTCGGGTGTCCTTGCCCGCCGCTCCGGCCTCAGATCGGAAGCATGGTGTGTAGGCGGTGTACTTCAACGGCAAACGGTCGGCGTCGAGGATCTCCTCGCGGTGGAAGTTCGTGAGCGGTACTTCTGAGGTCGGAATCAACCAGAGGTCGTGACCCTCGACCCGAAAAGCGTCAGCCCCGAACTTGGGCAGGTTGGCGGTCCCGGTCATCGAAGCACTGTTGACCAGCAGCGGCGGCCACACCTCCGTGTACCCGTGCTCGCGCGTATGCACGTCGAGCATGAACTGCGCCAGGGCGCGTTCCAGGAGGGCGCCCTCGCCAAGCAGGAAGGCGAATCGCGAGCCGGCGACCCGCGCCGCGCGCTCGAAGTCCATGATGCCGAGCGCCTCCCCGAGGTCGAAATGCGTGCGCGCGGGGAAACCCAACTCGACCTTCGATCCCCATTCGCGCAGGACGACGTTGTCCTTCTCACCCTCCCCCACCGGCACGGTCTCGTGGAACAGGTTGGGCACACGCAGCAGCAGGTCGTCGAGCCGGCGCTTGACCGCGTCGGCCTCGGCAAGCTCAGCCTTGCTGCGGTCGGCCATCTCGCGCAGCCTGTCCTTCAACTCCGGGTCACGGGTCTGCGCGAACTCCTTCGACAGCCGGTTCTGGTCGGCTTTGATGGTCTCGGCCTCATTGAGATGGAGACGCCACACCTGATCCAGCTTCAGGATCTCGTCGATCGGCGCCGGCTCGCCCTTGAGCTCAGCGGCGCGACGCACCCGCTCGGGATCTTTGCGGATCAAGTCCAGCGGCAACATAGTTACGACTCCGCCTTCATGACCGGAAACAGGATCACATCGCGGATGGACGGCTGGTCCGTCAGCAGCATGATGAGCCGGTCGATCCCAACTCCAAGGCCACCGCACGGCGGCAGGCCGTACTCGACGGCGCGCAGGAAATCCTCGTCCATCGGGTGCGCTTCGATATCGCCCGCCGCGCGCTGCGCCGCCTGGGCCTCGAAGCGCTGGCGCTGGTCGATGGGATCAGTCAGCTCCGTGAATGCATTCGCATATTCGCGGCCGAGGATCACGAGCTCGAAGCGCTCGACGAACCGCGGATCGTCATCGCGGGGCCTCGCCAGCGGTGAGACCTCGATCGGGTAGTCGGTCACGAAGGTCGGCTCGCGCAGCAACGGCTGCACGTGTTCCTCGAACAGCTCGTTGAGCTCTTTGCCCACCGCCTGCTTGCCTGTGTGCTCGAGGACGAGGTCGGCCATGCGTTCGCGCCGGAACGGAGGTGCGAGCTTGATCTGCTCACCCTGGTACGTGATTTCGGACGTACGCCCCGCGGCCGCCCTCGACGCGACGATCATGTCTTCCACCAGCTTCATGACGTCGTCGTAGTCGGCATAAGCCTCGTAGCACTCGAGCATCGTGAACTCGGGGTTGTGCCGAGGCGACAATCCCTCGTTGCGAAAGACCCTGCCGATCTCGTACACGCGCTCGAAACCGCCGACCAGCAGCCGCTTTAGGTGCAGCTCCAGCGCGATGCGCAGGTAAAGGTCGCGGTTGAGCGCCTCGTGATGCGTCACGAACGGACGAGCGTGACCTCCTCCGGGGACCTCCTGGAGCACGGGCGTCTCGACCTCGAGGAACCCGCGCGCATCCAGCAACGCACGAAGCGAAGCGATGATCTTCGTCCGGGCCCGAAACACTTCGCGGACCTCCGGGTTTGCGATCAGGTCCACGTATCGCTGGCGGTAGCGGATCTCGACGTCCTTCAGGCCATGCCATTTCTCAGGCAGCGGGCGCAGTGACTTGGTCAGCAGCTGGAACGAATGGACCTCGACCGTCACCTCGCCGCGGCGCGTGCGAAAGATGGGGCCCTTGGCGCCGATCAGATCGCCCGCATCGAGCTCGGCGAACAGGTCGAAGTCACGCTCGCCGAGAATGTCGCGACTCGCAAACAGCTGGATGCGACCGGCCTGGTCCTGAAGGTCGGCAAACGCCGATCCACCCATCAAGCGCTTCACCATCAGCCGGCCGGCGACGGCGACCGGCTCCGTGCGCTCGCGGTCGCCGATAAGCGCCCGGGCCTCCGCTGTCGAATGCGTCGGCTTGAACCCGCGCGAATACGGTTCGATCCCGGCCGCGCGCAGCCGCTCGAGCTTCTTGCGCCGGTCGCGGATTACCTCCGGCTCGTCTGCATCGGTCACGTTCCGAGAAAGACTAAGGGACGACGGCGAACGCTAGAGGCTCAGCTCCATGTCCTCGGCCGCCGGAAACGCGACCACGTCCGTACCGCCCGCTTGCCGATGGTTGCCAAGAGCCTCCTCGATGAGGGCGTCGATGTCGCTGTCGGAGTGGGCCGGGTCGTGATGGAAGAACGCCAGTTGCTGGACGCCCGCTTGCTCGGCCAGCGACAGCGCTTCTTCGTACGTCGAGTGTCCGAAGCCCGCGTGGGTCTTGTATTCCTCGCGACTGAATTGCGCGTCGTGCACGAGCAGGTCGGCGTCCTGGCACCAGTTGGCCAGATCCTTGAGGCTTCCGTTCTCATTGGTGGCGAACAGGGCGATCTCGTTGTCGGTCGCAAACGCAAAGCGCTTCGAACCCTCGTCGATCCGATATCCAAAGGTCGGGATGGGATGCATCAGGAGGTGCGGCGTGATGCGCAGCCCGCCCACCTCGAATGTCTCTCCGGGATTCCTCTCGATGAACTCCATCTCGGCAGGCATGTGGTCGAGGCGCACAGGAAAGTACGCGGGGTCCATCTGGTCAGCGAACGCTGCCTGCAGAGATTTGGCCGAGCCCGCGGGGCCGACGATCGTCAGGTGCGTGCCCGGCACAAAGGCTGGTGGGAAGAATGGAAATCCCTGGATGTGATCGAGGTGGGTATGCGTGATCAGGAGGTGAGCCTGCAGCGGCTCGGACGCCTCGAACCCGCCGCCGAGCTCGGCGATGCCCGAGCCCGAATCGATGATGATCAGGTTGTCGTCTTTGTCGCGGACCTCGAGGCAGGTCGTGTTCCCGCCGTAACGCAGCGTCCTCCTGCCTGGGGTAGGTCTCGTGCCGCGTGTGCCCCAGAACTTGACCCTCACCGAGGCGCCGTGACCTGATAGACCTGCTTGTCGACGAAAACGTCGAGCAGGTCCCTGTCCAGCTTGCCGTCGCCGGCTTCGGTTTGGAGGATGTCGAGCGCCACGTCTCGTGGCACCGCGCGCTTGTACGGACGGTCCTGCGCCGTGAGGGCGTCGTAGATGTCGGAGATCGTCATCATCTTCGCCTGCAGCGGGATCTGCTCGGCGGTCAGCCCGCGGGGGTAGCCGGACCCGTCCAGCTTTTCGTGATGCCCGTACGCGATCTCCGGAATGCCGCGCATCACCGACGTCCACGGGATCTTGGTCAGGAAATGGAAGCTGTGGGTCACGTGCGCCTCCATCTCGAGCCGCTCCTGCGGGTCGAGCGTTCCCTTCCGGATCGAGAGGAAGCGGAACTCCTGCGTGTCGAGCATCGGGTGCGGTCGACCCGACATGTCTGTGTACGTCTGCTGCGATAGGACCTCCAGCATCGAGGCCTTGTCCTCGGGCATCACGGTCGGCTCGTTGGCGGCGACGATGCCCTCGATCCAGGTGCGTAAGCGCTGCAGCTCCTCCTCGAGCCGCCGGTCGATCTCCGCCAGCGCGCCATCGGCCCCCGCCCCGCTGCGCATCGCCTCCAGCTTGTCGGTCGCGTACTTGAGCTGCACCGAACGCTCAACGAAGTCGAAGCGGGCCTGGATCACTTCGAGCTGGCCGGGCACGAGCTTTTTGGCCTTGACGAGGATGTGCTCCCTCACGCCGACCTTGCCGAAGTCGTGGAGCAGACATGCGTAGCGCAGCTCCTTGAACTGGTCATCGGTCAGGTACACGTCGCGATACTTGCCGGTTCCGATCTCGGTCACCGCGTGGGCGAGAGCGGTCGTCAGCGCCTCGACGCGATTCGAGTGACCGGCGGTGCTCGGATCTCGTTGCTCGATCGCCGTCACGCTCGCCTGCACGAAGCCGTCGAAAAGCGATTGGATCGAATCGAGCAGGTTCTTGTTGTCGAGAGCGACCGCCGCCTGGCTGGCGATCGACTCGATCATCTCGAGATCTTCGGGTCGGAAGCTCACGACCTCGGTGGGCACGTTGGCGACCGTGAGCTTGGTTTCGTACCGGCGCTTGGCGTTGATCAGCTGGACCGCGCCGACCACCTCGTTGTTGTGGTTGCGCATAGGCACCGTCAGCATCGACTTCGTCCGGTAGCCGAACTGCTCGTCGAAGTTCCGGCCGCCCTGCGGCTTGCCTGGCGGCGGGTTGTACGCGTCGTCGTAGATCTGGCTCCAGCCGACCGTGACCGTGTAGCCGACCACGCTCTTCTCGTCGACTGGGACGGTGAAGGCCTGGTAGGTGTTGCCGATCGAGCTGTTTTGACTCGAGGCCAGGAACAGCTGAGGCGACCCATCTTCCCCGAGAGTCTTGCGCCACAGGCTCGCACCGTCTGCATTGGTCAGCTGGCGCAGTGTGGTGAGGATGAACTCCTGAAGCTTGATGATGTCCCGCTCGGCTGAGAGCGCGATGCCGATCCGGTTCAGCTCCTCGAACTGACGGTGCTGCCGGTGGGCTTGCTCCTCGAGCTGCTTGACCTCGCGCTTCAGCGCGACGTTCTGCATCGCGATGCGCAGGAGCTCCCGAAGCGCCGTGCGAGACGCGTCCTTGGGCGGAGCAAGCGCCATGTCCTCGAGCCCATCAGGCGCTTTCTGCCCGGGGTAGAGCAGGACCAACGCCGGCTGGACCACGGTGGCCGCGTTCTCGAGCGTGTGGGCCTGGAGCCCCAGCTCGGCCAGCACGGCTGCAAGCTCGCTGTTCTGCAGGCCGGGCGCCAGGTAGATGTGGAACGCTTGGGCGGTCTTCAACGTAGGTGGCTACTAGTGTCCGGCACCGTCAGCGTTTTGCAGGTAGATCAACCGCAAACCTTCGAGGGTGAGGAGCGGGTCGGTGGCCTGGATCACGTTGGTCAGCCCCGCGACGAGCCCTGCCTGGCCGCCCGTCGCGATCACTTTGGCCGTCCCCCCCAGCTCGGCCACCATCCGCTCCACCATGCCCTCCACCTGGGCCACGAAACCCCAAACCAGCCCGGACTGGATCGACGTGACGGTGTTGCGGCCGATCACCGAGTCCGGAGCCACCGCCTCCACCCGCCGGAGCATGGCGGTGTTCGAAACCAGGGCGTCGAGTGAGATCTCGACGCCTGGGGCGATCGCTCCGCCGAGGTAGTCGCCCTCGGCGCTGATGGCGTCATACGTGACGGCCGTTCCGAAGTCGATCACCACCACCGGCCCGCCGTATTTCGTAAAGGCGGCCAGGGCGTTGGCGATGCGGTCCGCGCCCACGTCCTTAGGGTTCTCGTAGCGGATCCGAACGCCGGTCTTGACCCCCGGACCGACCATGACCGGCTCGGTCTTCAGGTAGCGGCGAGACGCCTCGATCAGGGCAGGGTTCAGGTTGGGCACCACGCTGGAGATGACGACCCCGCTGACGACATCCAGCTCGAAGCCTCGCAGGTTGAAGAGCTGACGGAGCTCTACGGCCATTTCGTCCGCCGTCCGCTCTCGATGCGAGGTCACGCGCCAGTCGGCGACCAGCCGCTCGCCCTCGAAGAGGGCCAGAGTGACGTTGGTGTTGCCGACGTCGACGGCGAGGAGCATCCGAGCTCGAACTCTACTCAGGTGGGCAGGGGAGGTGGATGCGTTTTCGACCATTGCCGCAGCCGGGCGGCTTCCCGGCGCACGGCCGTGGCCCGGGCGGCAACCCGGCGAGGGTTGGGCGCCCCCGGCGTGTCTCGTTTCCGCAACGAAGCCTCCGCGTTCCACGGCACCTGCAGCTTCCCCGCCCTGACGGTGCGTCCGACCTCCTCGTGGGCCTTCCGGAAGGGCGTGCCCGCGGCGACCAGGGCTTCGGCCGCGTCCGTGGCCAGGAGGCTCGTGTCCGAGGTGGCGGCGGCCAGGCGGTCACGATCGAACTCCAGGTGGGCGACCAGGAGCTGGGCCGCTCGCAGCGAGTCCAGGACGCTATCGACGGCGGCGAAGACGGCGGGCTTGTCCTCCTGGAGGTCCCGGTCATAGGCGAGCGGCAGGCCTTTCAGGATCGTGGCGAGCGCGACGAGGCTGCCGATCGGCCTGCCGGCGCGGCCTCGCAGCAATTCGGCGATGTCGGGGTTCTTCTTCTGCGGCATCAGGCTCGACCCGGTGGCGATCTCGTCGGCGAGTCGTACGAACCCGAACTCGGCGGTCGCCCACAGGACGACGTCCTCGCCAAGACGGCTGAGGTGGATCGCGGTCGCCAGGCACGCGTAGACGAGGTCGAGCGCGAAGTCCCGGTCGGCGACGGCGTCGATGCTGTTGGCCGTCAGGCGCTGAAAACCCAGCTCCTTGGCGACACGCTCCCGCTGGAGCGGCAGCGTCGTGCCCGCAAGCGCGCCGGATCCGAGCGGCATCTCGTCAGCGGCTTCGTACGCGTGACGGAAGCGCTCGGCGTCCCGCAGCAGGGGCTCGGCATGGGCGAGGAGGTGATGTCCCACGGTCACGGGTTGGGCGCGCTGCAGATGCGTGTAGCCGGGCATCAGCCAGGCTGCATGCTGGGCAGCCCTCGATGCGAGGGCGTCGACGAGCTCGGCCACGGTCGTGATCAGCTCGCTGGCGGCGTCGCGCGAGTAAAGGCGCAGGTCGAGGGCGACCTGGTCGTTGCGGGAACGGCCCGTATGGAGCATTGCCCCGGCAGGCGTGATCTCGGTCAGCCGGCGCTCGACCACGGTGTGGATGTCCTCGTCAGACTCGCGGAACTTGAGCTCGCCCGCGTCGAGCTCGCGCCTGACTCGACGCAGGCCGCGCTCGATCGCCTTGAGCTGGGTGGGTTTCAGCAGGCCCGCGGATGCCAGCCCGCGCGCGTGGGCGAGGCTGCCGGCGATGTCGTAGGGATACAGTTCGAAGTCGACCTCGAGCGACGACGAGAACCTCTCGAGCTCGGGCAGCAGCCGGCCCATGAAACGGCCGCCCCAGAGCTTGCCGGCTATGGCGCGAGCCTCTTCACGTCGCCCAACAGGCCCTTCAGCTCCCGGTCGTGCAGCCGGCCCTGGACCTGGGCCGCGGTGCGGACGCCCATGCCCCACAGCTTGATGAAGCCTTCGGCCGCGGACTGGTCGAAGGCATCGCCCTTCCCGTACGTCGCGAGTGAGTGCTGGTAGAGCTGAGCCGGCCCTTTGCGTCCGACGACCTGTGACGAACCCTTGAACAGCTTGAGGCGCACGTCTCCTGTGACGTGTCGCTGCGTCTCGGCGACGAATGCATAGAGAGCGTCGCGCAGCGGGCTGAACCAAAGCCCGTCGTAGACCATCTGCGCCCACTGCTGGGCGACGATGTCCTTGAATCGCGCCACCTCCTTCGGCAGCGTGATGTCTTCGAGCGCCTGGTGCGCCTGGAGCAGCAAGACCGCTCCCGGCGCTTCGTAGATCTCACGCGACTTGATCCCGATCAGCCGGTTCTCCAGGTGGTCGATGCGGCCGACCCCGTTCTTGCCCCCGATCCGGTTGAGATCTGTGACCAGCTGGACCGGGTCCACCGGCTTGCCGTCGAGCGAAACGGGCACGCCTTGCTTGAATCCGATCTCCAGGTAAGTCGGGTCGTCGGGGCAGTCGCGCGGGTCGCGGGTCCATGCATAGACCTCGGCGGGCGGCTCCGCCCAGGGATCTTCGAGAACGCCGGCCTCGATCGAGCGGCCCCACAGGTTCTCGTCCGTCGAATAGGGCGAGAGCACGGTGGCCGGCACCTCGATCCCGTGCTTGGTCGCATACTCGATCTCGTCGTCACGATTCATGCCCCATTCGCGGACAGGGGCGACGACTTTCAGGTCGGGGGCCAGGGCTGCGGTGGTGACGTCGAAGCGCACCTGGTCGTTGCCCTTGCCGGTGCAGCCGTGCGCGATGGCGCTGGCGCCCTCGCGGCGGGCGACCTCCACCATCATCGCCGCGATCAGCGGCCGGCCCAGCGCGGTGGCCAGCGGGTACTCCTTCTCATATACAGCTCCCGCCTGGAGGGACGGCCACACGAACAGCTGCAGGAATGGGGCGCGGCCGTCCGCGACGTAGGCGGCCGAGGCGCCTGTCTTGAGCGCCCGCGCCTGGATGGCATCGAGATCCTTTTTCTCGCCCAGGTCGACAGTGAACGCGATCACGTCCCAGCCCTGGTCCTTGAGCCAGCGGATCGCGACCGAGGTGTCCAGCCCGCCTGAATAGGCGAGCACCAACTTTTTAGCCGACATTGGCCAGTAGCTCTTTGAGCGCCCTGGCGGCGCTGCGCTGGCGGAGGACGGCGATGATGGTGTCGTCGCCCGCCACGGTGCCGGCGATTCCCGGCAATCCGGCCTCGTCGATGCGGCGGGCGACCAGGTTGGCAGTGCCGGGTGGCGTCTTGATCACTGCCACCTGCGAAACCAGCTCCACGGAGAGGACGAGCTCGCGAACTAAGGCAGCGGCGATGCGGTAACCGGCGCCGGACCGGACCAAGCCCAGCTCCTGGATGTCACGCGAGATCGTGGCCTGCGTCGCACGCAGCCCGCGCCGCGCCAGCCCCTCTGCGATCTCCTGCTGCGTGTGCACCGCGCCTCGGTTGACGAGGGCGAGGATCGCTCGGTGCCTCTCTTCCTTGGTGGCTGTCACTTCAGGACCTCGTGCATCGTGTGCTGGGCGCGATCGATCTGCTCCGCGGTGATGATCAGGGGAGGCACGAAACGGATCGAGTGGTCGTCGACGGCGTTGACGACCAGCCGCGCTTCGAGGCAGGCCTGCTGAAATGCCTTGGCTCGCGGTTCCGCGAACTCGACCGCCTGCATGAGGCCGAGTCCGCGTACTTCCTTGCCGCCGAGACCATGGATCGCGGCGTTCAACATCTCTCCCATCTCGGCTGCGTGCCCCACGAGTCCATCGCGCTCGATGACGTTCAGCACCGACAGCGCGGCCGCGCATGCGAGCGGGTTGCCACCAAACGTTGACCCGTGATCGCCCGGTTCGAAGACGTCTGCCTTGGGCGCGGCCAGGCAGGCGCCGATCGGGACGCCTCCGCCCAGCCCCTTGGCGAGGGTCATCACGTCCGGCGTGATGCCGTGGTGCTGGTGCGCAAACCACCGGCCGGTGCGGCCCAGACCGGTCTGCACCTCGTCCAGGATGAGCAGCAAGCCCTGGTCGTCGCACCATCTGCGCACGCCGGCGAGGTAACCCGGCTTGGCCGGCACCACGCCGATCTCGCCCATGACCGGCTCGAGCATCACTGCGACGGTGCGCGCACTGGTCGCAGCCTTGATTTCGTCCAGGTCGTTGTAGGGGACGTGCACGAAACCTTCGGGCAGGGGCTTGAACGGGTCCGAGTATTTGGGCTGCCCACCGGCCGTGACCGTCGCCAGGGTGCGGCCATGAAACGAGCCGAGGGTCGTGATGATCTCGTGCGCGCCGGCGCGATTGCGGGTGCCCCACTTGCGGGCGATCTTGATCGCGGCCTCATTGGCCTCGGCGCCCGAGTTGCAGAAAAAGACGCGAGACGGAAACGACAGCTCGACCAGGCGACGCGCGAGCTCGACCTGGGGCTGGGTGAAGTAGAGGTTCGACGTGTGGATGAGTGTCTTGGCCTGGTTGGCGATGGCGCCGGCGACCTCCGGGTGGGCGTGGCCCAGCAGGTTGACCGCGATCCCGGCGACGAGGTCGAGGTATTCGTTGCCGGCGTCGTCATAGACGAGGCAGCCCTGGCCGCGCACGAATGTGACCGGCAACCGCCGGCCGACCTGCATGAGGTACCTGTCGGCGAGCTCGGGCGTGGTCACGACTGGCATCCCCTCGGGCCAGTCTTAAAAGGACGCGTCCTTTTCTTCATCCGTCCACTAACCCCCACCCACCCGTTTGGGGGGACTTTGTGCGGCGGCCAGAATACGGTTGCTCGCAGATTTCGCCAACCCTGGTCGTTAACTCGCTCACGGCGTGACCATCGTCCCAATGCCCGACTCGGTGAAAAGCTCGAGCAGAAGTGCATGAGGGGTACGGCCGTCGACGATGTGCGCAAACGGCACGCTGTCCAGTGATCGCAGGCATGCCTCGAGCTTGGGGATCATTCCGCCCGTGACCTCGCCGGCGTCGATCCGATGTATCGCATCCTCGCGTGTCAGGACCGCGACGACATTGCCGTCGACGCCGAGAACGCCCGGAACGTCGGTGAGCAGGATCAGCTTGGCGGCGCCCAAAGCCACCGCAATCTCGGCCGCGACAGTGTCGGCGTTGATGTTGTAAGCGTGGCCGTCGTAACCCAGCCCGATGGATGCAATCACTGGGATGTAGCCGCGCCCCAGCAGCGCTGTGATCGGTTCGCCGTTGATCTGCGTCACTCGGCCCACGAACCCCATCCCCTCCCCGAGAGGCTCCGCGATGATGCTGGGGCCGTCCTCGCCGCTCATCCCGACCGCCTGGCCGCCGAGCCGGATGATGGCGCCGACGATGTCGGGGTTCACCTTGCCGGTGAGCACCATCTTCACGACCTCCATGGTCTTGTCGTCGGTGATGCGCAGCCCGTTCTTGAACTCGGCCTTGAGACCCAAACGCTCGCTCATAGCCGTGATCTCCGGTCCGCCCCCATGCACGAGCACCGGCTGCATGCCCACGTAGCGGAGCAGCACGATGTCGAGCAGGGTCTCGTCCCGAGCCTGCTCGATCGCGTTGCCACCCACCTTGACCACGACGATCTGGCCGTGGAATCGCTTGATGTACGGCAGTGCCTCGACCAGGACCTTGGCACGCTCTTCGACTGTCAATGTCATGTCGTGTACTCCGCGTTTATCCGCACGTACTCCTCCGATAAATCGCAACCCCAGGCCTCGGCGTGCCCGCCGGCCAGGCCCAGCGTGGCCACGATCTCAATCTCCGGTTGCTCGAATGCGCGCCGCACGGCCGAGAGGTCGACGTCGACGCCCGCGCCTCGCTCGAACACCACCAGGCCGCCGATGCTCAGGTGCAGGCGGTCGAGGGCCAGCTCGGCCCCGCTGTAACCGAGCGCGCAAACGATGCGGCCCCAGTTGGGGTCGCCCCCGTGCACGGCGGTCTTGACGAGGCTCGACGAGGCGACGGCGCGGGCTGCGGTTCTGGCCTCTTGGTCGGACTCCGCGCCCTGGACGCGGACCGCGATCATCTTGGTCGCACCCTCGCCGTCGCGCGCGATCGCCCGCGCGAGCTCGCGAGCGACGTCAACGATCGCAGCCTCCAGCGCCTCCGCATCGGACGTGCCTTGGCGCACGGCCGCATTGCCCGCGGCGCCGTTGGCGAGCAGAAGGAACGTGTCGTTGGTCGAGCTGTCGCCGTCGATCGTGACCTGGTTGAAGCTGCGGTCGGCGACCGGCCTCGCCAGCTTCGCCATCAGGCCGGGTTCGACGGCCGCGTCGGTGGTGATGTAGGCCAGCATCGTCGCCATGTTGGGGTGGATCATCCCGGACCCTTTGCACATCCCGCCCACCCTCACGGTCCGGCCGCCGATCTCGATCTCTGTATGGGCGGTCTTAGGCACCGTGTCCGTGGTCATGATCGCTCGCGCGGCCTCGAGCCCATGCTCAGGGCTGAGCGTTGCACAGGCCGACGTGATGCCGGCCTTGACCGCATTCATGGGCAGGTACCGCCCGATCACGCCGGTCGTGCCCACCAGCACCTGATCGGGGTCGAGGTCCAGCTTGTCGGCTGTCAGCTTCGCCATTTGCAGCGCGTCCTTGAATCCCTGCGCGCCCGTGCAAGCGTTGGCGTTGCCGGAGATGACAACGAGGGCCTGCACGCGGTTGTGCTGTAGGTGCAGCTCGTCGATGACCACCGACGCGGACTTGATCTTGTTGGTTGTGAAAACCCCGCCGGCGTCGCAGAGATTGGAGGATTGAATGACGACGAGGTCGTCGCGCTGGCCGGTCGGGATCGCGTTTGCCCCGGCCGTGAACGCCTTGATGCCGCAGGCGGCGGTGCCGGCGCGGAATCCGCGCGCATACGTCACGGCCACTGGATCGG
>DMCH01000094.1:23925-27092 GCA_003446775.1 Chloroflexota bacterium
AGCGCGGCCGTCACGACGGCCTTGTCGTTCTGCGCCGACACGTTGACCAGGCAGAGATTGGAGTGGCTTGCGAGCTTGGTGGTCGGGCTCTGCTGGATCACGCGGGTGAAGGGCTGGCCCGTATAGAACTCACGGTAAGCGTCCTGCAGTTGCGCTAGCGATCCCTTGAGGTCGAAGTAGCAGGTGGCCAGAATTCCGCGCGTCATGGGCGCTAGGTGAGGCACGAACGTGATCTGGAGCCTGGGCTCCCCGCCACGCGGGGAGCTCCGCCGCGCAGCGGCGGTGTGGGGGGAATCGAGATTCCCAATTAGCGCCCCCAGTTCCTGTGTCATCTCGGGCAGGTGGCGGTGGCCTTCGATGGCATAGGCGCCCAGTGACTCGTTGACCTCGCTGAAGTGGACGCCCACCGACGGCGACCTGCCCGACCCGCTGACGCCCGATTTGGCGTCGACGATGATGTCGGAGCCGACCAGGCCGGCCGCCACCGCCGGAGCGAGCGCGAGGATCGCAGCGGTCGAGTAGCAGCCTGGCACCGCGATCAGCTCGGCTCCGACCAGCTCCCGTTCGTGCAGCTCGGGAAGGCCGAGCACGGCCCTCGCGAGCAGCGCCTGCGCCGGATGCTCCTGTCGGTACCACTTCGGGTACTGGCTCGCATCCTTGAGCCGGAAGTCGGCGCTCATGTCGATGACCCTGGCCCCCGCCTCGAGCCAACTCCCGGCCTTCGCCGCCCCAACGTTGTGTGGCAGGCAGCTGAATACGACGTCGATTCCTGCCGGGTCAGGATCGGTGATGAATTCGCCTCTCAGATCCAGAAGCGGGAAAACCGACTCGAACGGCTTGCCGGCGAACGAGCGCGACGTCAGCTGCCGCAGCTCGACGCTCGGATGGCGCGCGAGCAGGTTGACCAGGGTCATGCCCGCATAGCCATTGGCTCCGGCCACCGCGGCTTTCACCTTCGCGCTCATGGATGCATGAGTATACAAAGTGCGTGCATAAATATGCTGGCCTGCAAAGCTCCAGTCTCCCCACCCGGCCGGCGCGCTGCGCGCGCGGGCCGACCTCCCCACGTGGTGGGGAGGCCAGGGCGGGTAGAAAGACTGAGTCAGTCGGGTTCGTTGAAGAAGCACGACTCGGCCCCGGTGTGGCAGGCGGGACCGGCGGGCTTCACGCGCAGCAGCACCGCGTCCGTGTCGCAATCGAGCCGGGTTTCGATGACCTCCATGAGGTTTCCCGACGTGCCTCCCTTCTCCCACAGGCCGCGGGTGCGCGAATGGAACCAGGCCGTCCCGGTCTCCCGCGTCTTCGTCCACGCCTCTTCGTCCATGTACGCAAGCATCAGCACCTTGCCGGTATCCACGTCCTGGACCACAGCAGGCACGAGCCCCTTGGAGAAGTCTGGTTTCATCGCCTGATCTCGAGCCCGCGAGCCGCCAGGTCTTCCTTGACAGCGCGGATCGACAGCTCTCCGAAATGGAAGATCGATGCGGCCAGCGCGGCCTCCGCGCCGCCCGCGGTCAGGGCTTCGTACATGTGCGCAGCTGTGCCGGCGCCGCCCGAAGCGATCACCGGAAGGCGCACCGCGGAGCTGACCGCCTTGAGCAGGGCCAGGTCATAACCGTCCTGAACTCCGTCGTTGTCCATCGAGGTCAGCAGTATCTCCCCCGCTCCCAACCGCTCACCGAGGACGGCCCATTCCACCGCGTCCTTGCCGGTAGCGCGCCGGCCCCCATGGCTGAACACCTCCCAGCCCGGACGGTCGGCCCGTCGCCTCGCGTCGATCGCCAGCACGACGCACTGGGATCCGAACACCTCGGCGCAGCGGCTGAGCAGATCGGGATCGGCGAGCGCCGCGGTGTTGACCGACACCTTGTCGGCACCGTGGGTCAAGAGCTCGGCCATGTCGTCGACGCTGCGCACACCGCCGCCGACTGTGAGCGGAATGAAAACCTCGTCGGCCGTCCGCGCGACCGCATCGAGAAGGATGGAGCGATGGTCCGAGGAAGCCGTGATGTCGAGGAAGACGACCTCGTCCGCCCCCTCGCGGTCATAGAGGGCAGCCAGCTCCGCGGGGTCGCCGGCGTCGCGCAGGTTCTGGAAGCGAACGCCCTTGACGACGCGGCCGTCATCGACGTCGAGGCACGGGATTATGCGTTTCGCAGGCACGTGACGCTTATCCGCAGAGGGCCACGAAGTTTTCGTACACGCGCAGACCGTCAGGTCCGCTCTTCTCGGGATGGAATTGCGTTCCCATCACGTTGAGGCGTGCCGCCGCTGCCGCCGGCGAGTGCTCGGTCGACGCGATCGTGTGGCGGGACGAGTCGGGCGTGTAGGAGTGCACGAAGTAAAAGTACGAGCGGTCCGCGATTCCGCGCCACAGCGGCGACTCGTCCTCCAGCGTGAGCCGGCACCAACCGATCACAGGTAGTCGCGTGCTTTTGGTCACCTTGACCACGCGACCATCGAGCAAGCCGAGGCCCTGGTGCCGGCCGTGCTCCATCGACTCCTCGAACAACAGCTGATAGCCGAGGCACACACCGAGCACAGGCTTCCCTCTTTTGGCCAGGTCGACCACCCTCCGGCCGATTCCGCTCTCCGTGAGCTTCTCCAATGCCGGAGCGAAGGCGCCGACGCCCGGGAGCACCAGGCCGTCGGCCCGCTGCAGCTCGTCGCCGTCGGCCGTGAGTCTCGGTTCCGCGCCTACGTGAAGGAGGGCGCGCTCGACAGAGCGCAGGTTGCCGACTCCGTAGTCGACGATCGCAATCATCCCAACAGGCCTTTTGAAGAAGGGACGCCGGCGCCTCGTACGGCCATGGCCTCGCGCAAAGCCAACCCAAGCGCCTTGAACGTCGCCTCGGCGATGTGATGCCGGTTCCGTCCGCGAATCACATCGACGTGGATCGTCGCCCCGAGGTGAATCGAAAGGGCCTTCCAGAACTCCTCCAGGACCTCGGATTCCAGGGTGCCGATACGCCCCCGAAGGGGCACGTTGTACGAGAGGTATGGGCGCTTCCCAAGGTCGACGACCACCCGCGCAAGGGCTTCGTCCAGCGGCGCATACGCCGACGCAAAGCGCGTGATGCCCGCCCGGTCTCCCAGTGCCTTGGAGAGCGCCTCGCCGAGCAGGATGCCGGCGTCCTCGACCAGGTGATGCGGATCGACGTGGAGGT
>DMCH01000095.1:0-13495 GCA_003446775.1 Chloroflexota bacterium
CCGCCAAGGTCGTCGGGGAGGCGATCCAGCTGTTCGCGGCGCTGGCGGGCGATTCGGTCCAGCAGCTTCTTGGCTTCCGGGGTAGCGGCCTCGCTGACACGCTTGTCGATACCGCTGCGCTCGGTGTCGATGACGTCCTGCACCTCTTGGCGCAGCTTCTCGACGGTGGAGTCGAGGTTGTATCGGCCGAGCTCGCGCTCTCGCGCCTCCCGCAGCTGCTTGAGGAGCTGTTCCAGGCCCGGCATGTTCGGCGCGCCCCAGCGCAACATGCGCTGCAGCGCGGCGTTGAGGTCGCCGTAGTTCATGAGGTCGTCGGAGAGGGCGTCCAGGACGTCGCCCGCGTCGAGGTCATCGAGACGCTGGGAGCCGTCCCACCGCGAATAGCGGAACTTCACGCCGACCACGCTAGCAGGCCGAACAAGCGGCGGCTGGAGCTATACGGTGTCGCCCGGCTTGATGTCGAGGACGTCGACGCTTGGCCCGACCAGCTCCTGCAGGGCGCTCGGCCGGCCGATCAGCGGCGGGAAGGTGCCGAAGTGCATCGGCACCACGGTTTTGACGCCCAGGAGCGAAACCGCCTTGGCGGCGCGTGAGGGCCCCATCGTGTAGAAGTCGCCGATGGGCAGGAAGGCGACGTCGAAATGGCTCAGCTCGGCGATCAGCGCCATGTCCCCGAAAACGTCCGTATCACCCGCGAAGTAGATGGTGAAGCCGTTCTCGAACTCGATCACCATCCCGCACGCTTGACCGCCGTACACGATCTGTGCGCCGTCCGAAATGCCGCATGAGTGCTCGGCGTGGACGAGCGTGATCTTGATGCCGCCGACGTCGATGGTGCCGCCCTGGTTGCCGCCGATCAGAGTGTCGCCTTCGATGCCCTTGGATCCCAGCCAGCTCGTGATCTCGAAGTTGCTGACGATCTTGGGCTTGGTCGCTTTAGCAATCTCGAGCGCATCGTGGATGTGGTCGAAATGACCGTGGGTGATGAGCATGAGGTCACATTTGTCAACCTTCTTCAGGGCCTCGGGCGCCACCGGATTGCCCATGACCCAGGGGTCGATAATGATCTCCTTCGACTTTGCGCTGCGGACTTTCCAGGTCCCGTGCCCGACCCACGTGAAGCTGACATGAGCGTTGAGCGCCACTTCGTGATCCTCCCCATCAACCGGCCGAGCGGAAGAGCCGATTCTCCCACACGCCCAACGCGAAGATCGCGATCGCTGCGAGCGTCCAAAGATTCGGAAAGAAGAGGTCGCACGGCTGCCGCACGAAACCGAGCAGGAAGACGACGAGGAGAGTCAGCGTCAGCGCCCGCCTCTGCTCGAGGGCCCGGACCGCGAGCAGAAGAATCAACGGCAGCAAGGGCAGCCACTGGTACGGCCACACCTCGTTGGGGATCAGCGCGCCCAGCGCAAACCCGAGCGACATGCCGTAAGGCGGATTCCATCCGCTGCGCCATGCCGCCCATACCGCACCACCGGCGAACAAGATCGCGCTGAGATAGGAGAGCAAGAGCGCCACCTCAGGAAGATGGATCGGCGAGGTGACCGCGATGTAACCGTTGCCGGCCGGCTGCTGATAAGTCTCGCCTCCGATGGTGCGAGTGAAAAGAGTGCGCACCGAGTCGTAAGCGCAGTCGGAGTTGTGCGAGGCGAGCGAAGGGATCAAGACCTGCTGGTAGTAATGCAACGCGCCGCCGACCCCGAGCGGAATGAAGCTCACGACGGTGACCGCCGCCAGGACGGCGCCGAGGCTTAACGCATAGCGGATGCGGTGGGCGGAGCGCGGGCCGATGATCATGGCCGCCGGGAAATACTTCAGGGCCGCAGCCAGCCCACCGACCGCGCCGGCCAGTGAGGGCCGGTTCCCCTCGAGCCACATCGAAGCCGCCGCGCCCAGCAGCAAGATGCCGCCGCGCTGCCCGGCGACGGCATCGGCGAACAACGGCGGAAAGTAGGCCGCGACGAGCCAGAAGATCGGAGCCGCCAGCCGGTGCCGCGGAAGCAACACCAGGTAAATCAGCACGAGGCTCGCGACCAGCGCGGCGACGTCGATCGCGGTCCATACCTGCACGCCCACATTCCTGGGCAGCAGCGCGATGGGAATGCCGAGGACCGCCACCGGGGGCGGGCTCACGAACGCGTCAAGCGTGCCTGGCGGCGCGATCACGTGGGACCGCGCGAGATAAGCAGCCGCCGCGTCATACATGTGGGCCGGGTTGGTGAGGTAGGCATGCGCCCCCTCCCACATCCCTTCGGTGTCGGGGCGCCGCGGCACGAGAGCGGTCAGCACGACCACCCTGATCCAGAACACCGCGGCCAGCGCCCAGTAAAAGGCGGGCCGCGTGAACAGGTCGACCGCGGCCCTGCGCAGGCCCTGCACCTAGTCGGTGGGCGGCCGCGACTGGCCGCGCCTGCCGACGCTGGACAGCCATACGGAATCTTTGAGGAAGGCGATGAACGCCTGCACCGAGGCCGGCAGCTTGCGCCGGCGGAGGTGAACGATGTGCCAGTCACGCCGGATTGGGAAGCCGCTGACGTCGAGTTCCACGAGCCGGCCGCTGGACAGCTCCAGCGCACACGCATAACGGGATAGAACCGCCAGCCCGAGCCCTGATTCGACCGCGTGCTTGATGGCGCCGTTGGAGCCCAGCTCCATGGCGATCTGCAGTTTGGCGCCCGCCTTTCTTGCCGCCTTCTCGAGCGACCACCGGCTTCCGGAAGCCGCCTCGCGCATCACGAAGGGCTGGTCGTTGAGATCCTTGAGGGTCAGGCCGCCGTTGCTCGCCAGGCGGTGGCCGGCCGGCGCGACGACCACGAGCTCGTCGGTGAGAAATGGGAGGATCGCGAGGTCCGAGTCCTTGAGGGCCGGCCCGACCACGGCAAGGTCGAGCTCGTTGCGCAGAACTTGCTCCTGCACCCGTGCGCGGGTGCCGATCTCAAGTGAGATCACGAGCCCGGGGTGCAGCTTCTTGAATGCGCCGAGGGCGGCCGGCAGGATGTAGATGCCGACCGTCGTGCTCGCCCCGACTCGGAGGTTGCCGCGCTTGATCCCGCGCATCTCCTCCAGCGCCACCGCCGCCTCGTCGAGGACGTCCATCGTGCGGCGCGCGTAGCCGTAGAGGATTGTGCCCGCTTCTGTGAGCTGCACGCGCTTGCCGAGGCGGTCGAGCAGAGGCAGGCCGAGCGCTTCTTCGAGCTCTTTGACCTGGTACGAGACAGAAGGCTGGCTTAGCCGCAGTTGCTGGGCGGCGAGGCTGAAGCTGCTGAGGTCGGCCACGGCCCTGAACGTGCGCAGTTGACGCAGCGTCATCGCGTGGTCCAGATCCAGCTTTTGGCTTGGTGGGCCGAACTCGGGCACGCGCCTACGATATGCGGTATGGCCGCCCGCAGACCAAAGAGCATGTCGCCCGTACGCCGGACCACGCCCTCCCTCGAGGCTGTCGAGGCCCCGGAGCGCGCTCCGGCCTCGGTCTCGGAGCAAAAGATCAACCAGTACCGAAAGCGCCGGTACCAGGCGCTGCATTCCGAGAACGAGGCGGCGAACAAGCGGCGCGCGAAGGGCCTCTCGAGCGCGCGCGAACGCATCGAGATGCTGCTCGACGAGAGCTCATTCGTCGAGCTCGACCTGTTCGCCACGCATCGCGCGCAGGGCTTCGGCATGGAGGACAGGAGGATCGCCGGCGACGGCGTGGTGGCGGGCTTCGGTGAGATCGACCGGCGCCCGGTCGCGGTGTACGCGTATGACGCGACCGTCTACGGCGGCTCGCTCGGCGAGGTCACGGCCGAGAAGATCGTCAAGGTCCAGGAGCTGGCGCTGCGAAACCGCGTGCCGATCATCGGCATCAACGATTCCGGTGGAGCGCGCATCCAGGAAGGAGTCGTCGCCCTCGCCGGTTATGCCGACATCTTCTACCGCAACGTGCAATCGTCCGGCGTGATCCCGCAGATCAGCATCATCGCCGGACCGTGCACGGGCGGCGCGGTGTACTCACCGGCGATCACCGACTTCATCTTCATCGTGGCCGGCCAGGGTTACATGTTCATCACGGGCCCCGAGGTGATTCGTGTGGTCACCGGCGAGCACGTCAACTTCGAAGACCTCGGCGGTGGCGATGTGCACAACGTGACATCGGGTGTCGCGCATTTCCTGCCCAAGACCGAGGAGGAGTGCGCAGCGGGCGTGAGGCGCCTTCTCTCCTATCTTCCCTCCAGCAACGGAGAGCGGCCGCCGTATCTGCCCACCACCGACGACCCCGAGCGAGCGGACCCCGAGCTGCAGACGATCGTGCCCGAGGCGCCGAACAAGCCTTACGACATGCGCGAGCTCGTCGGGCGCGTGCTCGACAACCGCGAGTTCTTCGAGGTCCAGCCTTTCTTCGCGCCGAACATCATCGTCGGCTTCGGGCGGCTGGGCGGGCACGTCGTGGGCATCGTCGGCAACCAGCCCAAGGTCCTGGCCGGCGCGATCGACATCAACGCGTCAGTCAAAGCCGCGCGATTCATACGATTCTGCGACGCGTTCGGGATCCCGATCGTCTCTTTCGTCGACGTGCCCGGTTACCTCCCAGGCCGCGACCAGGAGCACGGGGGCATCATCAGGCACGGCGCCAAGCTCCTGTACGCGTACGCCGAAGCCACCGTGCCCAAGCTTGCCGTGATCACGCGCAAGGACTACGGTGGCGCGTATACGGTCATGTCGCCGAAGCAGATGGGCGCGGACCTGAACCTCGCCTGGCCTACAGCCGAGATCGCAGTCATGGGCCCCGAAGCCGCCGTGAACATCGTGTACAAGCGAGAGCTGGCCGCGGCGCCGGATCCCGCCGCCCGGCGCAAGGAGCTCGTCGCCGAGTACACCGCCCGGTTCGCCAACCCGTATGTGGCCGCGGAGCGCGGCTATATCGACGACGTGATCGAGCCCTCCGAGACACGGCGAGCATTGATCAGAGGATTGCAGCTCGGCCAGCGGAAGACTGTCGAGCGCCCGACGCGCAAACACGGGAACATACCTCTGTAGAACGTTATAAGAGGGAACCTGCCGGTTCCCTCTCATCGCGCGGCTACGCCGCGCTGCTCTCTTTCCCGCTGTTTGGATTTACTGAATGTTTCTCCCAGCCACGTCAGGCAGGTAAGGGGACGAATCGGGGACGGCCGGAGTAATCCGGCCTACAGGCCACGCAGGGTCAGGAGCTCGCGGATTTCGGGGGAACAGTCGAAAGCGACGAGCGCCGCAATCGCTCCGACTTGCGGCAGAACTCGTCGACGGTGGCGATCAGCTCGGCATGCGACCAGGTCAGCGGTGACACCGAGAGAGGCGCGCCGGTGTTGGGGTCGAGCTGCTCGGACAGCAGCCCGCCCGGGATCTGGTGGGCCACCACCCAGTTGATGATGTCCCGCGCCGGCTTCAGGTCATGCGTGGTCTTGGCGACGGCGATGTACCACTGCGCCATCCACAGCGTGGAGATGAACCAGGGATTGCCCGGCACCTTCTGCGTGTCGGACTCGATCTTGAAGTAGTAATCGTCTTTGTAGCGCGCAAACCCGCCGGCGGCCGCGTGGTTCGCGAGCTGGTCGCAGATCGCGACCATCGTCTCGGCGATGCGTTTCTCGTCCGGCGCGTACATCCCGAATCGCCACAGCCCGGAGATGGCGCTGTCGATGACCATGTCCACGGTCATGGTGCCGTCCTCCTCGACCGCGATCCGCCGTGCAAATCGACCCAGCTCCTCAGCGTAGAGGTGTGTGTCGGCGGCCTCCTTCAGGCGCTCGGCGGCGTCCCGGTAGCGCATCGCGGCCGGCCCGTCGCCGAAGAGCTCAGCGAAGCTCCGCGCTGCATCGAGCCCACCCCAGACCGCGCCCACGGTGAATGCGTGCACCCCCCACCGCTCTTCCCATAGATCCCACGAAGGCTGGATCAGGCCATTGCGCTGGTCGACGTAGGTGACCATCCAGTCGGCCGCCGGGACGATCAGCGACGTGTACAGGTCGACGACGAAGTCGAGATTGCGGTGAATCCTGTAGTGCTGCCAGAGCGCCCACAGGACCAGCCCCGTCTCATCCTCCTGGATCGGCAGGGTGCGCGCCCCGCGAGCGTCCACCCAGGGGAGCCATGAGCTTCCCGGATTGCCGTACGGCGTGTACTTGTGCAGGAAGAAGCCCTCTTCCACCAGCGACTCCTGGCAGAACGTGAAGAACTGCCGCGTGGCGTCCTCGTGCCCGGCGCGATCGAGGGCGTTAGCGACCAGCGCGCCGTCGCGCGGCCATGCGTACGCGTACGTGTCGCGTGCGAACTTCGTGATGTCGAAGTCGGTCGCGGCGATGATGGCGCCGTGGTTGTCGGCGTGGGTTCGCGCCGTGAGAATGCTCCGGCGGTACAGCTGCGTGACGTCGGCGCCAAGCTCCTCGTCGATGTGACGGTGATCCTTCTCGCACCAGACCTGCCAGTACGTCTTCGTGCGTCCCTGGTAGACGGCAGGCCCGCGGCCCATGATCAGGTCCTGTCCGAACGTCGACACCTCGCTCAGGCGCGCGCCCATGCACAGCCAATGTGTGACGGTTCGCGACTCGCCCGCGGCGCCCGGTCCGAAGTCGAAGCCGACAGTGCAGTCGACCGATCCCTGCTCGATCGGGTTGCGGCCGAGCACGCCGTCCTCGGCGTCGACCCACGTACCGGCGAGCCCGTTGCCTTTCTTGCCGTTGGCCCAGGTGTCGATCCCGAACTCAGTGCCTGTCACCACGCCACCGACGAGAAAGTAGCGATTGCCTTTGTAGGCGATCACGCCGCGATGTCGAGGGTCGTAGGCGACCGTGTTGCCGATGTCCGAACCTTCGATGTACCAGTCGTAGTGGAAGAAGACACGTCCGACCTTGAAGCCCGCGGGGCTCGTGATCTCGACGTTGCGGATAAACCAGTTGCGCGCGAGGTCGACGAAATCCGCGAACTTGACGGTGATCCCGAGAGTGGTGTGCTTCAGCGTGACGTCGGTGACCAGCGAATCCTCCACGTAGCCGAGCTGGCGTTCCCAGGCGGGGTTGTCGAGCCAGGCGAAGCGGTCGTCGATGAAGAAGCCGGTCCGGCAGACGTTGCCCATGGTCTGGTTGGCGTCCCCGACCCTCGGGAAGTAAATGTCGCGAACCGAATAGTTGGCATCGAAGCCAACCAGCACGTTGCCGTTTCCGATCACGAGGCTTCTGGGCACGGTCGCAATGCTAGTAGGGCGTCCCGGAAAACGCGCTTAACAAACTGGGTTACCAGGCCTGCCGAGCGGCGCTTAGAATCGCCCTCAACACCCGTCCCAGCAACATCGGAGCACAACGCCTTTGAACAGTCCCGCCAGCGCATTTCCGCCTCCTATTCGCATCGTCGCCACCCGCAGGCGCCGCCGGACGGTCGCCGCGCGGCTGCGGGCGGGCGTCCTCGAGCTGCTTGTGCCCGATTGGATGTCGCAGGCCGAACGGCTGAGGTGGGCGGAGGTGATGAGCCGGCGCCTGCAGCGGCGGGTCGAGAGGTCGCGGCCGTCCGACGCCCGGTTGGCCAGCCGCGCGACGTTGCTCAACGAGCGGCACTTCGGCGGCAGGCTGCGGTGGACGTCCATCGCGTTCGCGGATATGTCGCATCTCTGGGGCAGCTGCACGTTCACGTCGGGCGCCATTCGCATCGCCTCGCGCGCCGCCGCGCTGCCGGAGTGGGTGCTCGACTACCTGCTGGTGCACGAGATGGCGCACCTGGAGCATAGCGACCACGGGCCTGCCTTCAGGGAGCTCGAGAAGCGCTACCCGCTCAGCGAGCGCGCGCGGGGCTACCTGATGGCTTTGGACCACGGAAGCGAGCCCGACTGAGGGCTTGGCCTAGAGGTCGGTGCGCACGAACTCCGCCACACGCTCGCCGATCATCATCGTCGGCAGATTGATGTTCGCCCTCGGTACGGTGGGCATGACCGAGGCGTCGGCGACGTAGAGGTTCTCGATCCCGCGGAGCCGGCAGTGATCGTCGACGACCGCCATCTCGTCGTGATCCGACCCCATCCGGAGCGTTCCCGACGGGTGGTAATCGGTCGCGTGGAAATCGAGGAAATGGCGGCGTAGCGCCTCGTCGTCGCCGGCAGTCTCAGCATCGGGTAAGAGCACATCGCACTTCACGCTCTCGGCGATGACCTTCGCCACCTCGAATGCGACCTTCGCCGCGCCCACCATGCGGTCCAGGTCTCTCGGGTCGGAGAAGTAGCGGTGGTCGAATTGAGGCGCTGCGCGCGGGTCGAGGGAGACCGCCTGGACGACGCCCTGTGATTCGCAATTGCTGATCTCGATGTAGAAGCCGTTCAAGCCTGGCATCGAGAAGATCTCGCCGAAGACGTGTGTGAACTTGACGTCGTCCACCGTTAGATCTGGGGCGGTTCGTAGCTTCAGTGTTGGGCCGATCGGGAACAGACCCGGAGCAGGCGGTCGACCCACATCTAGCACGATCAATGAGGAGACGTGGTCGAGCAGGTTCTCGCCCACGCCGGGCAGCTCGAGAACCGTGTCGACGCCGATCCGCCGGAGAACCTCGCGAGGGCCGACCCCAGTCCGATGGAGGATCTGCGGCGAGTTGTAGGCGCCCGCCGCGAGGACGACCCGGCCGCCGTCGATGACGTCGCCGCCCGCGAGACGCACTCCGGCCGCGCGCCCGTCTCGGATGATCAGCGAGTCGACCAGAGTGTCTGCCTGGATCGTGAGGTTCGGCCGCGGACGCGCCGCGGCGATGTAGGTCAGCAGCGTGCTCTGCCGCTGTCCGTCTTTCACGTTCCTCGGCAGCGGCCCGACCCCGACCGCGCCAGGCCGGTTCAGGTCGTCAATGTCCGCATGGCCCAGCTCGAGGCAGGCGGCTCTGACATGCTGCTGGAATTCGTTCAAAGGCTCGCGCTCGATATGGATCGGGCCCGAATTCCCGTGGTAGGGCAGCCCGCCGAACTCGCGGTCCGCCTCCAGCTTTCGGAAGTAGGGGAGGCACTGTTCCCAGCTCCACGACGGTGCACCGCGCGCGGCCCAGCCGTCGTAGTCCTCAGGCTGCCCACGGAACGCGAAGCTCGCGTTGACAGCAGAGCTGCCGCCGAGGATGCGGCCGCGGGGCACCGCGCCGCGTGTCTGGCCATCGAGGTAGTTCCAGTCGTATTCGTCGACGCCGCTGCCACGCTGGACGTAGCGAACAGAGTCGGGAACATGGTTGCCCGGGTCGGGCCCGGCCTCGAGCAGAAGCACCTTGACTCGCGGATCTTCACTCAGCCGGCTGGCCACCACGCCGCCCCCGGAGCCTGAGCCCACCACGATGACGTCATATCGGCCCGCCATTCCGGGCGCCACTCTACGGCGTGAGTACGATTTTCAGCGCGGAGGAGGACAGATGTCCTCCCCCGCGAGCTCCCACCTCTCCTCGGCGACGCTGGGTGGCGATTGGTAGGTGCACGCTGGGGGACGGCCGGAATGAATCCGGCCTAGAGCTCCACTAAGGTCTCAATACGATTTTGGTCGCTTCGCGGGCGTCGAAAATGCGGTAAGCCTCTTCGCCGTCATCGAGCTTCATGCGGTGGCTGATGATGGCGTCGGGCTTGAGGCGACCGGCGGCGATGAGGTCCAGCAGGATCGTCATGTACGCCTGGACGTTGCAGTAGCCGGCCCGGAAGGTCAGCGCTTTGCTCCAGACCCGCATGTAGGGAAAGTCGCCGATCACCGCGCTGGGCACGCCGACCATGGAGACGGTGCCGCCGCCGCGCACACATCGAATCGCGGTGTCGACCGCTGACAGCAAGCCCACGCACTCGATGCTGGCGTCCGCGCCGATGCCGCCCGTCTGGGCCTGGATGGCTTCCACCGGCTCGCCCTGAGACGCGTTGATCGGGATGCCGCCGAGGTCCTTTGCCGTCTCGAGCCGGGACTGGACCATGTCGACCACGAAGATGCGAGCCGGCCCGAACAGGCTCGCGCACATCGTCGCCATGAGCCCGACCGGGCCCGCGCCGATCACCGCCACCGAATCCCCTGGCGTGATCTCGGCGCGCTCGGCTCCGAAGTAGCCGGTGGCCAGAATGTCGCCGACGAATATGGCCTGTTCATCCGACATTCCGGCGGGGATCGGCTCCATCGAATGGTCGGCAAGCGGAACGACGATGTACTCGGCTTGGGCGCCGCCCAGGCCGCCGGCGTTCGCCCCCATGCCGAAGGTCGCCTTGTTTACGCACTGGTTGAACCAGCCCTTGCGGCAGAGAGCGCATTGGCCGCAGGAGGTGAAGAAGCTGGCGACCACCCGGTCGCCTGGCTTGAAACGCTTAACCTCGGCGCCGATCTCTTCTACCACGCCGACGAACTCATGGCCGAGCAGCTCGCCCGGGTTCATCGGTATGTACCCGTGGTAGACGTGCAGGTCCGTACCGCACACGGCGCCGAGCGTGATCCTGACCAAGACGTCGCCCGAATTCTTGATCGACGGCTTGGGGACGTCGACGAGCTTGACCTGGCCCTTGCCTTGAAAAGTCAGCGCCTTCACGCCCCGATTCTAAGCCGACCCTAAGCTTGACTCGGCATGCGACTGAAGGGGGCGGTGGTGGCCATCACCGGCGCGTCGAGCGGCATCGGCGAGGCGACGGCGCTGGAGTTTGCGCGCAAGGGAGCGCGACTCGCTCTGGGCGCGCGGCGCCTCGATCGCCTGAACGCCGTCGCGGAGAAATGCCGGCAGAAGGGAGCCCCAGATGTGAGCACGCGACGGCTGGACGTCGGCCGCAACGCCGACGCGCGTGCGTTCGTCGCGGCCGCGCTGCGCGATCACGAACGCATCGACGTCCTCGTCAACAACGCCGGCCTGGGCTGGATGGGCCGCTTGCATGAGATGCCCGAGGAGAAAGTCGAGGAGCTGCTGGCGACAAATCTCGCGGGCGTCATCGCATGCACACAGGCCGCGCTCCCGCCGATGCTGGAACGGCGCCGGGGCGTGATCATCAACGTCGCGTCGGTGGTCGGGTTCAGGGCCGCCCCGTACTCGGCGGTGTACTCGGCGACGAAGTATGCCGTCGTCGGCCTCTCCCACGCGCTGCGCGGCGAGCTCTCCGGGACCGGCGTGAAGGTCTGCGTCGTCTATCCCGCCTCCACCAAAACAGAATTCTTCGACCACACCGAGGCACCCATCGGCCCGCAGTACTCGGCCTCGTGGGTGGCCAGGCTCATCGTTCGCACCGCTCGCTTTCCGCGTCGGGACGCGATCGTAGCTCCGTATCGACTAGTGCACCTGACCGAGCCCGTCTTCGGAGGGCTGGTCGACCACAGCATGGGCGAGGCGCGCCGGCTCGCGTCTCCTGGCCTCAGTGGCCGGGGCCTTCCTCCGTCGAAGCCCTGATGCGTTCTCGAATCCCCCCACCGGCGCTGCGCGCCACCTCCCCACGTGGTGGGGAGGCCAGCTACTTCTGCCAGGCCTCGAGAAGCTTCTCGAGCTGCTTGGCGTTCTTGACCGAATAGTTGGAGTAGTTGTTGTTCATGAGGGCATGCACCTCCTTCGCCGACTTCTCCATCTCCTTGATGCGCGGCACCCATTCCGTGAGCTCTTCATCTTTGTAGTCGTAGCGAAAGCGTAGGTTCGGGGGAGCGCCCTTCAGGTCCCACGTGTCGTGGTTGCGACCGTGGAACCGCACGACGGCGAGCTTCGAGGAGGTCACGTCGTAGACCGGCGGCATGCTCGTCTTGTGGCCGGGCGGCACATCGACCGCGACGAGTGGAATGTCGCGCGACCGCAAGAACGCGATCGTACCTTCGAGGTGTCGCGCGTCCATCCACTCCGGCTTGCGGAACTCGACTGCGACCTGGAACCCGAACATGCGCTCCTGGCATTGCTCGACATATGCGAGCGAGCGCGACGAGGGCAGAAACCAGGGCGGGAACTGGAAGAAGACGGCTCCCAGCTTGCCGGCAGCGCGCAGCGGCTCGAGCGCGTCACGAAAGCGGTCCCAAGACTCGTCCACGAGCTCCGGCGGCATCTGCTCGAGGTAGATGTTCTTTTCGCGCAGCTTCTCCGGCAGCTGGTCGCGGATGTCCTTCGGCAGGGCCATCGGCTTGGTGGGGTGGTTGGTGAACAGCGAGAACGACTTGACGTCGAACGTGAATCCTGCCGGCGTACGCGCCACCCATAGATCCGAGTTCTCCTTCTTCGGCATGCCGTAGTAGGTGGAGTCGACCTCGACCAGGGAGAACTGGCTGGCATAGAAATTGAGACGCTCCTCCGAGGACTTCGCGTTCATCGGATAGAACTGCCTGGAGTCGATCAACGATTTGTCGATCCACCCCGCGATACCGACTTTCACAGTCACCGTCGGATCGTGCCACAACCCCGCAATCGGAGCGCTATGATCCGGCCCGCGAGAGTTGGGCCGCTACATCCGCTACTGGTACACGTACCGCACCGTCGTCGCGGTGCTCATCGCGCTGGCCTTGAGCGGATCCATCTTCTGGCTGTACACGCAGCAGGTCGCATGTGACAGCCGCTCCGGGAGCTGCCTGGTCAACATCTCGGTCCATCCGGAAGACCGTTTCGTCTCGGCGTCCGACCCGGACAAGAAGGTCGTCATCGTCGGCATCGACAACCAGAGCGTGAAGGCCCTCGGCCAGTACCCCCTGCCACGCAGCGATTACGCCTCTGCGCTGCAGACCCTCGAGAACGACGGGGCGGCGGTGGTCGGTTTCGACATCAGCTTCCCGGACGCCCGGGACGGGCAGGGTGACGCCCAATTCGCCCGAGCCCTTCGGGACAGCACTGTGCCGGTCGTCCTGTCGTATCCGGCCGGCGGGCTCGACACCGGCAACGGCAAGGTCATCCAGCAATCGGAATCCGGTATCGATGAGATCCCCTTGAAGGCGTTCCGCTGCATGGACGGCAATCCGGATCCCAAGACTCCATGCCAGCAGCCGATCAAGAACGTGATCCTGGCCTCGACCGACCTCCAGCTGGACTCGGATGGCGTGGTCCGGCGGGTGCCCCTCTTCGTCCAGCCCGCGTGTTTCGCGCTTGGCACGTGCGCCACGCCCGTGATCGACACTTTCGCGTTCGCCGCCTACCGCGCGGCCAACACCGATCCCACGACTGGCGCGACCCTTCAAGAGTCGGGAGGTCGAGCGGCATTCGGGTCGATCTGGTCCACCCAGGTCGACGGCACGGGTGCCACGCTCATCAACTTCTCGGGACCGCCCGGCAACTACGCGAAGAACGGCCAGTACGTGCGCTTCAGCGATGTGGTGAGCGGTGCCGTACCGGCCGACATCATCAAAGGCAGTGTCGTGCTGATTGGCGCCTACAACCTCTCAGGCGTCAACGACTCGCAGCTTGTGACGACGAGCGCCGGCAGCAACGGCACGCTGCCGATGGCGGGTGTCGAGCTGCACGCGAATGTGGTCCAGATGTTCGACTACGCGGTGCCGGCGCCGGGCAGCCCTTCGAAGCTGCTGACTCGTGAGCCGGCATGGGCGATCGCCCTGGTGATCCT
>DMCH01000095.1:13775-19042 GCA_003446775.1 Chloroflexota bacterium
GCAGCTTCGTCCCCGACCTGTTTCACCCGTGGCTGGCCATGGGTCTCACTTATTCGGGTGTCACCGCCTACCGAGTCCTCTACGAGGACCGTGAGCGGCGGAAGGTGACCTTGCTCTTCGGCCAATACCTGAAGCCGGAGATCGTGACGCAGCTGGCCAAGACGCGTGGGGGCGTCGCCGACATCATGCGCGGCGGCGAGCGCCGCGACTTGACCTTGCTCTTCGTCGACATTCGTGGATTCACGTCGATGTCGGAGTCGATGTCGGCGCACGACGTCACCGAGGTGGTGCAGATGTACCTCGATCACCTGAGCGGGACCATCTTCACCTGGGACGGGACGGTCGACAAATATGTCGGCGACGAGATCGTGGCGTTCTGGAACGCTCCCCGGCTCCAGGAAAACCACGCCCTGCTGGCAGTGCGCTGTGCTTACGACTTGATCAATCGCGCGCCCGAGCTGCAGCAGCGGCTTCTCGCCAAAGGACTGCCACCGGTCCGGTGGGGGATCGGCGTCAACACCGGGCCTGCGGTCGTCGGCATGATGGGCTCACGCAGCCGTCTGCAGTACACCGCCCTGGGCGACACGGTCAACACCGCGGCCAGGTTCTGCGCCAATGCGCCGGCCTTCCACCTGCTCATCGGCCAACCGACCTACGACATGTGCAAGGACTACATCGCGGTCGATCTTGTCCCCGGTGTGCAGCTGAAGGGCAAGTCGGCGGAGACGTTTCGGATCTACCAGGTGGTGGCGATCCGGGAAACCCCCACGTCTCCGTGGGTGCAGTTCCCGACAGAGCTCGCGACCCAGGCCCACCAAGAGTTTGCGCAGCAGTACACGCAGAAGTCGATCCTGGCGGCCGGGAACGCTGAGGCAAAAGAGATCCTGGTGGGCACCGAGGCGCAAGAGGCGCTCGCGGGTCAGGCGGCGCAGGAGTCGGGTCCGGCTTCCTAGTGCAGTAGGGCCACCGCCAGGGCCCACAGCAGCGGAACCAGCCCGAGGGCGCCGGCGATGACGCCCAGACAGCCCGCGCTTTTCTTGGCGACGGGCCGGACGGGCGGCGTCGGGTTGTACACGGACTGAACGGGCTGGGCGGGCATGGGTGAGGCGGGCATGACGGGCATGCCGGCGACGGCCTGGGTTGCCCCGGGTAAGGGCGCGCCGCCCGGCACCATCTTCGCGAGATCCGCGCCCGGCAGCAGGCTTCGCTGCCAGCCTGGACACAGGCGGTCCGCGACGCGGGACATCGCATCGTCGAATTCCTGCCCCGACTGATAGCGCTCTTCAGGGCGCTTCGACAGGGACTTGAGGATCACCTCTTCGAGGCCCATATCCAGCCCGGGCCTGTACACCGACGGGGGCTTGGGCGGCGCCTGTACGTGCTTGGCCATCAGCGTGAAGGGGCCGTCCGCTTCGGACGCGGTGAAAGGCGGCTGCCCGACCACGAGCTCGTAGAACATGATCCCGGCCGAGTAGAGGTCGCTACGTCCGTCCACCTTGCTCGAGGCAACCTGCTCCGGAGACATGTACTGCGGCGTACCGACCGTCGTGCCGGTCTTGGTGACCGTCGAGCCGGCGCCGGAATCGTCGGTGAGGCGGGCGATGCCGAAGTCGGCGACCTTGACATCGCCTTCCTCGGACATCAAGACGTTCTCCGGCTTCATGTCGCGATGAACGATCGCGTGCTTGTGCGCATAGTCGAGCGCCTGCAGCACTCCATGCATCACCGCGAAGGTCTGCGGCAAAGGGAGCGTGCCCTGGCTGATGCGGTCTCGCAACGACTTCCCGCGCACGAACTCGAGCACGATGTAGTTCGCGTCCCCGATCTGTTCTAGGTCGTGGACCTGCACGAGGTTGGGGTGGCTGGTTCGGGCCATTACCTGGGCTTCCTGCATGAATCGCTTCAGGGCAGTCGGATCCGCGACCGCGGACAGGATGAGCTCCTTGATCGCAACCTCACGACCAAGTCCGGGCTGTTCGGCCAGATAGACCGCGCCCATCCCGCCCCGACCGAGCTCGCCTTTGATGATGTACTTGCCGATTCGCCGCTCGGTCGGCGCCGGTGACGCTTGTTCCGCCAGCGGGGGGATGTGCTGGACTGGGATCAGGCGCATCGTGGCTTCGACCGCGTATGGATCGGGGGCCGGCGCCGTCGGCGGCGCCGCAGAAACCGGAGTTTGCGTGGGCGCCCAGTCGGGCACCGTGGGCGGCTGCGGGTCGGGCGGAGTTTTCGGGGCTTGACCAGAATCGGTCATCTCGCCGCGAGACTAGCAGAGTAGGGTTCGACCGCAATCACGCTTCCGACGATCGTCCGAGGCTATGGCGTTTTGAGGGCCACCGACCCATAATCGGCGCGCACCGATCAGCTTTTGCAGGAGGGTTTCCATGTCGCAGATCCCGCCCCCGCCTCCAGGACAGCCGGCTCCCACTGGTGGGCCGAGCGCTGTGGGAAGCAACAAGAACCTTTACACGATTCTCGCCTGGGCCTTGTTACCACCCATCGGGAGCCTGATCTTTCTTTTCGTTGGCAAGGACGACCCCGACGTCAAGTACAACGCCGCCGAGGCCACGATCATCCATGGCGCCGCCCTCGTCGTCTACATCGTTCTCTGGGTCCTCGCCCTCGTCACGAACGGAGTGCTTGGAGTCCTGATCCTGCTTTGGTGGGTGGTCTGGTTTGTGATCTGGCTGATCGGGCTGATCATGGCCCTTCAGGCCAACGGCGCACGAGTCAACTACCCGGTCCTCGGCCCGCTCGCAGCGACATACGTGCCGATGGTGGAGAGCTGGGCCAAGTAATCACGTCCCCTGTAACCTCGTTGGAGGCCTCGCGTCGGCGGGGCCTCTTCTCTTTTCAGGCGTCCGCTGAGAGGTCCGCGATCTGCTCCAGGGCCTTCTCGATGCCCGCTCGGAGCTCGTCCCGCTCCTCGCGCAGAACGTTCGCGTCGGCCCGAGCCGCGGCCAGCTGATGCCGCAGGCGCTCGACCTCGGCCTCTAGCTCTTTCAACCTCGGATCTGGTCCCGAGGAACCCTCGCGGGTCTCGGCCAGCTCCATGCGCGCGCGCTCGAGCTGGACTTTCAGCTCGCGCCTCTCCGCGAGGAGCCCCTGGACGAGTGATTCAGCCGGCTTTTTCTGCTCGGTCGACATAGCGGCACAGTCCAGGCTGGAACTCACGTAGGCGGAGGTGCTCCATCTCGCCGCGCAGATAGCGCGCCTTGATGGCGAGGCTCTTGATGCCCTTGAGTCCGTCGTCAGGGAGCCGATAGAGCTTGCCCGAGTCGACGAGCATGCAGAGCGAGAGCTGTTCGCCGTCCTTTTCGATGACGTGCTTGTAGCAGGGCACCGTCCGGCGGGCGATCTCGGCCTTCGTGAAACCGCCGATTCTTCCCGACAGCACGTCGATCGGACTCCGCATGTGCGAAATCCTAGTGCAGCTAGTTCAGAAGGGAGAGTTGTTCCGGTGGCGGCGGGGGCTCGAGGATCGTCCGGCGCCGGTCCGCGACCGCGTGCACGGCTCGGAGCTGCGCCACGGCGTTCATCGTCGGCTTGCCGAAGGCCGGCGGCAGGTAGGCGCGATCTCGATACGCCTGCTCGTAGCGGGGCACCAGCTCCGGCCAGTGCTTGGTCAACACGGACATGAAGTGCTCGCGGGTCCCGTCTTTGAGGTGCAGCATGCCGGCCCACAACCCGGTAGCGCCCGCGGCTCGTGCAGCCTTGACCACGGCCTCGAGGCGGTCAGGACGATCCGACAGGCCCGGGAGGATGGGGGCCATGCCCACCCCCACGTCGATGCCAGCGCCGACCAGCTTCTCGATGGCGCGCAGCCGCTGCTTTGGATGCGCCGTACCCGGCTCGGTGCGCCGCCAGATGTCGTCGTCGACCGTGGGGATGCTGAACGTGATGTGGAGCTGGGCGCGCCGCGCGAGCTCGGTCAAGACGTCGAGGTCGCGGACGATCATGGGACCGCGTGTGATCATCGCGGTGGGGTTGGAGAAATCGCGCAACACCTGCAGGCATTGGCGCGTCAGCTTGAAGCGACCCTCCGCCGGCTGGTAGGGATCGGTGGCCGCGCCGATGACGACGGGCTCCTTCCGCCAGGACTTGCGTGACAGCTCACTGCGCAGCACGCCGGCGACGTTGACCTTGACGCGGACCGTGCGCCCGTAGCGGTCGTCGGAGGGCCGGTCCGCCCGGCGCTCGAAGGCACGGACGTAGCAGAACGCGCAGCGGTGCTCGCAGCCGGTGTACGGATTCAGCGACCAGTCGAATCCCATCCCCTTGACCGGGTTGAGGGCGGACTTGCACTGGATCTCGAGGTACTCGACGTCGGCGAGGCGAGGCTCCGGGACGGCCACATGGCGATGATAGAACAAATGTTCGTAGCTTTCTCCCCAACCCGGGGGGCGGGGATTCATTCGAAAGGCTGACGCGGGGGAACGGCCCCTCTGGGTCGCGCCTTCGGCGGGACCCACCTCCCCAACCCACGGGGTGGGGAGGCCAGGGAGTGCCCCCAAGAGGTATGTCAGCTTCTTGAAGCGCGCGCCCGGTGTTTTGGAAGCGTGCTGGACGACGGGCAGAAGTCGTTGAGGATGCACTCCTCGCAGCGCGGCCGGCGCGCGATGCACACCCGCCGCCCGTGCAGGATCAGCCGCAGCGACAACCCAGTCCACTCCTCGGGCGGCACCATCGCCGTGATCTGCCGCTCGATCTTGACCGGATCGCGGGTCGACACCAGCTTCAGCAGGTTCGTCAACCGGATCACGTGGGTGTCCACAGCCAACCCGGGCTGGCTGAAGCCGGCGCCAAGGATGACGTTGGCCGTCTTGCGGCCGATGCCAGGAATCTTGAGCAAGTCCTCCATGGTCGCCGGCACCACCCCATCGAACAGCTCGACCAGCGTGCGGCTGGCGGCGACGATCCTCCGAGCCTTGACTCGATAAAAACCGGTGGGCTTGATGATGCTCTCGACTTCCGCAGGATCCGCGGCGGCGAGGTCGAACGCAGTCGGGTAACGGGGGAACAGCTTCGGCGTCACGAGGTTGACCATCTTGTCCGTCGTCTGGGCGGACAGGATCGTTGCGATCAAGAGCTGGAACGGACTCTGGAACGCCAGTTCAGTCGCCGCCGGATAGAGCTCTTTGAGGCGCTGCACCGTGAGCAGCGCCCGAGTCCGCGCCCCGCGGGGCAGGCGGGGCAGCGGCGGCGCTTTCTTTTTCTTCGTCTTAGGAGGAGGCAAGCAGCTTGCGCGCCGCGGCGGCGACCTGCGC
>DMCH01000006.1:0-1206 GCA_003446775.1 Chloroflexota bacterium
TTCCCAGACCTTGGGACCCAGTACGACGCCGAGAAAGGGATCGATGCGCCCATCGACGTCATCATGATCAGCAAGAAGTCGCCCACGCTCAGCAAGGATCTCGGTCAAGCCAAGGCCTTCCTCGAGTTCTGGGCCAAGGGTTCGACCCAGGTCAAGTTGGCCCAGGCCGCTCCGGGAACGATCCCGACCGCAAGCGACGCCGACACGAGCAGCTACAGCGCGCTGAATAAGAAGGCGGTGCAGCTCGTGTCCAGCGCGCAGAAGATCACGCAGTACTTCGACCGCGACTCACGACCTGACTTCGCGGGTCCGAACGGGATGCAGAGCTTCCTGCTCTCCTACCTCGCCAACCCAAAGGGCGACCCGACCAGCCTGCAGGGCAAGATGCAGTCGTTCTGGGACTCGCTGCCTCCAGAGGCTTAACGCGGCCAATATGATCTGAGCCGTGGCCAACACCACGACGGGCCTGGCCCCCGCCCGGACGCAGAAAGCGCCCGGAGCGGGGGCCCTCGTAGCGACACGGCGCAGGCGCCGGTACACCGTTCTAACTCGACAGGACAGGCTCCTGCTGATCCTGATGGTGGGCGTGCCTCTCACCCTCGACGTGCTTCTCATCTGGGGACCCACCATTGCCTCCGTGTTCTTCTCTTTCACGAACTGGTCCGGGATCGGGCCGATCACGGGCAAGAACCTCGTGGGCTTCAAGAATTACAAGTTCCTTTTCAGCGGCTACACCCTTTTCTGGCCGGCCCTGCAACACAACTTGATCTGGCTGGCGTGGCTGGCATTCATCGCGACGCCATTGGGAATGTTCTTTGCCGTGCTGCTCGACCGCGAGATGCGTGGAACGCGCATATACCAGAGCGTCTTCTTCCTCCCGGTCGTGCTGTCGCTCGTCGTGGTCGCATTCATCTGGGAGCTCCAGTACGCCCCCAACGATGGTTTCATCAACAACGCTCTCGGTTTGAAAGGCTCGCGACTCATCGACTGGCTCGGCAACCCGCGCATCAACCTGTACTCCGCTTTGGTCGCCACGAGCTGGCGCCACATCGGCTACATCATGATCCTGTACCTGGCCGGCTTGAAAAGCGTCGATCCGTCGCTGCGCGAGGCGGCCAGAGTCGACGGCGCCAACGAGATCCAGACGTTCTTCAGCGTGGTCTTCCCAGTGATGGCCCCAATCAACGTCATCATCGTGGTCATCAC
>DMCH01000006.1:1504-20823 GCA_003446775.1 Chloroflexota bacterium
AACAACAGCATCAGCGAGGCGAGCCTGGTCGGTTTTGGGTCCACCATCGCCGTTGTCCTGCTCGTGATCTCGCTCGGCCCTATCGTCCTGTTCCTCTCGCGAACCATGAAGACCCTGGCATGAGCACCGTGGCAGCTACCGTTCAACGGCGTGTCCCGAGATCAAATCGACGGCGCATACGTCCGGCTCGAGTTGCCCTTCACATATTCCTCGGCGCGATGGTCGTGGTGTGGCTGTTCCCGCTCGCCTGGGCGGTCTACGCATCCCTGAGGCCGGTCGGCGAGACGATCACAAACGGCTTCGTCTCGTGGCCCAAGACCCTCAACTTCGCCAACTACACGAACTTCTGGACCGAGGCTGACCTGCCCTATTTCTACTTGAACACGCTCGTCATCGTGGTACCGGGCGTGATCCTGACGCTCCTGGTCGCATCGATGGTCGCCTTCTGCTGCACCCAGTTCAGCTGGAAGTTCAACGTCATCGTCCTGATGATATTCACGGCGGGAAACCTGCTCCCGCCGCAGGTCATCATCATTCCGCTCTACTGGATCTACCTGAACACGCCGATTGCCAACCTCGGATCGATCGACATCGGCAGGTTCTCGTTCGCCCTGTTCAGCGATAACAACCTGCTGTACGACCAGTACATCGGGATCATCCTCATCCATGTTGTCTTCCAGACCGGGTTCGCGACCTTTGTGCTCAGCAATTACATGAAGACGATCACAAAGGAGATCACCGAGTCGGCGCTGGTCGACGGCGCCAACATCCTGCGGATCTGGTGGAGCGTGATCCTGCCGCTCTGCCGGCCCGCTCTCGCGGCCATGGCCACGCTTCTGTTCACGTTCATGTACAACGACTTCTTCTGGGCGTTGATACTCCTTAAGACGGGAGACAAGCGCCCGATCACCAGCGCACTGAACAACATCCAGGGTGAGTTCTTCGTCAACAACAACCTCATCGCGGCGGGCGCATTGCTTGCTGCCGTTCCGCCCATCCTCATTTACATCGCTCTGCAGAAGCATTTCGTTGCCGGCCTGACGCTCGGATCGACAAAAGGCTGAGCACACAGCCAAGCGCGAAGGCAGGTGGAGGACCTCTCCTCGGCGAGAGGCTGCCGCACATCGCTTACGGCGGCGACTACAACCCGGACCAGTGGCCGGAGGACGTTTGGGAGGAGGACGTCCGGCTCATGCGGGAGGCGGGGGTCAACCTCGTGTCTCTGGGCATATTCGCGTGGTCCCGCCTGGAGCCCGAAGCGGCCAGGTACGAGTTCGACTGGCTCGATCGGATCATGGACATGCTCCACGCGGGCGGGGTCCGTGTCGATCTCGCAACCGCCACGGCCTCGCCGCCGCCATGGCTGTCGCACAAACATCCCGAGATGCTGCCGGTGCTTGCCGACGGCGTCCGGCTCTCGCACGGCGCCCGGCAGCACTACTGCCCGAGCAGTCCCGTGTACCGCTTCGCCGCACAGCATCTCGTCCAGCAATTGGCGAAGCGCTATGCAAAGCATCCCGCGCTCGCCATGTGGCACGTAGGCAACGAGTTCGGCTGCCATGTGCCGGCCTGCTACTGCGACGTCTCGGCGCTGGCATTCCGTCGATGGCTCGAGCAGCGGTACGGAGAGCTCGAGGATCTGAACCGAGCGTGGGGCACGGACTTCTGGTCGCAGCGGTATTCGGACTGGGACGAGATCCTGCCGCCCCGGCGCACGCCCACGTGGCCCAATCCGAGCCAGCAGCTCGACTTCATGCGCTTCTCGTCGGACGCTCTGCTCGAGTGCTATGAGCTCGAGCGCGGGATCCTCATGGAACGCAGCCCGGGCGTCCCCATCACGACCAACTTCATGCGCTTCTTCAAGCCGCTCGACTACTGGAAGTGGGCAGAGCGCGAGGACGTGGTCAGCGACGACGTCTACCAGGATCCGTCCGACCCCGAGGCCGGCATGCGCGCGGCGATGGCGGGCGACCTCATGCGCTCACTCGGGCGCGGCCGTCCCTGGATCCTGATGGAGCAGACATCCAACCGCGTCAACTGGCGCGATGTGAACGTGGCCAAAGCTCCGGGGCAAATGCGCCTGTGGAGCTACCAGGCCCTGGCCCGAGGCGCGGACGGCGTGATGTTTTTCCAGTGGCGCCAGTCACGCGCCGGCGCCGAGAAGTTCCACAGCGCGATGGTGCCGCATGGCCGGCCAGAGCAGTCGCCCACCTGGCACGAGGTCGTCAAGCTGGGACGCGAGCTTGGCCGCATGGACCCGGTGTGTGGCACACGAGTGAGCGCGGACGTGGCGATCCTCCACGACTGGGAATCGTGGTGGGCGCTCGAGCTGCCGTCGAAGCCGTCGACTCGCATCCACCATGTCGACCAGCTGGAGTCGTATTACCGGCACGTCTTCGAAGCCAACCTCGTCGCGGACTTCGCGCGGCCGCCTGACGATCTCTCTTCGTACAGCCTCGTGCTCGCGCCGAGCGTGTACCTGGTCAGCGATGAGGCGGCGGCCAACCTCGTCGCCTTCGTAGAGGCGGGCGGCACGCTCGTGATGTCCTTTTTCAGCGGCATCGTCGATCCGTTCGAGCACATCCGCCTGGGCGGCTACCCCGAGCCGTTCAGAAGTCTCCTCGGCCTGGAGGTGGTCGACTGGTTTCCGCTGTCAGACGGCGAGCACGTCAAGCTCAAGTTCGCGGACGGCGCACACGCTGAGGCCGACCTCTGGAGCGAGCTCATCGCGCCTTCGGGCGCCGAGGTGCTGGCGCAGTTCTCGGGCTCGACCCTGGACGGTCACCCCGCGGTCACGAGCCACAAGTTCGGGCAGGGCCGGGCGATCTACATCGCCACCCGGCCCGAACCGGCGGCGATGGGGCGGATCCTCCGCGCGGCCGCCAACCAGGCCGGCGTCAAGCCCGTGATCGAGGCGCCGGCCGGAGTCTCAGCGGTGCGCCGGTCAGGTCCTCGCAGCTCGCTCCTCTTCTTACTCAATCACCGGGATGTGCCCGTCGACGTGCCTATCGCCGACCCGGGCGTCAACCTCGTGGACGGCAGCGAGGTGCACCGCGGCCTCATCCGCCTCGGCCCGCGCGGCGTGGCCGTCGTCCAGGAGGGTTGGTAACTGGGCTCCCCACCCCGTGGGGAGCTCCCGCCAGGGTCGCGCAGCGACCCTCGCGGGTGAGGGGAGGTCCAAGTTTGGAAGGCGGCCTCAGCCGAGGTGGCGGAACGGCGCCGGCACGTAGCCGGCCAGCGCCGCGAGCCACGCGGGCGAAAGCGTTGCTTTGACAGCCGGATCGTCTTGAGCGAGCCAGGCCAGGTGCCTAAGCGCGTGCTCGACGACCTGATTGGCCGAGATTGCCTTCGCCGCCTCGGTCGCGGAGTTCCGCGCCAGGTCCGCTCGCGTGATCGGCACGGATTCGAGATCCGGCGCCTGGTCCTCGCCGATCACGACCAGAAAGCTCAGAAACACGCCGCCAGGACCTCGACGCCACGACGTGGAGTGCACTAGAAGCGGCGGGCCCATGAGGTTGGTCGACAGGCGCTTGACGATCTCCATGGGATCGTCCTCATCGTGCGATTCGATGTACCAGGCGTCGGCACCGCATGGGCCTGTGAGCACCATTTGCTCTCCGCGCAAGCGCACGACGAACACCTCGGCCTGGACCGGCCCCTCCGTGCCCCACGGGGCGGGTGCCGCCGGGCTCGTGTCCTCCCTTGGGTTCAGGCTTCGGGACGCGCCCTCGAGAGCACGTCCTCCCGCGTGACCTTCATGTTGTGGGACTCGAAAGCGTGCTGCTGCACGATCGGGACCAGCTCGTCCACCGTCCCGCGCATGAGAATGCCGCATGCACACTCCACCACCAGGACGCCGTCAGGGCTCTTTTTGCTCATCCGGGAATAGCTCCTTGCCGGCAAGTGTACGAAGAGGTTAGGGCTCTGAGATGACCAAAGTGAAACCCAGGATCACGATCGAATTCTGCGTCCCTTGAGACTACCTCGACCAGGCCGTGAGCCTGGCTGGGGAGCTGATGGACCGTTGGGCGCCGCTGCTCGACGGAGTCGACCTGAAGACCGGCAGCAAGGGCCGTTTCGAGGTGCTCATCGACGGGCAGGAGGTCTTCAGCAAGGCAAGGCTTGACCGCTTCCCCGTCGAGGGTGAGGTCCGGAAACTCCTGGAGCCGAGGCTCGGGCCTGCGCCACAGTGGAGATCGAGCCACACGTAACCCCAAGCCGGTAGCTCTTGGCGATAAAAGGGGTCCTCGCGAACTCAAGGCGACGCCTCTGAGTTCGTGGGGTTAAACCTTAAGCAGCGTCACATCGAAGGAGTTGCCATGCGCATATTCGGAAGAGTTCTCGTGACCGCGATCACCGCCCTCGGCCTGCTTGGAGCGAGCGCCGCCCCCGCGTTCGCCGACGAAGGCGGCAACCTGACCGACTTCTCATCGATGAAGGCCATTGCGGTGGGAGGCACGGTCGTTCGCGGAATTACCGGCGGCGGACTGCCCTGGAAGATCACGTCCGGCATGGGCACCGTCAGCCAGCAAGGCGTGGTCGACGTGACCGTCACCGGCCTGGTGCTCAAGGCCACCGGCACCAACCCCATCGGATCCTTTGAGGCGATAGTGAGCTGCCTCAACACTGACGGACTGCCCGTCAACGTCCCCACCACCGGTTTCCCCGCCTCCACCGCAGGAAACTCCCACATCCATGCCACGGTCGATCTTCCGCGCCCGTGCAAGGATCCCATCGTTTTCGTAGGCAATTCCCCGGCCGGCCGGTGGTTCGCGATGTCGAACCCCGACTCGCAGCCCTAGCACTGTTGTTAATGGGAGGGAGTCGAGCATTGTGCCGGCTCCCTCTTCCTTTTTGCGACTTGATCGCAGCATCGAGGCCTGTTTTTCAGTACTCTTTTCGCGCGATGCGTAGTCCAGCCGTTGCTTCTTTGGCCCCGCTCACCAGGCGGCGCGTCATCGACTACGTTCGCTGCGCCAGCTGCTTCTGTAGCTGACCGGACGTCCTGACCGGGGTTTTCCCCAGCACGCGCCGGGCGCGTGCTCCATCCCAAACGTTCGGTATCACCACATCAGCGGAGGCGCATCCAGTTGTCCAATCTGTCCGACGGCACATCCATCGAAGGCTTATCTAAGAACGAGTCCATCAAGGCAGGGAGCAATCACCTGCGCGGGCTCATCAAGGAGGAGCTGATCGAGGACACGCCTGCCTTCGGCGACGCCTCGGAGCAGCTGCTCAAGTTCCACGGCATCTACCAGCAGGATGACCGCGACCGCCGCAAAGAAGCGCGGGCCCGCGGCCTCGACAAGCACCACCAGCTCATGATCCGGACCCGTATCCCTGGGGGCATCGTCTCGCCGGATGCGTACGTCGCCCACGACGAGATCAGCCGGCGCTGGGCCAACGGCACGCTGCGCGTGACGACCCGGCAGGACTTTCAGCTCCACGGCGTGCTTAAGGGCGACATCAAGAAGTCCATCCGCGCCATCAACGACGCCCTGCTGACCACGCTCGGGGGCTGCGGCGACGTCGAGCGCAACATCATGTGCTGCCCCGAGCCGCTGGTCGACGACTTCCATGCGGAGGTCCAGCGCGCGATCTCCGCGATGGTTGCCGCGCTCACACCGCGCACCAGTGCGTATCACGAGATCTGGCTCGACGGGGAGGTCGTGAAGTCATCNNTCTACCAGCAGGACGACCGCGACCGCCGCAAGGAGGCGCGGGCGAAGGGGCTGGACAAGCACCACCAGCTGATGATCCGCACGCGGATCCCTGGTGGCGTCGTATCGGCTGACGCCTACATCGCCCACGACGACATCAGCCGGAGGTGGGCCAACGGAACACTGCGCGTCACCACCCGGCAGGACTTCCAGATGCATGGCGTCCTCAAGGGCGACATCAAAAAATCGATTCGGGGCATCAACGACGCCCTGCTCACGACGCTCGGTGGCTGCGGCGACGTCGAGCGCAACATCATGTGCTGCCCAGAGCCGTTGGTTGACGACTTCCACGCGCAGGTCCAGCACGCGATCTCCGCGATGGTCGCTGAGCTCACTCCGCGCACCGCCGCATATCACGAGATCTGGCTGGACGGGGAGGTCGTGAAGTCATCGGAGCCCGAGGTCGAACCCCTGTATCGCGAGCAGTACCTGCCTCGCAAGTTCAAGACCACGGTCGCGCTCGAGGGCGACAACTGCGTCGACGTCTACGCGCACGACCTCGCCATCGTCGCGATGAAGCGTCCGGATGGAAACCTGCGCGGATTCAACCTCCTGGTCGGTGGCGGGCTCGGGCGCACGCACAACAAGCCGGAGACGTTCGTCGCGGTGGCGGTGCCCTTCGCATTCGTCGAGCCGGAGCAGGTCGTGGAGGTCGCCCGCGAAGTCGTGGCTGTGCAGCGCGACTACGGCGACCGCAGCAATCGCCGGCACGCGCGTCTCAAGTACACGATCGCCGACCGGGGGCTGGAATGGTTTCGCGGCGAGGTGCAGAAGCGGCTGTCTTTCGAGCTGCAGGCACCGGAACCGCTCGCGTGGAAGCCCGTCGACGACCATCTCGGCTGGCACGAGCAGGGCGACGGCCGCCTGTACGTCGGCATCTACATCGAAAATGGACGCATCGCCGACGTCGGCGATGTGCGCTCCCGTTCGGGACTCCGTCGCATCGTCGACGAGCTGCGTCCGCAGATACGGCTGACCGCTCAGCAGAACGTGATCCTTGCGGACATCGAGCCCGCTCAGCGATCGCGCGTCGAGGCGCTGATGGCGGAGTACGGGATCGCGCCGGTCGAGTCGATTCCTCGGGCCATCCGGTACGCGATGGCCTGCCCGGCCATCCCTACCTGCGGCCTGGCCGTGGCCGAGGCGGAGCGCGCCCTGCCGAGCCTGGTCCGCAAGCTCGCATCGCTGCTCGATGAGCTGGGCCTGGCCGAGGAGCGCATCAGCTTCCGCATGAGCGGCTGCCCGAACGGCTGCTCGCGTCCTTATCTCGGCGACGTCGGCTTCGTGGGCACGACGCTGGGCAAGTACGACGTGATGCTCGGAGGCGATTTTGACGGGACCCGCCTCAACCGCGTGTTTGCCCCCAATGTGCCGATCACCGAGATTCCAGCACTGCTGCGTCCCCTGTTCGAGGCGTTCCGATCCGAGCGCACGCACGGCGAGGGTTTCGGGAACTGGACCGAGCGTGTCGGCTTCGACGCGCTTCGACAGGTCGCAGTCTCAGAAGAGAGGACGGCGTGAGCGTCGCCGCTCCCCGGGAACTGGAGTCAGGTGCGCCGGAGGCGGCAAGGACCTGCCGCCCGAGTTCACGCGGCCCGAGGTCGCCAGGGTGCTGCTCGACGCGGCCACAAATAAAAAGGAAGAGGCCACCGCGTGAGGTATTACCCCGTGTTCCTCGACCTCGTCGGACAGCCGTGCATCGTTCTGGGTGACGGGAAGTTCGCGTTAGAGAAGGCCGCCGCGCTTAGGGAGGCAGAAGCGAATGTGCGAGTGATCTCTTCGCGCGACTACAGGCCAGGTGCCCTGGCGGGCGCGCGACTGGTTGTCGATGCGAGCGAGGACCCTGAGATCAACCGGCTGAGCTGGGAGGAAGCCGAGGCCGCCGGCATCCTTATCAATGTCGTCGACCGCCCGGCCCAGTGCCGTTTCATCGCCCCCGCGATCGTCAGGCGCGATCCGCTCCTGGTCGCCATCTCCACGTCGGGCGAGAGCCCGTACCTGGCGTCCGCGCTACGCGTGCGCATCGAGCGCTGGCTTGGGCGTGAATGGGGGCCGTTCGTTTCGTTGGTCGGAAACGTGCGCAGGCAGCTCCGCGCGCGAGGCGTGCCCATCCCCGATCAGACGCGCATCTACCGCCGGATCGTCAACTCCGACGTCCGGAACCTCATCCGGCGCGGGCGGCCGGACGACGCGGCCCACTTGGCCGTGGCCATCGCGCAGGCGGGCGATTATGCCGCGGGCCGGGTCGCCCTCGTCGGCGCCGGGCCGGGCGACCCCGACCTCCTCACCTTCAAGGCTCGCGAGCTGCTCGCCGACGCGGACTATGTGCTGCACGACGCTCTCATCGCGCCCGAGACCCTCGCGCTGTGCGGTCCCGACGCTCGGCTCGAGGATGTGGGCAAGCGCGCGGGGCTCGATAGCCCACGGCAGGAAGCCATCACCGCGCGGCTCATCGAGCTGGCGCAGGCGGGCAGCTCGGTCGTGAGGCTCAAGGGCGGCGATCCGTTCGTGTTCGGCCGAGGCGGGGAGGAGCTGGCCGGCCTCGTGCGAGCGGGGGTTGAGGTGGTGGTCGTCCCGGGCGTAACGTCGGCGCTGGCGGCACCCGCCGCCGCGGGCATCCCGGTGACCCTGCGCGGGGTCGCCTCGTCGCTGGCGATCACCACCGCGCAAGGTGGCGGCTCGTTCGACCGGCTGCGAGACCTCGCCCTGGCCGCCGACACGCTGGTCGTTCTGATGCCGCGGACCAACCTGGCCGAGGTGGCGGCAGTGCTGGCGGAAGCCGTGGGCGGCTCGCGTCCGGCGGCGGTGATCAGCAACGCGACCCTGCCGAATCAACGGACCGTCACTGGAACGCTGGACCGGATCGCCCGCCTGGCCGACCAGGCTGCCATCGAGACCCCGGCCACCCTGGTCGTCGGCGACGTGGTCGCAGCCGCGCCGGCCCTCGCGGTGCTGCCAAACTCGTCTGTGGATGGTGGGCTCGGCTAGACGCCTTCGATTGGGGACTCGTGGCTCGCGACTGGCGCTTGTCCAAAGTGGGCTGGTCGCCGACCGGCTGCGCGGCGCCGGCTACGAGGTCGATCTCGTCCCGATCGTGACCGAAGGTGACGTGCGGCCAGTGGACATGTCGGCCGGCGAAGGCGTTTTCGTCGCGGCCATCGCTCGCGCCCTCCTCGACGGCGAGGTCGACATCGCTGTGCACAGCGCCAAGGACGTTCCGCTTGACGAGGAGCCAGGCCTTGTGATCGCCGCATACTCAGAGCGCGCGGATCCGCGCGACGTTTTGATAACAAAAGGCGGACTAGCGTCCCTCGATTCGCTGGCCAGAGGTGCAATCGTCGGCACCGACAGCCCAAGGCGGACCGGGTTTCTCCTGGCCGCGCGGCCCGATCTCAAGGTCGTTCCCCTGCACGGCAACGTGGAGACGCGGCTCCGGCGCCTCGATGAGGGAGCCGCCGACGCCATCGTGCTGGCGGCAGCCGGGATCGACCGGCTGGGAAGGCAGGAGCGGATCGACGAGCGCCTGGATCCGGAGGTGGTAGCCCCGGCGCCGGGCCAGGGCGCGCTGGCCGTGCAGGTCCGCCGGGCCGACGCCCAACTCGTCGAGTTGGTCTCCGCGATCGACGACGGCGACATCCGGCTGGCGGTCGAGGCCGAGCGCGAGGTGCTGAGGGCGACGGGCGGCACGTGCCGGGCGCCGGTGGGAGCTCTCGCCTCCGTCAAAGAAGACGTATTCAGGCTGCTCGCGGCCGGCGTCAACAGCGACGGAACCGGCAAGCTGATCGAACGCGTGGAAGGCAGTCGAGCCGACGCCACCAGCCTGGCGGCCAACGTGGGGAGGCTGTTGCTCGCGCAGGTCGCGCTGCGATGATCGCGGTCCTCGTCACACGCCCAGGCGGCGAGTTAGATCCGCTGGTGCAGGCGCTGCGGCAGCGAGGCTACCGTGTTCACGCCGTGCCGACTGTGCAAACAGAAGCCGTGGAGCTGGATTCGCGCTCACTCGCCTCGTTCGACTGGGTCGTGTTCACGAGCGCGCGGGGTGTGGATGCAGTTGACGAGCTGCCGTTCGGCGCGAGATTTGCCGCAGTTGGGCCCGAGACTGCAAACGCGCTGCGAGCCCGCGGCGTCGAGCCGGCGCACGTGCCGGTCACGACTGATGGCGCAGACCTCGGCAAGTCACTTCCGGACGTCGAGGGCAAGCGCGTCGCCCTGGTCCGCGCCTCGGCTGCAGAGACGGATCTGCCCGGCATCCTGCGCCGGCGCGGCGCGACTGTCGAAGAGGTCACCGCGTACCGAACCGTAGAGGCGCCGCCCGAATCGGCTCATCCACTGCGGGCAGCGCTGGCGGATCCCGACCTGCGCGCTGCCGTCTTCGCTTCGGGCTCCGCGGTGCGCGGATTCGTCAGCCTGGGCGGCACGGCGCAGCTGCCCGCGATCACGATCGGAGCGCGGACCACCACCCGTGCCCGCGACCTCGGCTTCCGGGTCATCGCGGAGGCTGAAACACAGAGCGTGGCGGGCCTGGCCGACGCTGTCGCGCGCGCTTTGCCGCTGGAGGTGGAGAACAATGCGTGAGCTCATTCGCACCAGGAGCGTGCCCGTACCAGCTGCGGACCGTCTACGGCGGCTGCGGCGAACGGCCGCCCTGCGTTCGCTGGTCAGGGAGACGCGACTCGCGCCTGGCCAACTGGTGATGCCGCTGTTCGTGATCAGCGGCCGCGACCGGTCGGAGCCGATCGAATCGCTCCCCGGACACGCGCGACTCAGCGTCGACCGTGCGGTCGCGAGGGGGCGCGAGCTGGCGCAGCTGGGCGTGGGCGGGGTGCTCCTGTTCGGCATCCCGGACCGGAAAGACGATGACGGCACTGGCGCATATGACCCGGCTGGACCCGTGCCGTCGGCTTTGCGCGCGCTTAAAGAGGCCGACCTCCCGCTCGTGCTCGCCGCCGACGTCTGCATGTGCGAGTACACGTCCCACGGACACTGTGGCCTGATCGCGAACGGCCAGGTCGACAACGACGCCACGCTCCCGCTGCTCGCCGAGGCCGCCGTCGTGTACGCGGACGCGGGCGCGGACATCGTCGGACCCAGCGGCATGATGGACGGCCAGGTCGGCGCCCTGCGCGCGGCGCTGGACGCAGGCGGCCACACCGCGACGGCCATCATCGCGTACGCCTCGAAGGCGGCCTCGGCTTTTTACGGCCCGTTTCGAGAAGCGGCCGGCTCGACGCCCGCCTTCGGCGACCGGCGCGGCTACCAGATGGATTACTCCAACGCCCGCGAGGCGATCCGCGAGATGGAGCTGGACGTGCGGGAGGGCGCCGACATCCTGATGGTCAAGCCCGCGCTGACGTCGCTGGACCTCCTGGTTCGTGCCCGCAAGCGCTTCGACATGCCTCTAGCCGCCTACCACGTCAGCGGCGAGGTGGCGATGCTGGAGGCCGCCGCCGAGCGTGGCTGGCTCGACCGCAGATCCGCGGGGCTGGAGATGCTCACCGCGATCGTGCGCGCCGGGGCCGGCATCGTCATCACCTACCTGGCGACCGATGCCGCGCGCTGGCTCCAGGAGGACCCCGGCTCTCGATGACCGAGCAGTACGTTCACGCGCTTGCACTCGGCCTGGACCCAGCTTGGCGCCGCCTGCCGGATGCGCAGCGGCGATCCACATGTGCTGATTTCATCTCCACGATCGAGCAGGCGAAGTCCGTCACGACCTATGCGTACACGATGGTCGGGCTGCAGGCCGGCATCGACCTGGTCCTGTGGCGGCTCGCGCCCTCTCTCGATGCCCTCGAAGAATCGGCGGCCGCGGCACTGCGTTGTGGGATGGGGACCTGGATGAGCGTGAAGGAGAGCTTCCTGGGCTTGATCCAACCCTCGCAATACGTGAAGAAGCCGACCCCTCAGGAGCAGTCGCTGTTCAGCGGCGAACGGTCGCGCTATCTGATCGTCTACCCGTTCACGAAGTCGGCCGATTGGTACCTGCTCGACAAGGACACGCGGCAGCGGGTCATGAACGAGCACATGAAGATCGGCCACCACTTCCCGCAGGTGCGCCAGCTGCTCGCTTACTCGTTCGGCCTGGACGATCAGGACTTCGTGGTCGCGTACGAGACAGACGACCTCCCCGCCTTCGGTGAGCTCGTGCGCGCGCTTCGCTCCACGGAGAGCCGGCGCTCGACCGTGCGCGACACCCCGATCCTCGCGGGCATCCATCGCCCGCTCGGCGACCTGGCAGAACTGTTCGGCGCGTGACCACGACAATCACGCCCCTGTTCCTGCGGGCCTGCAGGCGAGAACCCGTGGACCGCACGCCGATATGGCTGATGCGGCAAGCCGGCCGTTCGCTGCCCGAGTACCGCGCGCTGCGCGAACGATGGAGCCTGGAGGAGATCGTCGCGCAGCCCGAGCTCTGCGCAGAGGTGACGCTGCAGCCGGTGCGGAGGCTGGGTGTCGATGCGGCGGTGATGTTCGCGGACATCATGCTGCCGCTTCGCGGCATGGGCATCGACTTCGAGCTGGTCGAATCGATAGGGCCCGTGGTGGCGAGTCCGATTCGAACCTCCGAAGCCGTTCATGCGCTGCGCACGCCGCCGGCCGCGGAATCGGTTCCGCAGGTCCTGGATGCGGTGAGGATTGTTGCGCGCGAGTCGCCGGTGCCGGTCATCTGCTTCGCCGGCGGCCCGTTCACACTCGCGAGCTACGCCATCGAGGGCCGTCCGAGCCGTGACTTCACGCTCACCAAGCAGTTCATGTACAGCGAGCCGGTCGCGTTCGGGGTGCTGCTCGACAAGCTCGCGACGGTGATGGCCGAGTACCTCGGCGCACAGGTCGGCGCCGGCGCGCATGCGCTGCAGGTTTTCGACAGCTGGGTCGGTGCGCTGTCGCCTGCCGATTACGAGGCGCGCGTGCTGCCCTACACGCGGCGCATCTTCGAAGCAACACGGGCGCTGGGGGTGCCCAGGATCCACTTCGGAACCTCCACCGCAGGGCTGCTCGAGCTGATCGCATCCTCCGGCGCCGATGTCATCTCGCTCGACTGGCGCGTGGACCTCGATATGGGCTGGCAGCGCGTCGGCCACGACCGAGGGGTGCAGGGCAACCTGGAACCGGCGGTGCTGCTCGGCCCGCTCGAACTTGTGGTCGAAGGGGCGCGCCAGGTGCTCAGGCGGGCGGCCGGGCGACCGGGCCATATCTTCAATCTTGGTCACGGGGTGCTACCGGGCAGCTCGCTCGAGAACCTCCAGGCGCTGGTCGAGACCGTCCGCGAGGGTGTGCCGGCTCATGCCTGAACCAAGAACCGGCGTCCTGGCCATGGCCTATGGCAGCCCCGAGGGGGAGGAGGGCATCGCGCCTTACTACACCCATATCCGGGGCGGCCGGCCGCCCTCGGCCGAGGCGCTTGCGGAGCTGCGCGAGCGATACCGCGCCGTCGGCGGGTCGCCGCTGACCGAGATCACACGCGCCCAGGCGCGAGCGCTGGCCGCTCGGCTCGAGATGCCGGTGTTCGCGGGTATGAAGCACGCTCCGCCGTTCATCGCCGACGCGGCCGCCGAGGCGCGGGCGGCCGGCATCGAGCGGCTGGTGGGACTGCCGCTGGCGCCCCACTATGCAGAGATGAGCCTCGGCGCGTACTTCGCCGCCCTCCGTCAGGCCTGGGATGGCGACCTGATCCTCGTGCGGGGCTTTCACGACCACCCTGCGTTCATCGCCGCCGTGCGCACGCTCGTCGACGAGGCGCTCACCAGATTCGAGGCGGAGAGGATTTTCTTCACAGCCCACAGCCTGCCGGCGCGCATCGAGGCTGCAGGCGATCGCTATCGCGAGCGGCTCCTGGAGAGCTGCCGGCTCGTCGCCGCAGGCTCGCAGCTCCCGGAATGGGAGTTCGCGTTCCAGTCCGCCAGTCACACCGGCGAGCCGTGGCTCGGTCCAGACCTGCTCGAGGCGCTGGCACGTGCCCGCCTGCGGCGTGCCCTGGTGTGCCCGATTGGATTCGTCGCCGACCACCTCGAGATCCTGTACGACATCGACGTGGAAGCGATGGCCTTCGCCAGGGAGCATGGATTCGAGCTGCGCCGGACTCAGTCTTTCAATGCGCGGCCGGAGTTCATCGACGCCCTGGCCGCAGTCGTGCGCGATGCTGTCAACGCGAGCTCGCGCCCTCAGGGCGCGCGGATAATGGAAGGGTGATCGCGGCTTTCCGAGTGGACGCGGATCCCAGCGCCGAACAGTGGGCCGCCCTGCTCTACGACTGAGGGTCTAGGTGCCGGGCCTCTTCATGGCCCACGGGCCGTACTTGACCAAGCCCACGAGCATCCAGACGAACAATGCGGCTCCCAGCATCGCGATCAGCTCGTCCACAACCAGACCGCCGACCGGGACCGGTGACTGGTCGACATTGGCAAACGATCGAAGGTTGATCAACCCGCCGATCGTGCTGAGCCCGCAAAGAACGAAGACGGCCCAGAACATCCAGCGCCATGCGAGAAAGCTGCCCACAGCTGCCACCAGGTAGAAAGCCGCAAAGAAGATGGCGACGCCGTATGTGAGCCCGACCGTGGCGTTGATGATGGTGTCGATGTCTGTGCCGGTCGGGATCTGTCCGCCTTGAGCGTGCACTGCCCGCAGCACGGAATCGTGGTTGACGAACGCTAAAGTGATGACGAGGCCCGAGATGGCGGAAAGGGCGAAGAACCCGGCTGCCGCCAGCTGCATGGGCCTCGTCCAGGGTGTCGGCACGCGGCGGCCGGCCCCCAGAGGCACCCACTGCTGGCCGTCCCACCGGAACTGGCCGTCGGCCGAGATCTGGCCGGACGACTGGGAAGCGGGAACCGGGTCCATGACGGCACTAGGCTAACGCGTGTAACGCCTCTATGCCCGCCCGGCACTAATCTGGTCGCCATGGATGAGCCGAAGTACATCTCGAAGGTCAGGATCGTCCGCGAGCGCGGGCCAGTCCGTAGCGCCTACATCCCGGCGGAAGCGGAAGCGGTCATGTTCGGGACGCACGACGAGGTCCGCGAGCACTACGGCACCGCCCCTGGGCAGTATCCCGACCATGCCACCACGCTCGACTACGTGGTCGCCGCGGCCGCCGGTTGACTCACGGGGACCCTGGGCGGCGCGCTGGAGGCGCGCGGGATCGACGCGAGCGAGGGCAAGCTGAGCAGTGATGCCGAAGGCACCGTGGTGGTGGAGGACAAGGTGCTCGTGATCAAGCGCATCCACGTGAGATATCACCTGGCCGGGTGCCCGGATGACAAGCGCGAGGCGGCCGAGCGCTCGCATGCCTTCCATGCCAGCCGCTGCCCGGTCGCCAAGAGCATCGGGGGCTGCATCGACATCACCACAGAGCTGGAATTCGTCTGACGTTAAAGAGGAGCCCACTCCATGTCTTTCATCTCGCGCGGATTCCGCGGCAAGCGAAGAGATGCCGCGAGCAGCTCTCGGGTGCCGCCAGGACAGTACGTCGTGAACGACTTTCCGGTCCTCTCGGCCGGCCCGACGCCTCGAGTCGCTTTCTCTGAATGGACCTTTGTCGTCGAGGGTGAGATCGACCAGCCCAAGAAGTGGACCTGGGAGGAGTTTCGCAAGCTGCCGACTGAGGAGGTCACCAAGGACATCCATTGCGTCACCAAATGGACCAAGCTCGACACCGCCTGGAAAGGCGTATCAGTGGATACGATCCTCGAAGGCGTGGAAACGTCGGCCGAATACGTCATGGCCTTCTCCTACGGCGGGTACACGACCAACCTCCCGCTCGAAGACGTCACCGGCGGTAAGGCGTGGGTCGCGTATGAGTTCGACGGCCAGCCGCTGCATCCCGAGCACGGCGGGCCGGCTCGGCTGCTCGTCCCGCACCTCTACTTCTGGAAGAGCGCCAAATGGGTGCGCGGGCTGCGCCTGCTCAATAAGGATGAGCCCGGATTCTGGGAGTCGAACGGCTACAACATGTACGGCGATCCATGGCGAGAGCAGCGGTACTGGGGCGACTGAATTGGCAGCTCGGCAGCGTGGCCGAGCTGGTCCAGGAAACCCCGCGGGTGGCGAGCCTCGTGCTCGACGTGCCCGAATGGCAAGGCCACCTCGCGGGCCAGCATGTCGACGTCCGCCTCACGGCGGATGACGGGTACCAGGCGGAGCGGAGCTACTCCATCGCGTCGGCGCCAGAAGATCAGCGGCTGGCGATCACGGTGGAAAGGCTCGACGACGGTGAGGTGTCGCCGTACCTGGTTGGCGAGGTTCGCAAGAGCGACAAGATCGAGCTCCGCGGGCCGATCGGAGGCTACTTCGTCTGGAAGGGAGGCGACGACCGGCCCCTGCTGCTGGTGGCCGGAGGATCGGGCGTGGTTCCGCTGATGGCGATGATCCGCCACCGCTCAGCCAGCAAGTCGACGACTCCGACCACGCTGCTCTACTCGTCGCGGTCCGAGGACGACATCATCTACAAAGCAGAGCTAGACGCTCTCTCTGCAGCGGGGGACGGCCTGACTGTGGCCCACTGCCTGACTCGAATGCAGCCGCCGGGTTGGCGCGGCTACTCGCGCCGAATCGATCGCGCGATGCTGGAAGAGGTGGCATGGCCGAAACAGCAGAACCCGATCATCTTCGTTTGCGGGCCAACGCCGATGGTGGAAGGGGTGGCCGGCCACCTGGTCGACATGGGCTTTGACCCCGCGTCAATCAAGACCGAGAGGTTCGGACCCACAGGAGGTTGAGACCATGACCGTGCAGCAATCCGATTTGAAGCTCGATGGCAACGCGATCGCCGGCCTGTTGCGCGAGATCTTCACCATGGAGATGACGACCGCCGAGAGCACGTGCGCGGGCTGCCATAAGGTGCATGCGGTCGGCCAGGTCGAGGTGTACATGAACGCGCCGGGCGCGGTTGTCCGATGCCCGGCTTGCGGCCAGGTGCAGATGCGGATCGTGAAGGGCGGTGGCCGGTACTGGCTCGATCTGAGCGGCATCCGCTGCCTGGAATTTTCTGCCTAGGGCCATAAACTCACACCCGATTCCAAGCCTTCCTTGAGGTTCGCGCCCGACCATGCGTGATATGAGCAAAGGACGCACGTTACTGATTGCCTCCGCGGTGGCGACGGCCATGGTCGTTGCCGGTGTGGTGGCCGTTTCGGCTGCCGGCAAGAGCGCCGCCCCCAACACTTTTCTCGCGGCCGCTTCGCCGGCCCCCACACCCAAGTCGAACGAGACTTCGGCACACGAGGCCAACGAGTCAGCCGCGCGGGAGACCGCTGAGAACAACGGCACGTTCCACGGCGGCGGTCCAGGCGGTCGAGGCGGGGCTTCCAACGAGACGGCGAGCCACGAAGCCGGCGAGACGGCGGCCCAGGAGGCGGCCGAAAACGCCGGGGCGAAGGCGACTCCGACCCCCTAGTCGCTGACCTCCGGCTTGGCATAATGCCGGGGGTGAGCGAGCTGGAAGACCAAGAGTTGGGCGTCGTCGGGCTGGCGACCATGGGCATGAACCTGGCGCGCAACCTCGCGTCGCACGGCGTCCGCGTGGGTGTGTACAACCGCACGCGGCAGCGAACCGACGAGTTCATGGCCAAATACGGTGACGAGGGCGACTTCAAGCCGGCCGCCACGCTGGAGGAGCTGGTCCAGATCCTGGCCCCGCCGCGCGCGATCCTGCTGATGGTCAAGGCTGGATCGCCGGTCGATGAGGGGATCGATTCGCTGACTGCTCTGCTCGAACCTGGCGACACGATCATCGACGGCGGCAACTCCCTGTTCCACGACACGCGCCGCCGGGCGACGGCCGCGGCTCGGGCGGGGCTGGGCTTCCTCGGGATGGGCGTGTCGGGCGGCGAGGAGGGCGCGCTGCGCGGACCAAGCCTGATGCCCGGCGGAACGCGCGAGTCCTACGAGCACATCGAGGAGATGCTGACCGCGATCGCCGCCAAGGTCGATGGGGTGCCGTGCTGCACATACATAGGAGCCGACGGCGCCGGGCACTTCGTGAAGATGGTCCACAACGGAATCGAGTACGCGGACATCCAGTTGATCGCCGAGAGCTACGACCTGCTGCGTTCGGCGCTCGGCCTCACACCGGCGGAGCTGGCGACCATCTTCCGCGGCTGGAACGAGGGCCGGCTCCAGTCGTATCTGATCGAGATCACGGCCAACGTCCTCGCCAAGAGCTCGGACGGAACCGAAGCGGCGCTCGTGGACGCCATCGAGGACGAAGCCGAGCAAAAGGGCACGGGACGCTGGACGAGCGAGTCGGCCCTGGAACTCGGCGTGCCGCTGACCGGCATCACCGAAGCAGTTTTCGCGCGGATCCTGTCGAGCCAGAAGGGCGAGAGGGTCAAGGCCGCCGGCATTCTCACCGGTCCGGCTGCCGACCACGTGCACTACGACCGGGACATGGGCCTGGTCGACGACGTGCGGGATGCGCTCTACGCGGCCAAGATCGTCGCGTATGCCCAGGGTTTCGAGCACCTGCAGGCCGGATCGCGGGAGTACGAGTGGGGCCTCGACCTCGGAGCGCTGGCAACGATCTGGCGCGGCGGTTGCATCATCCGAGCGCAGTTCCTGGACCGGATCAAGGATGCATATGTAGAACAGCCGCGGCTGCCGAACCTGATGCTCGCACCGTTCTTCCAGGACGCTCTCGCCTCCGGGCAGGAGGCGTGGCGGCGTGTGGTCAAGACCGCCGTCGATCGGGGCGTCCCCGTCCCGGCCTTCTCGTCATCGCTTGCTTATTACGACGGCTACCGGCGCGCGCGTGGGCCGGCCAACCTCATCCAGGGTCTGCGCGATTACTTCGGCGCCCACAGCTACCACCGGGTCGACCGCGAAGGAACCTTCCACACGCGATGGGCCCAAGACGGCTCCGAGGTCAAGGTCGACTAGAGACCTTCAGGGCACCAGCCCGGTGAGGATTGTCGTCAGTACCTCGGGGTCGATGTTCCCGCCCGAAACCACCGCAACATAGCGACCTGGTCCGGCGAGGCCTTTGAGCGCCGCCGCCACCGACGCGGCGCCCGCGCCCTCGGCGACGATCGCGGCGTGCTGGACCAGGTGGCGGATGGCGGCCGCCACCTCGGGCAGGCTCACGACCAGCGATCCGGCCAGGAGGCGCGACGCGGGCGCCCACATCTCGGGCAGGAGCGCCGGGCCGCCGATCCCATCTACGAACGTGGCGGTACGCTGACACGGCACCGGGCCGCCCGCGGTTAACGCAGCGGCAAGAGGCGCGGCCGTGTCCACCTCACAGCCATAAACCCGGACCTCCGGGCGCAGGCCCCGCACCGCCGTCGCGATGCCGCAGCTCAGCCCGCCGCCGCCGAAGGGGACGAGCACGGAGTTGACGTCAGGGAGATCCTCCAGGATCTCCAGGCCGACGATGCCGTTGCCGGCCATGACGTCGACGTCGCTCGAGGGATGGATGAAATGTGCGGGCTCCAGCGGCGCATAACGGTGGGTCGCCATGACGTTCCACCAGTCGTCGAAGGGCAGCGAGATCGTCTCGGCGCCAAGGCGCTGGATGGCCTCCAACTTCACGCGCGGAGCGCCGTCGGGGACGACGACGGTGCACCGGACGCCGAGCCGCCTGGCGTTCCACGCCAGGCCCTG
>DMCH01000006.1:21094-23152 GCA_003446775.1 Chloroflexota bacterium
GAGCGCACGGGCTGCAGGTTCTCCAGCTTCAGGTAGAGCTCGCCGGTGCCGCCGTCTTCCAGCCGGATCAGCGGCGTGCGCGGCAGTATCCCGGCGAGGCGCTTGCGCGCCTCCTCCACGTCGACGAGGGTGAGCGAATCCGGCTCTCGGTCGCTCATTGCTTCCTCTCCGTCGGCATCGCGGGATCCTGCGCCAGCACGAGAAACGCGCCCGCGAGCACGAGCGCCACCGCCGGCGGCCCGTAGTCGGACACCCAACCGTCTGGAAAGAACACCCGGATCGCAGTCGAGAAGACGAGATACACGCCGCCGAGGAGGAGAACGAGCCGCAGCCGGCGCGCCGCCAACCGGAGCTGCCGGCGCAGCCCGCCCGGCCGGATGGAGAGCACGATCACGCTCAGTGCCGCCATGAGCACGAGCCCTAAGATGATCGCTCTCACCGGAGGAGCGTAGTTCCTGAACCGCCGACTTGAGTCCCATATATAAGGACGCGACCAATCTAGAATTCAATCGAACCAGCGGGAGCCCTAAAGGCTGAGAGGGCGCATCAGCGCCGACCGCAAGCACCTGAACTGGGTAATGCCAGCGGAGGGAGAGAGTATGTCAACCGTTCAGAGCATCGACGCCGACGCTTTCGGAAAGGTCGAGACGCACGGCATCGATGCGATCCCGGCCGCCGAACGCCACGGCCGGCCGCGCGAGCTCGGCTTTCTATGGGCCGGTGCTTTCGCGAACTACGCGAGTCTGTTCACCGCAAGCCTGCTGACTACGTACTACGGGCTCGGCGTTTGGGACGGCCTCGCCGCCACCGTGCTGGGTACGGTCGCCGCGGCTCTCATCCTCGGCCTGCTCAGCAACACGGGTCCTAGGAGCGGGTTGCCCCAGATCGTGTTCACGCGCGGCATCTTCGGGCGTCGCGGTTCGTACGTCGGAGCCGCGCTGACATTGTTCCTCGCGGTCGGCTGGTTTGCGGTCGACTGCGTCATCGCCGCCAACGCCGGCGCGCAGCTCTTTGGCGGTGGCAACCGAGTGATCACATTCGCGCTGGTGATCTTGATCGCCGCGATCAGCGTCGGCGTCGCCGTCTACGGCCACGGGACGATCAAAGTCCTGGAGAGCTACGGCGCGGTCATCTTTGCCGCGCTGGCCGCTGTGCTGTTCGTTCTACTCGCGCCACAGTTCCACTGGGGCCAGGGCCCATCCGTCTCCGGTGCCGACTACCCCGGCGCATTCGTGCTCGGGCTCATGACGTGCTTTGCGCTGGTCGCGTCCTGGTATCCGTTCGCCAGCGACTACTCGCGCTACTTGCCGTCATCCAGCCCGACCCGAGCCGTCACGTTCTGGCCTCTGGCTGGTGTGGCGCTGCCGATGATCCTTCTCGGCCTCTTCGGTCTCCTGCTGCCGACCATCGACGCAGGGCTTGCAGCAGGCCCGGGCGGCGTCCTGGCCGTGATCAGCGCGCACGCCCCGGGCTGGGTCGCGATCCCGTTCTTCGTGTTTGTCGTCGTGGGTGAGATCTGGGCCAACTACCTCGACGTCTACACGGCGGGGCTGGTGACGCTGGCCATGGGCATCCGCCTCCCGCGATGGCAGACCGCGCTGGGCTGCGGCATCCTCGGCACGGCGCTGGCGGCGTACGCGGTATTGGTGAGCGACCTACACGTCGCCTACGAGGACTTCCTCATCCTCACCTACCTCTGGGCGCCGGCATGGGCCGCGGTCGTGCTCCTCAGCTTCTTCGTCTTCGAGGGCAAAGCGCGCCCGCGGCTTGCAATCTTCGCGTGGCTCGCCGGCACCGCGGCCAGTCTGCTTTTTGTCAACTACGACAACCTCTTCGGCAACCTGATCTCCTCGCCGCACTTTTTCAATGACGGTCTCATCACCAGCCTCCACGGAGCCGACACCAGCGGGCTGGTGAGCATCGCAGTCGCCGCCGCGGTCTATTGGGGCGGGCGCCGTCTGCGGTCGGCGTGAAAGTACCGGTCGCGCTCACGATCGCCGGTTCCGACTCCGGCGGAGGCGCAGGCATCCAGGCCGACCTCAAGACCTTTGCCGCCTT
>DMCH01000006.1:23501-27659 GCA_003446775.1 Chloroflexota bacterium
TCATCCGCGCCCAGATCGACGCCGTCGTCGAGGACATCGGAGTGCAGGCGGCGAAGACGGGGATGCTCGCCAGCGCGGAGATCATCGAGGCGGTCGCAGCCGCGATCAGGGAGCACGGGATCAGCAACCTTGTAGTTGACCCGGTCATGGTCGCCAAAGGTGGCGCGAGGCTGCTGCACAGCGACGCCGTCGCATCCCTGTACCGGTATCTGCTCCCGCTGGCGGCGGTTGTGACGCCCAACATCCCCGAGGCGGAGGTGCTCCTGGGGCGTTCCCTGCCCACCCTCGACGATCGGCGCCGGGCGGCGCGCGACCTCGTCGGGCTTGGCCCACGGGCTGCGGTGATCAAGGGCGGCCACGCGGCTGACGCAGAAGCTATTGACATCTATTGGGACGGAAGGGACCTGGTCGAGCTGGCCGGCCGCCGCATCAACACGAAGAACACTCACGGCAGCGGTTGCGTTTTCTCGGCCGCCATCACTGCGGGTCTGGCCAAAGGCCAGGCACCGCTCGAGGCCGTGCGGGCGGCCAAGGTCTTCATCAACAGCGCCATCGAGCATTCGCTCGAACTGGGTAAGGGCCACGGTCCGGTCAACCCGACGCACTCAATAGTCGCCTGAGGCCCTTTTAAGCCCCGATTAAGCGACCAACCCTCTCGACTGCTTCGTTGTTGGTCTGAATAACCAGTAGTAGCCAGAGGGGGTAACGGGTTGGCAATCGTATTCCCGGGCCCGCTGTCGGGGGCATTCGAGAACAGGAGCGGACGCGCGCGAATCGTGCGCATCTCCGACCGTGAGATCCGAGCTCACAATGGCCGGGTCGGCCATCTGTGCGTCCGGATCGGACGGCAGCTGGGCATGACGGCGGCGGAGCAACGAGTCCTCGCCCGGTCCGGCCTTCTGCACGACATCGGCAAGCTCGGGATCCCGGGCTCCATCCTCCACAAGCACGATCCGCTCGACGATTCTGAGTGGAAACTCATGAAGACTCATCCCGAGGTCGGTTTGAAGATCCTTCAGTGGGCCGGCCATGTGGAGCGCGCGCTGCTCGCGGTGCTCTACCACCATGAGCGCATGGACGGCACCGGCTACCCGCACGGCTTGGTGGCCGATGCGATTCCGATTGAGGCGCGGGTTGTCGCAGTCGCCGACATGTACGACGTGCTCACGTCCGACCGCCCGTACCATCGCGCTCAAAACGAGCGGGAGGCGCGTCGCGTCCTGGAAGACGCCGCCGGTCCGCATCTCGATCCGGTGGTGGTCAGCGCTCTCCTGAGATCACTCGACGAAGAAGCTTCCCGGCCGGCGCAGGTCCTTCACTAACCCGTGTTCTGAAGGCCTGCAGCGACCCCATTCACCGTGAGCAAGAACAGCCTCTCCGCCCGGGCGCGCTCTTGCGCTGAACGTCCTTTCGCCCGGAGGGCGCGCAGGGCCCGCAGCTGCAGGTGTGAGAGCGCGTCGACGTATGGGTTTCGCAGCTCGACCGCCCAGGACAGGACGCGATGTTTCTCGAGCAGCCGTGAATGGCCGGTGACCGCGAGGACGTTCTTCTTGGTGAGGTCATATTCGTGAAGGACGCGCGCCGCCAGGTCCGGCTGGTCGCCGAGGGCGAGGTACCGCGACGCTATCCGCCGGTCGGTCTTGGCCAGGCTCATCTCGGCGTTGTCGAGGAGGACGTTGAACAGGGGCCATGACGCGTAGGCTCGGCGAAGGTCTTCGAGGCGCGCGGCAGCGAGACCACTGCCCAGCCCATACCAACCCGGCAGGTTGAGGCGCATCTGCGACCACGCGAACACCCACGGAATCGCCCGAAGATCGTCGAGCTCCTTTCCACCGCCGCGACGGGTCGGCCTCGACGCGATGCGCATCCGGCTCAACTCCTCGATCGGGCTGACCTGCTCGAACCATTCCGCGAACCCTCTGGTCTCCACGAGCGCGCGATATGCGCCGCGAGCCGCTGCGTCCACTTCCACCGCCAGGCGCTGAAAGCGGCGGGCCGGCTCCGAGCGTGCGGTGGCCGTCGAAGCGTCGAGCACGGCCGACGCCACCTGCTCGAGATGGCGTCTCGCGATGGCCGCATTGCCGTAGCGCGCAAAGATGACCTCGCCCTGCTCGGTCACCTTGAACCGGCCCGCGACCGATCCTGGCGCCTGGGCGCGGACCGCGCGGTTGGCCGGGCCCCCGCCGCGCCCCAAAGCGCCGCCGCGCCCGTGGAACATGGTCAGGCGAATGTGGCGGCGCTTGGCCCACGCGGTCAGCTCCGATTGCGCCTTATATAGCGCGAGGGTGGCCGACAGCGGCCCGACCTCCTTGGTCGAATCCGAATAGCCGAGCATCACCTCCAGGCCGCGGCCCGTGGCTGCGACCCGGCGTTTCACGGGCGCCAGTTTCAGCATCGCTTCCATAACCGCCGGCGCCGCGTTCAGGTCGTCGACCGTTTCGAACAAAGGAATTACGTCGAGCACGGGCACCGTGCCCCCGGTAGCGTGCTGGGCCAGCTCGTACACCGCTTCGATGTCACCGACATTGCGCGTGAAGCTCACGACGTAACGCCGGCACGCATCAGGCCCGAATCGCTCTTGAACCCGTGCGATCGTGCCGAGCGTGTCCAGCACCTCTCTAGCCAGGGGCGACACCTTTCCTTGGGCGCGCACAGCGGCGAGAGCCTGCGCGTGCACGTGGCTGTGCTGCCGCACCTCGAGCTCGGCCAGGTGAAAGCCAAACGTCTGCGCCTGCCAGATGAGGTGCTGCAGCTCTCCATAGGCCTGTCGCGGCGCGCCCGCGGAGGCCAGCGAGCCCTGGACCAGGCGCAGGTCTGACACCAGCTCGGCGGCACAGGGATACGCGATGCGTGTCTCCATCTTCCTGACCGCCTGCGCGCGAATGCGCGTGGCCCGAATGCGGTCGGCAACGTGGAGGAGGAACTGGCGATGCTGCTCGGAGGGTGAGCGTTTCTCGAGCTCGGCCCAGCCCCGCGGGTCAGCCGCCCGCAGGGCGGCGATACGCCGTCGAAGGTCCGTCCGTGACGGCGTGGTGGCGGCATCGGCCGTCAGCGAGCGCCCGATGCGAGTCGTCGCGGCCTCGAGCGCGAACAGCGCGTGCTCGGCCTGGATCAGCATCGCGTCGTAGGTCACTTTCGCCGTGACCGCGTCGTTGCCGTCGCGATCGCCTCCGACCCAGCTGCCGAAGCGGAGGAACGCGGGCGCGAGTGGAGGGCGCGTGCCGCTGTCGGCAGGGCTGAGCGCCCAGTCCAGGGCGCGATAGATCTCGGGCACGACTCGAAACAGGGTTTCGTCGAAGACCGCCATCGTGGAACGGACTTCATCGAGGGGCGTTACTTGCGTGGTCCGGAGTTGCCCAGTACGCCAGAGCGAGTCAATCTCCTCTGAGAGCCTTCGCATCGACTCGCGCCGGTCGGTATCCGACGTCCTCGGGTCGTCGATGCGGCCGAGCTGATCGCCCACCCTGCGGATGGCGGCCACCACGGCCCTGCGCCGCGCCTCGGTCGGGTGGGCGGTGAAAACAGGGTGCACCTCGAGGCTGGCGAGGACGTCCATCAGGCGTTGCCGGCCAAGCCTGCGGCGGAGGTCGGGCACGGTGGCGGCCAGCGATTCCCGCATCGGCCCCGTTCCGCCGCCGCTTTCACGCAGAACGCGCGCGCGGTGGTGCTCTTCCGCCAGGTTGACCAGGTGGAAGTAGCACGTGAACGCGTGCGCTACAAGCTCCGCACGCTCGAGCGACCACCCGGCCACGATGCCTTCTGGATTTTGAAAGTGCGCCCTGCGCGCGCCCGGCGCCTTCCTCTCGTGCTCGTCGGCGTCGCGCGCGCGGATCACTGATCGCCGCAGGGTTTCGACGTCCTTGAGCAGGCCCGCGCCGCCGTAGTCCTTGATGACCCGGCCGAGCTGCTCGCCGAGCATCCGCACGTCGCGACGCAGCTCATCGGGGATCGCCTGGCGGGCGGAAGCCCTGGTGGACGTCAAGTCTTCGTGGGGGTCCGCAAGTGATGCGCGTATTCGAACGAGTCGAGCAGGGCCGCCAGCGATGCCTCGATGATGTTGCTAGAGCAGCCGACGGTGGTCCACCGCTTCGGTCCCTTGCCCGATTCGACAAGCACACGCGTCGTCGCCGCGGTGCCGGCCGCGCCATCGAGGATGCG
>DMCH01000069.1:0-5048 GCA_003446775.1 Chloroflexota bacterium
TCCGATCATTCGGAAATGGTCTTGATGCCCGTTCAGGTAGGCCATGAAGACGATGCCGGTCTTGTAGTAGGCCGTCGGTGCGGTGAAGACATGTCGCGAAAGGTCGAGGGTCGATTCCATGATCGTGCGGAACCTCTTGACGTCGCCTGCGTCGAGCGCCAGCAATCCGGCTGAGGCCGCCGGAGCGATCGGATCGAACGCGCCCAGCAGAGCATCGCTGTAGCGCTCGCCGTCGCCCGCGATTGTGGTCGGGTAGTCGAAGTCGTCACCGGTGAACATGCGCACGCCCTCAGGCCGCCGCGGTCGGGACCCCGGAAGGCTCTTCGGCCGATTCCTCGGCGCCGCCGCGGAACTGCGACGCGTAGAGCCGGTGGTAGGCGCCGCGCGCGGCGAGCAGCTCCTCGTGAGTGCCGCGCTCGACAATGCGTCCGGACTCCATCACCAGGATGAGATCGGCGTCGCGGATGGTGGACAGCCGGTGCGCGATCACAAAGCTCGTGCGGTCGGAGCGCAAGGCGGCCATCGCTCGCTGCACCAGGACCTCTGTGCGCGTGTCGACCGAGCTCGTGGCTTCGTCGAGGATCAGCAGCGACGGGTCGGCGAGGAACGCGCGGGCGATGGTCAGCAGCTGCTTCTCGCCGGCGCTGATATTGCTCCCCTCCTCATCGATAAGCGTGTCGTAGCCGAGGGGTAGGCTGCGCACGAACCGATCGACGAAGGTTGCTTCCGCCGCCGCATGGATCTGCGCTTCGGTTGCACGCGGGTTGCCATACGCGATGTTGTCTCGAATGGTCCCGCCGAACAGCCACGTATCCTGCAGCACCATCCCAATTTGTGACCGCAGGTCGTCACGCCGCATGGTGGTGATGTCGACGCCGTCGAGGGTGATCCGTCCCGCGTCCAGCTCATAGAACCGCATGATGAGGTTGACCAGGGTGGTTTTCCCGGCGCCGGTTGGGCCCACGATCGCGATCGTGTGGCCGGGCTCGGCGACGAGGGACAGGTTCTCGATGAGCGGCTGGTCAGCGAGATATCGGAACGACACGTCCTCGAACTCGACTCGGCCATGCCGGCTGGCCGGCAGAGCCGGGCTGGCGGGGTCGGCCCGCTGCTCTTCAGCGTCGAGCAGCTCGAAGACCCGCTCGGCAGACGCCACCCCGGACTGGAGCAGGTTCGCCATGGATGCGACCTGGGTCAAGGGTTGGGTGAACTGCCTCGAGTACTGGATGAACGCCTGCACGTCCCCCAGGCTCATCGTGCCGGTGGCGACTCGCACGCCGCCGATGACGGCGATGGCGACATAGCTGAGGTTGCCGATGAACATCATCGACGGCAGGATCAGCCCCGAGATGAACTGGGCCCCGAAGCTGGCCTGGAAGAGCTTCTCGTTCCGATCGCGGAACACCTCCTCGACTTCGCGCTGGCGCCCGAAAACCTTCACCAGCTCGTGTCCGGTGTAGGCCTCCTCGATGTGACCGTTAAGGGCGCCGGTGTGGGCCCACTGCGCCGCAAACAGCTTCTGCGAACGCTTCGCGACCTGAGTCGTTATGACGATGGACACCGGGACGGTGACCAGCGCGATCAGCGCCAGTAGAGGCGACACCACGAACATCATCACCACCACGCCGACCACGGTGAGCACCCCGGTCAGGAGCTGGCTGATCGTCTGCTGCAGGGACACCGAGACGTTGTCGATGTCGTTGGTGACCCGGCTGAGAAGCTCGCCGCGGGGCTGTCTGTCGAAGAACTGAAGAGGCAGGCGGCTCAGCTTGTCCTCGACATCCGACCGCAGCAGATATACCGTGCGCTGCACCACATCGTTGAGCAGGTACCCCTGCGCCCAGCTGAACAGCGACGAAGCCACGTAGAGTCCCAGGGCCAACAACAGGACACTCCCCAATGCATTGAAATCGATGCCCTGGCCCGGAACCACGTGCATCCTCGCCAGGAGGTCGGCGAGGTTGGCGTTGCCCGACGCGCGGGCCGCTGCGATCACCTGCTCGGAGGTCAGCCCCGCCGGCAGCCGCTTGCCGATGGCCCCGGCGAAAATCAAATCTGTCGCGCGCCCGAGAATCTTCGGCCCGATCACCAGGAACGCGACACTGGTCACACCCAGCGCGATGACTGCAACGAGCCTTGGGCCTTCGGGCCTCAATCGCGCCAGCAAACGCCGCACCGACGGCCCGAAGCGCATCGGTTTCTCCGTGGGCATGCCGGCGCCTCCGAACGGTCCGCCGTAGCCGCCGCGCATCGGCGGGCGCGGCCGCGCGACCGGTTCCGGCTGGGATGAATTGGTCGATCGATCGCTCATGCTGCAGGCTCCGCGGCTAGCTGCGACTGGACGATCTCGACGTACGTCGGGCACGTCTTCAGCAGCTCGTCGTGTCGGCCCAGGCCGACGATGGCTCCGTCGTCCAGGACAACGATCTGATCCGCGTCGGAGATGGTGGAGACGCGCTGGCTGACGATGACCACGGTGGCCTGGGCCGTGTGCGGGCGGAGCGCGGCCCGCAGGCGGGCATCGGTGGCCAGGTCGAGGGCCGAGAACGCATCATCGAAGAGATAGATCTCGGGCTGCCGAACCAGAGCTCGGGCGATCGCCAGCCGCTGGCGCTGACCGCCTGACACATTGGTTCCGCCTTGCGCGATACGGGCTTCGAGCCCACCAGGCATCGCGCGCACGAAGTCGGCCGCTTGCGCCACCTCCAGGGCCTGCCACAGCTCCGCGTCTGTGGCCTGGGGGTTGCCGTAGCGGAGGTTGCTCGCGACCGTGCCCGTGAACAGGTATGGCTTCTGCGGGACCAGGCCGATGCGATTCCAGAGCATCTCGGGATCGAGGTCGCGCACACCCACACCGTCGATCAGCACGTCTCCCGAGGTGGCGTCGAACAACCGAGGCACCAGGGATATCAGCGTCGTCTTGCCCGCTCCGGTGCTGCCGATGACGGCCGTGGTCTGTCCGGCCCTGGCCCGGAACGAGATGTTTTGCAGCACCGGCGCCGCTGCACCTGGATACCGAAACTCGACGTCTCGAAGCTCGAGCTCACCACGAGATCGCACCTCTCGGACCGGGTGCTCGGGCGGAATCACAGAGGACTCGGTGTTCAGAACTTCGCTGATGCGATCGGAGCTGACCGCGGCGCGCGGAATCATGATCGCCATGAAGGTGGCCATCATCACCGAGGTCAGGATCAACATCAGGTACATCAGGAAAGCGGTCAGTGCGCCAATCTGCATCTCACCGCTTTCGACCCGGCCGGCGCCGAACCAGAGCACCGCGACGCTAGACGCGTTGAGGATCAACATCACCGTCGGGAAGATCAGCACCATCAGCCGCCCGGCATGCAAGGCGGTCGAGGTCAGAGCGGCGTTGGCCTCGGCAAACCGCTCGGCCTCGTCGTGCTCGCGGACGAATGCCCGCACGACGCGAATGCCTGAAAGCTGCTCCCGCAATACCCGGTTGACGACGTCGATGCGCGCCTGCATGGAACGGAACAAGGGCACCATCCGCACCACGATCAGGGCAATCGCGATGACCAGGACGGGGATGCTCACCGCCATCAGCCAGGACAGGCCGACATCCTGGCGTAGGGCCATGATGATGCCGCCTACGCACATGATCGGCGCGGAAACCATCAGCGTTGCAGTCATGAGGACGAGCATCTGCACCTGCTGCACGTCGTTGGTATTGCGCGTGATCAGCGAGGGCGCGCCGAACTGGGCGACCTCGCGCCCGGAGAAGGTGCCCACCCTGTGGAAGATGGCCGACCGGACATCCCGGCCGAATGCCATCGCGGCACGCGCACCGAAATAGACCGCGCCAATCGAGCAGGTGATCTGCGCAAGCGTGACCAGCAGCATCCAGCCACCGGTGTTGAGGATGTAGCCGGTGTCGCCTTTGGCCACTCCTTTGTCGATGATGTCGGCGTTCAGGCTGGGCAGATACAGCGAGGCCATGGTCGCCACCAGCTGCAGGGCCACCACGGCGAGCAACGCCGTCGAGTACGGCCGCAAGTAGGTTCGCAGCAGCTTGATCAGCATCGTGGCTTCGTCACTCCGATCGCCTGGCGCGCGATAGCAATTCGGCGCGATCGATCCCGGCGATCGCGAGGGCCCGGGGCACGGTTCCGAACTCGGCCTCGAGGATGCCGGCGAGGAGATCGGTGCCGCGCAGACGCGCCCGACGCCGATCATGCCGCGATCCGATCAAGGCGCGCCTCATCGCCATCTTCGCCGAGGTCCCGAGCGACGGCGAGCTGTCGAGCTCGGTCGCCTCGCCCAACTTGGTGTCGGTGGCTTTCATGCCGACAAATGCCAGGGTCTGGCGACGCTCTTCGTTGAGGGCGCCGGCCAGGCGCTCGTGATCCAGGCCGAATTCCTTCAGCAGCCTCCCTGCGTCGCTGTCGGGGTTGGCCGTCAGCGCGAGCAGCATGTGCTCGGCCTCGATGACGTTCGCCCCGTCTTGGTTCGCCTCGACCACGAACTGGCGGCCGCTCGACCCGATCTCCCACGAAACGAGGAGGCGAGCCAGTCTCGGCGGATCGAAAACCCTACTCATTGTTCCGCCGCCGGAGCTCGATCTGAGCCATCAGGAGGCGCCTCAGATGCTTCTTGTGGACGGCCTGACGTGTGACGCCAAGGGCCTCAGCCACCTGCGACCACGACCAGCCCGCGCGCATCGCCCTCTCGACCTCGGCATCCTCAAGCCGATCCGCGATCGCGCGCAGCGCCGAGGCAGCCGCCAGACCATCAGCCGGGCCACCAACGGGAGAGGGTGTCGATGACATGTAAGCAACAGTAGTTGCTTAGGTGGTCAATGTCAACCCTGGTTGCTTAATTGGTGGAGGCACTTGCCCACGGGCCTTGACTTCTTTTTCCCAACGAGCCTCGGCTTCGCCGATGGGAGTCGAAGCCGGTCCGTTTACGAACGGCCAGATCTCTTCGGAGATGCGCCGCCAGTTGGCGGTCGCGTTGAGGCTGCCGAGGACGGCGTAGAGGCCGAGGTTGATGCGCTGCAGGACCACGTAGGCGCGGGGCACGTCGCTGTA
>DMCH01000069.1:5367-7777 GCA_003446775.1 Chloroflexota bacterium
GAAGAGCCCGAAGCGATCGACCACCATTTCGGTGGGCACCGGCGCGCCGGGCCGGAGGAAGCCGGCGCGCTCCAGCGCTGCGCGGAAGCGATTGCCATCTCCGTCGATGACAAGAGCACGAAGCGCTTCGACGAGCGGGGCGAGATCCTCGGTGCTGAACCGCTTGGTCAGACCGTAATCGAGAAACGTGACCCTGCCTCGCCCGTGAAACAGGTAGTTGCCTGGATGCGGGTCCCCATTGAACGCGTGAATTCGATACAGGCTGCGGGAAACGAAGCGATGGATTGTTTCGGCCGCCATGTCTCGTTCGCGCTGATTCCAGCGCAGCACCTCGTCGAACCCGGCTCCGCCGACCAGTTCGCTGGTCAGCACGCGCGCCGTGCTCAGCTCGCTGACCACGTGCGGAACGTGGATGACCGGGTGGCCCTCGTAATACCGGGCGAAGAGCTCCTGGTTCTCGGCTTCCAGCAGATAGTCGATCTCCTCGCGCAGCCGTTCGCCCAGCTCATCGATGAGCGAGCGTGTGTCGAGCCCCGGGAAAGCTGCGGCGGCGACCCTCCGCAGCAACGCCACGTTGCGAACGTCAGAGGTGATCGTGCGGGCAATGCCTGGGTACTGAACTTTGACTGCCACCGCCTTGCCGTCATGCGTGATGGCCCGGTGCACCTGTCCGATGGAAGCCGCGGCGAACGGCAGCGGATCCCATTTGGCAAAGACTCGCTCGGGATCGGCGCCCAGCTCGTCCACAATCACGGAGCTCGCCAGCTCCGGAGTCATCGGCGGAGCGTTGTGCTGCAGTCGCGCCATTGCCGTGCGAAAGCTCTGGGGCATGTCCTCGTCGATGTAGCTCGCCATCTGACCCAGCTTCATGAGGGCGCCTTTCATGGAGCCGAGCTCCTCCGCGACGTCGTCGGCGGTGCGCAGGGCAAGCTCATGGCGAATCTCGGTGCGACGGTCCACCGAGGCGAAGATCAAACGCGGCGACCGCGCCACATAGCGGCCGCCTATGCGCAGCGCGAGCCGAGCGAGCGCCGCACTCCGACCGAGTCGCGACTGCAGCATCGGGCCGCGACGCCGTTTGGCGCTCATGCGCGCATCCGAAGCTCGATCCGCTCTCGTGCCTCCAGCACTCCGGGGAAAGACTCGAATGCAAAATCGAGGGCGCCAATGAGCTGGCGGACCGGTTCGCGCTCCATCAAGTCTGGAGGCGGCGCGTCGAAGCCGTACATCGAGCGCGCCCAAGGGGGCAGAGTGCCGACGGCCACTTGCCCGAGGTCGTGCCACAGCTCTCGCGTCGCGGCGTCCAGGCCCGGTGGATCGAGAACGATGGCGATCGCGTCGGACGCCGCGGGCGTCAGCTGCCGCAACTCGACCGACTCCAGGTAATCAGCCAGGGTCGACACGCTGGTGGGGACCTGAGTCGCCGGCACCCCGATGATCTCAGCGAAGCGCGCCATCTCGGCCACGTAGCGGTCGGCATCCGCCGCGTCGAGCGAGCGGCCGTAGCGCTGGACGATGTTGACGATCGAGTCCACCATCCCGGCGTGTACCCACAACAGAAGGTCCGGGTCCTCGGCACGGTATGCAAGCCCCGTGACGGAATCCGTTCCGCGCACGTGGGTGTGGACCGCGCGCACCCGGGCCGCGGCGCTGTCGGCGGCATCGGTGTCGCCGTAGGTGACGGTGAGAACGTAACCTGCCGTAGCGGCCAGGCGCCCGAAGGGATCGCGCTGCCAGTCGCTGTGCTGGGCGACCCCGGCCATGGCCAGTGGATGAAGCGCCTGGACCATCAGCGACCGAATGGCCGCGAGCGGAAAGCTGCGGTCGCGGTGCACGCGCCAGACCATGCTTTGGGGTCCGAACAACCCTGCGTCCTTGGGGCGCTCCAGGACAGAGCGCTCAAAGGCGCGCGCAAGCGGCGCCATCATTCTGATCTGCTCGTGGCCTGAGGCTTGAGAGCTCACGTCGTCACGATACCGGCACCCTCGCGGTGGGGACAGGTGCTGCTGCCCTACTGAACGTGGGCCGCCAGCTCGGGGGCTCGCTGGGAATCGCGATCATGGGCACGATTGCCACGACGGTGACCAGGAATCAGCTCGCGACCACTCGGTTCAGCCACGCGGCTTTGAACGGCGCCTTCACCGCCGGCTTCAGCTCGGCCTTTGAGATCGCCGGCCTGATAGCGCTAGCCGGTTTCGTGATCGCGCTGGTCGCCGTCCGCCACTGCCAACCACAGGCAGCTGCCGCTCGAATCGTCGAAGCCGAGATAGCTGCGTAACCGCGGCGGATGAGAGGGCCGGCAGTTCGCCGGCCTTCTCGACTCCCCGAACTGCTTCAATACGATTTCGATGCCTGTCTTCGAACGCGGATCGGTCACCATCAACTATGAAGTCCGCGGCTCCGGCCACCC
>DMCH01000069.1:8114-18465 GCA_003446775.1 Chloroflexota bacterium
AGGCCCCGACCCCCGTGGATCAACCCACTGGAGGAGCTTAGCGACCGCTTCCAGGTGGTCGGGATGGATCAGCGCAATGCCGGCGCTTCAGTGGCGCCGATCACCTCCGATGACGGATGGCAGGTCTACCTCGAGGATCAGCTCGCGCTGATGGATCACCTCGGCGGGGAGCGCTTCCACGTGATGGGTGGGTGCATCGGCAGCTCGTACGCGCTGGGGCTGTGCCAAGCGGCCCCCGATAGGGTGACCGCGGCTGTGCTCCAGAACCCGATTGGCCTCACCGCCGACAACCGACCCCAGTTCTACGCCATGTTCGACGAGTGGGCGGATGAGATGCGGAGCACCCATCCGGAACTGGACGACGAGGTCGAAGTGTCTTTCCGGTACCGCATGTTCGGCGGTGACTTCGTCTTCGCTGTCGAACGCGACTTCGTCCGCTCCTGCCCGATTCCGCTGATGGTGATGCCTGGTGGCGACGACTTCCACCCGCGAGCGGTGGCAGAGGAGATCGTGGCGCTGGCGCCCGACTCGGTGCTCCTCTCTCCCTGGGGCGAGGATGAAAATCGAGGCAATACGCTGCTCCGCGTGGCGGAGTTCCTCGGCGCCCATACGCCCAACTAAGCTTCTTGGGAGAAATGCAACCTGAGTTTGCCGCGGGCGCTCGAAACGCTGTGCGTACCTGCCTGAACATCGGGCCTGAGGACCGTGTCTGCATCATCCGCGACCGCCCGCGACAGCACATCGCCGAAGCCATTGAGGAGGAGGCGCAAGCAACCGGCGCGACCGTCCGAACCTGGACGATGGAGGATCACGTCTCGCGGCCGGCGACGTCCTTTCCCAGGTCGATCGCAGACGACATCATCCACTTCGCTCCGACGGCGTCATATTTCATCGGCACCGGTCAGAAAGGAGAGCTCGCCTTCCGTATGCCTATGCGGGAACTGCTCACACAGCAGTTGCAATGTAGGCACGGGCACATGATCGGGATCGACGACCTTCTGATGCAGGACGGCATGGCCGCCGACTACGAGGAGATCTACCGCGTCACCAGGCAGATCTATGAGATCGTCCGGCAAGCCCACACGATTTCCGTCACGACATCGCTCGGCACCGAAGTGGTCGCGACATTCTCACCGTCCCTGAAGTGGATCCCGTGCGACGGGCGCTACTGGGAGCAGGGACGTTGGGGCAATCTGCCGGAGGGCGAGACATTCACCTGCCCCCAATCAGTGGACGGCCTGATCGCCGCCGAAGAGATGGGAGACTGGTTCACAGAGAAGTACGGTTTGCTATCGCCGCCGGTACGCCTGGTCGTCAAGGGCGGTCGATTGCTCTCGGTTGAGACGCCGGATGTTCAGCTGTCGGCCGACATCCATGAGTACATGGCCCAGCACCCCAACTCCAACCGGACTGGCGAATTTGCGATCGGCACCAACGTCGGCCTCTCTCGGATCGTCGGAAATTTTCTCCAGGACGAGAAATTTCCGGGTGTGCACGTCGCCTTTGGGAACCCATACGGCTTTGAGACCGGCGCTGACTGGGACTGCCCTTCGCACGTCGACGTGCTGGCTTCGCACGCCAATGTCTCAGTGGACGGCCGGGCCATCATGGAGAACGGCCGCTTCCTCGTCTGATGGTTGATCCAGAAACGAGCTACCGCTAACGGAGCGCCCCAGAATCCGAAATCAGTGGAATCACCTATGGAGTCACGCCTCCCCAAGTAGCCGATCAGGGCCACAGCGTGATGACGGCGCCTGGCCGGCTGCGAACGGGCAAGGCGCCCGGTTCGAAAAGGGACGCGCGCCGCTGGTCGCTAAGGCTCATGCCGCTGCGCTCATATGCCGCGAGTCGGGCGACTTTCGGGCAATCGACCCGCCGCACTTCAACGGCTACGGTCGCACCCAAGTCGAGAATTGTGTACGCCGAGCGAGGGTCGGCGTCATTCGATCCGGCGATGGCTCCAACACTGAGCAGGACCGAGTCGCCGACTCTTCGCTGGTACGGAGTGTGGATGTGTCCGTAGGCGAGCACTCGGGCGCCGGATTCGCTCACCATCCGTTGGGCGATCTCTGACTCCGCATCGGGTAGCACGACTTCCTCATTGCTCCATGGCGTCGCGTGAACGAGAACCACACGCCCAAGGCGATCGACATCTCGCTCGATGGCAATCGGCAAAGACCGTAAGTAGTCGATTCGGTCTGCACCAAGCCGGCCGGCGGACCATGTCGCGCTTGTTATCAATCCCTCCGGGAGCTCGGGCGCGCGCAGAGTGCCGTCCGCTACCTGCACGAGAAAGTCGTCGCTGTTGCCGCGCACACTCGGCCACCCTCGCCTCCGGATCTCGTCGACCACCTCCCCGGGCTGCGGGCCGCCTTGGGCTAGATCCCCGCCGACCAGGACCTCATCCAGGTCTCGCTGCCTCTCGATGTCAGAGATCACGGCGAGCAGCGCGACGAGATCCCCATGAGGATCGGAAATCAGCGCGATCCTCAACTCACGGGTTCAATCCGGAAGGCTTGGGATAGGCCAATCTTGCCGGCGGGCGTGATCACCACCCCACGCCCCTGAGGACGGCGACGGATCCAGTCGCGATCAAGGAGCGCTGTGGTGACAGCAGCGCCAAGGGCCCCACCGAGATGCGGCCGGCGCTCGGTCCAGTCCAGACACGAGCGCGCAAACACTCGCCTCTGGCGCTTTAACGCATTGACATCGACGCCGGCTGACCGAAGGGTTCGCTGCCCCGATGCGGTGACGGAATATCCCGGCGAACTTCGGACGAGCCAGCGGTGCTCGAGGAAGGCGTCCAGAAGGGCTACTCCGAAGCGCCCGGCGAGATGGTCGTAGCACGTGCGAGCACTGCGGAGTGCCTCTGCTTGGGACGAAGCGCGCAAGGACGACACTGGGGTGGTCGGGCAAATTTGTGCGAAGGCCTCCAATGCAGTAGCCACCTGCTTGCCAGCCAACTCGTAGAGGCGATGGCGCCCCTGCGGCCTCACCCTTATGAGTTGGCCTCTGACCAATGCTGCGAGGTGCTCACTCGCAGCAGGCGCTCTTACCGAGCCGACAGCCGCCAGTTCGTGCGCGGAGAGAGACCGTCCATCGAGCAAGGCCTCGATCATCGCCGCTCGCGCCGGAGAGGCCAGGAGCCGAGCCACGGCCGCGAAATCCGCTCGCACAATGGAGATCTTAGGCCGGGACGTTTCGGTCCCCACCGAAATATTGCGCACCTATCCTCAGCCGGTAATTCACTCGGAGGGCGTTACCGACGATAACCTGCCCCATCCGTTACGAGATCGATCCGTTTCAGCGAGACGGGTTCAAGGAAGGGCGCTCAAGACAGGAGACTCTCGTAAAGCTTGAAAGTCTGAGACGCTATGGCCGGCCAGCCAAAGTGTTGGAGGACCCGCTCGCGTCCGGCCTTGCCCATCCTTGCCGCCGTGCTCGTGTCTCCTAGAAGTTTCTGGATGCGGTCGGCGAGCACGTTGGTAAACGTATCGAGGTCAGCAGGATCGAAATCCACCAAGTACCCGGTCTCGCCCTCCACCACGATCTCCGGGATTCCGCCGACGCGCGACGCGACGACCGGCGTCTCGCACGCCATTGCTTCGAGGATCACAAGGCCAAAAGGCTCGTATATCGATGGGCAGACGAACACCGAAGCGTGGGAGTGAAGATGGATCAGGTCTTCTCGCTCGATGAAGTGGTCGATCCAGACCAGGTTGCCTCGCTCGGCGGAGACGCGGCCGGCAAGAGCCGCCACCTCCGCGGCGATTTCGGGGGTATCCGGACTGCTGGCCACGATCACCAACTGATATTGCGGATCGAGCTTGAGGGCTGCGGCGAGAAGCAGCGTCAGGCCCTTCTGCCTTGTGATCCGGCCGTTGAACAGGACAAACGGTCGGCTCGGGTCGATGCCAAAGCGGTTCAGCGTCTCTGGCGACGGTTGGGGCCGGTAGATCTCGGGGTCGATTCCGTTGTGAATCACATGAATGCTGTCCGGATTGACTGCGGGATAACAATCCAGCACATCCTGTCGAACCCCGTGCGAGACGGCGATCACAGCGTCCGCGCCTTCGATCGCGGTTCGCTCGCAGAACATCGACAGGGCATAACCTCCACCGAGCTGCTCGGCCTTCCAGGGTCGAAGCGGCTCGAGGCTATGGATGGTCATGACATGTGGAATCGACCACATGAGCTTGGCGAGGTGACCGCCGAGGTTCGCGTACCACGTATGGCTGTGGACGAGATCCGCACCCTTGACCGCCGCCGCCATCGCAAGATCGATCGAGATCGCCTGAAGGGTGGCAGACTCTGGCTTCGGTTCCGACAACGCGGTCCACGGCTGATGGCTGGTCACGCCAGGCTCGGTCCGCGGCGCTCCCCAGCATTGGACCGAGACCTCGGTCAGATGACGCAGCTCGCGCGTGAGGTATTCGACGTGAGTGCCGGCGCCGCCGTAGACCTCGGGCGGGTATTCTCGGGTCAGGAGTGCGATGCGTCGACTCGTCATTATTTTGGCTTCATGGGACTTTAGGCTCCCCTGGACGAGGAGAACGAAATTGAAGATAACGCGCCACGGTCCCAACCTGGTCCAGCTCACCAGGTACCCGGCATTGTTCCCGATGAACTGCTATCTCGTGCAGGAGGACGACGGGCTCACGCTGGTCGACAGCACCACGTCCTCGCCCGCAGACGATATTGCGTTGATTGTTAAAGAGGCTGGAAAGGAGCTCCGCCGGGTCGCGTTAACGCATGCCCATGGTGACCACGTGGGTGGTGTGGCCGGCGTGCGTCAGCGCTTCCCAGGGGTCGAGGTTTCCATCGGGGAGCGCGACGCTCGGATCCTGGCTGGAGACAAGACCCTGCTCGAGACCGAAGCACAGACAGCAGTCAAGGGCTACTTCGTCAAGGTCGACTGGAAACCCGATCGGCTTCTCAAGCCAGGCGACCGCGTCGGCTCACTCGAGGTGGTCGCGTCACCGGGTCACACCCCTGGGCACCTGGCCTTTCTCGACGTGCGCGACCGAAGCCTGATCGCCGGCGACGCCCTTCAAACCCGCGGGGGTATCGCTGTGTCCGGGGTCCTGCGCCCCCTATTTCCGTTCCCGGCGATGGCCACCTGGAACAAACAGGCAGCGCTCGCGTCCGCAATCTCCCTACGAGGACTGAAACCGTCCCTCCTCGCCGTTGGTCACGGCAACGCCATCCGCGAACCCGCGCCGGCTATGGACCGGGCGATCGAGGCAGCTCGACGAGCTTTCGGCTAACTCTGTCCAATCCAAGCCAGTGGAGCGGCAAGTCTCAACTGCCCGCACGCTCGTCGGCGCATGCGCTTTGAGGTCGCTTCACATCTCGATGACTGAGTGCCATGTACGCCACGAACGCGATGATCAATATCCACAAGGTGATGCTGATCGTCCCCTTGCCGAGATTCAAACCACCTTGACTCGGCGGCACAGCGAGCCAGTCTGCGAATGACGCACCCAGCGGCCTCGTAATGATGTACGCAAACCAGAAGGCAACAATTGCATTCAGGCCAAACAGGCGGTGGGCGACGGCGGGGATGGCGAATATGACAGCGAATAGGATCCCCGAACCAAAGAAGCCCAACTGAAAGGACACCGCGGTCATATCACCCGCCGCCGTTCCTAATGCGAACGTCGCCAGGACCGCCGCCCAATAAAAGAGTTCGCGGCGGCGCGTGTAGATGCTATGAACCGAGAGAGTTTTCTCGCTCAGATACCACAGGGCAAAGATGGCGGCCAGGGTGACCCCATAAATGATCGCGGAGAAGATGTACGGAACACCTAGATAGATGTGCAGGATTCCGGCGGCCATCGTGCCAAAGACGGCAACCATTGAAACCGCCAGCCAGTAGGCCCACGCCAGGTATCGCCGCAAATAGAGTTGCCATACGAGCGCGATCGCCAAAAAGGCGGCTCCCAGAACGACGACAAGGTAAGGGTCGAAGGTGTGGACAAAATAGTCGGAGGTCGCCTCACCCATCCCGGTGGTCAGGACCTTGATCACCCAGAAATAGATCGTCAGTTCGGGAACCTTCTTGGCCAGGGGCTGATCGAGGAACACGGCTTGAAGAATATGCGCCCCGGGTCGGGGCCTGAGCTCGGCGCTGGATTAAGGGCCCGACTCAGTTGACGACCAAACCGCGGCGACCGCATTCATGACGTTGATCGCCTGGATGCGACCAGCTTTTGCCGAGGCCGCGCGGTGAGGTCATCGGTCTCCGGAACTCCGATTACGTGTGGGTGACCTCGCCGCCAACCAGGAGGCGATGGATGCCGGCTCCGCTCGCCGCCCCGATGAATGGCCCGACGACGTAGATCCAGAGGTCCGACCAGCCGCCGCTTCCGTACAGGGCCGACCCCAGGGTGGCGCCAAAGCCGACTGCCGGATTGAAGGCACCTCCGGAGATCGGCCCTCCAGTAAAAACTGCGGCCATGATGGTGAAGCCAATGGCCAGGCCGTAGAAGGAATTGCCTTGGGTCGCCTTGGTCGCCGCTACAGCGAGTACTACCAGGACTAGTGCGGCAGTGAAAACGATCTCAACTGCGAGCGCCTGGAAGACCTGGACCTTGGGTCCCGGGTGAATCCCTGGCGTGTGGTTGCTCACCAAATAACCGAACGTGAACGCGAGGGCGGCACCGACCAGTTGGGCCACCCAGTAACCAGCCATGTCCACAGCGCCGAGCTTCCTGCTCAGAAAGGCTCCGAATGAGACAGCCGGGTTGTAGTGAGCGCCCGAGATATGGCCTCCCATGTAAACCATAGCCATCAGGGCTGTGCCGATCGCCAGCGGAGCAAGCGGGCCGACCGGACCAGAGAGCGCGATGACGGAAAGAAAAATGAAGGTGCCCACCAGCTCGGTAATGAGCCTCACCGGTCGGGTCATCGGCCAAATGGTATTTGTCCACGCGGCTGCAAGGTGACGTTCACGCTGCGCCCATGACCTCCGAGACCACCTTCAGAGCATATTGAACGTCCTCTGCGTCGATCCCATAGCGGGTGACGAACCGTACGCGAGTTCGGCCGTTTGCATCCGCCCTGAGTCCGCGCTTCTTGCACTCGTCAAGGAAGCCTGCTGTCGAAATCCCGTTGATGTCGAAGATCACGAGGTTGGTTTGAACTCGCCAGAGGTCGAGCTTGATGCCTTTGATCTCCGCAAGGCCCTCTGCAAGGGTCTTAGCGTTGGCATGGTCCTCGGCCAGACGGTCCACCATGTGATCGAGGGCATATAGACCGGCTGCAGCGAGCACTCCGATCTGGCGCATGCCGCCCCCGAGCATCTTTCGCCATCGCTTAGCCTCCGCAATTTTCGCGTGGGGCCCGACCAGAATGCTTCCAGCGGGTGCGCCAAGGCCCTTAGAAAGGCAGAAGGTCAACGTGTCGGCGCAGGCTGCGAAATCTTTCACATCCGTCCTGACGGCGATGGCAGCATTGAAAATTCGAGCGCCATCGATGTGTACAGCGATTCCACCATCTCGAGCCTGTTGAGAGGCGGCTCGGAGCGCCGGTAACGGCCAGGCGATGCCGCCATGCCGATTGTGGGTGTTTTCGAACGTCACCGCAGCGGTGCGCGGATAGTGTTGATCTTCGGGGCGGATCGCCTGGGCAACCTGCTCCGGCTCCATAATTCCGCCCTCAGTCCGGACTGGCATGATCTGGATTCCACCTAGGGCAGCAGCTCCGCCCGCTTCAGCCAGAAACACGTGAGAATCCGCGTCAGCGATCAGCTCTTCGCCAGAGCGCGCGTTAACTAGAAGTCCTAAAAGGTTGCCCATTGTGCCGCTGCTGACAAACAGTGCCGCCTCCTTGTCGAACATGTCCGCGGTCACGTCCTGGAGGCGGTTCACGGTGGGGTCTTCCCCGAAAACATCGTCACCGAGCTCGGCATTCGCCATTGCGCGTCGCATGTCGGGACTCGGCATGGTCAGCGTGTCGGTGCGCACATCGACAATCCGCAAGGCGCCCCGAGTATACAAACCAGGTGCGCCCTGACCGGCCGGCAAAGTTGACGACCCGGATGTCGGTCAGAGGATGGTCGGTTTCAGTTTGTCATCCCCGACCGACGAACGGCATCTTCGTAGCCATCACGGTCATGAACTGAACGTTGGCATCGAGCGGGAGGCTCGCCATGTACAGGACTGCGCGCGCCACATGCTGGACGTCGATTCGTGCCTCGACCTCGATATCGCCGTTCGCTTGCATGACTCCCTTGACCATGGGCTGCGTCATTTCGGTGGCCGCGTTGCCGATGTCGATCTGGCCGCAGGCGATGTCGTACTTGCGGCCATCGAGGGAGGTTGACTTGGTCAAGCCTGTGATCGCGTGCTTCGTCGCCGTGTACGGAGCGGAATTCGGCCTCGGAGCGTGGGCGGAAATGGAGCCATTGTTGACTATCCGTCCACCACGAGGCTCCTGACTCTTCATGATCTTGATCGCCTCCTGGGTACAGAGAAACGCGCCGGTGAGATTTGCGCCGACGACCGAGCTCCACTGTTCATATGTGATGTCTTCCAGAGGCACTGATGGAGCTCCTGAGCCTGCATTGTTAAAAAGGAGATCCAACCGCCCGAAGGCCTCGACGGTCTGGGCGAAAAGAGCCCTCACCGATCGTGGGTCGGCAACATCCGTCGCAACGCAGAGCATTCGCGAGCCCCGGTTCGCTCCCTCGGCCGCGGTGGCCTCCAACGGCTCTTTCCGGCGGCCCGCCACAACCACCGCATACCCTTCTGCCGCAAGGGCAATGGCAACCGCCCTCCCGATTCCACTGCCGCCGCCGGTGACGACGGCAACCTTGGCCATCGAACCCATGCTCATCTCCTCCAAGATTTTCTCGCCGCGAGGGTACCCTGTTGCGTGATAGCCTGACCGCTGGTGGCTGCGCGCGTCGTCTGCTTGTCTCCTTATTCGAAAGCGCAGGTTGAAGGCCTCTTCGCGGGCCGTCATGCCGTGGACGTGGTGACGGTCCCCGATCCGCCCGCGCCCGAGGCGGTGCTTCGGGAGTGCTCGCTGGCTGAGCTCGTCATCGCCGACAAGCGACACAAACACCGCCTGCCCCGCGAGGTGCTGGAGCAGATGCGGCGGTGCCTGCTCATCCAGATGCCCGCGGTCGGTTTCGACGTCATCGACCACCGCGCGGCTGCGGAATTTGACATCGCGGTCGCCAATTCCGCCGGCTACAACCGGGACGGCGTCGCCGACTGGACGGTCATGGCGATCCTGAACCTGGTCCGCCGGGGATCCTGGGGCGATCGGCGGCTGCGGGAAGGCGGCTGGCCCAAACCCGAGATGCTTGGCCACGAGCTGGCCGCGCTCACGATCGGCATCGTTGGCCTGGGCAACGTGGGCTCCGCGCTGGCCACCCGACTGCGAGCGTTTGGTCCCCGAGTGGTCTACGCCGACATCGTGGAGAGGAGTTTCGCCGGCGTGGAGCGCGTCACCTTTGTCGAGCTGCTAGAGCTTGCCGACGTGGTCTCCGTGCATGTCCCCCTGGACCAAACGACCCACCACCTGATCGACGCGGCGGCGGTCAAGCGCATGCGGAAGGGTAGCGTTCTGGTCAATGCCTCGCGTGGGCCGGTGGTGGACGAGAACGCGCTCATCGCCGCCCTGGAGTCCGGCCACCTGGGCGGCGCCGGGCTAGACGTCTTCGAACGGGAGCCGACGCCGCCCGACAACCCGCTTCGGCACATGGAGAACGTCTTCTTCTCACCCCATGTGGCCGGATTCACCGTGGAGGCGGAGGCGCGGGCGTTGGAAATGGTGCGCGATAACCTGACCCGGGTGCTGGACGGCGAGGAGCCATTCAACGTCGTCAACGGAGTCAGGCTCGGCGCTAGGCTCAAGCCGGCGCGCCAGGTATGAAGCGCGAGGCCAGCGCTACTGACGCCCGGCCGGATCCCTCCTTGCTGGAGGCCCTTAGGCGCTTCGACTCGCCCACCCTGAGCAACGCCATCGAGACCTTCGCGATCAGGCCGCGGGACGAGGGATACATGTCAATGGACATCCGCTGCTTCTTCCCCGAGCTGGGGCCGCTGGTGGGATATGCGGCGACCGCGACCATCCGCGCGCGCGGAGAGCCGGCGCACGGCGACCAAACGGCGCTCTATCAGCACGTACGCGAAATTCCAGAGCCGCGTGTGGTGGTGGTGCAGGATTTGGACGAGCCGCCTGGTTGTGGCTCGCTCTGGGGCGAGGTAAACGCCACCATATTCGGAGCCCTGGGCTGCGCCGGCTGCGTAACCGACGGCTGCGTCCGCGACCTGAAGGAGGCGCGCGCGATGGGCTTCCAATTCTTCGCCCGCGGGCCGGGCGTGTCGCATGCCTACGT
>DMCH01000069.1:18699-22485 GCA_003446775.1 Chloroflexota bacterium
TCATCGCCGGCGAGCAATCTCTGCTCAAATGGGTGCGCTCTTCGGACTTCAACGCCGACGAGCTGATTGAGAGACGGCGCGTCAAGCACTGATGCGGCGCCTGCCGTCGGCGCCACCGTTACGGAACTCCCGCAGTCCGTGGCCGGCGGTCCTGCTCTTGAGCCCGGCCCTGCTGTTCGTGGTGGTCTTCATCGCCTTTCCTCTCGGCTCCGAGGTTTGGTTCAGCCTCAGCAACGCCCAGGTCGGGGAGATCGGGAGCTTCGTTGGGCTGTCGAACTTCGTCTATCTGGTCCAGCAGAGCACGTACCACGACGCTCTCGTCAACACGTTTGTGTACGCCGTGGTCGGCATCGGCGCCAAGGCCATCCTTGGCATGGCGCTCGCCTTCGCTCTGGCGCGCCAGTTTCGCGGACGCCGAGTCGTCTACGCGTTGATATTTCTTCCGTTCATCTTCCCGACCGTTACCGGCACCATGGCCTGGTACTACCTGTTCAGCAACGTTCACGGCGCCATCAATTACGCGCTGATGGCCTGGGGCCTGAGTCGCGATGGGATCGACTGGCTCGGCAGCTTCGGCCCGCTGCCGATGACCAGCCTGATCACTGTCAACGTCTGGCACGGGGTCGGACTGTTCGTGGTGCTGCTTCTGGCCGGTCTGCGCTCGATTCCACCCGAGGTGTTGGACTCGGCCCTGGTCGATGGCGCGCGCAGCTGGCAGCGCTTTGTCCACGTCATCCTGCCCTTGCTCAGGCCGGCCTTCGCCCTGGCCGCGGTCCTTTCCATCATGGGCACGTTCGGGGATTTCGCCATCATCCACATCCTCACCAACGGCGGTCCGGCGAATCACACCCAGACCATCACGCACATGGCCTTCCAGGTCGCCCTCCGCGACGGCGACCTGGGCACCAGTGCGGCGATCGCGTTCTCGCTCATGCCCGTCTACTTGATCGCGGTGGCCTACATGCTGCGGACGGTCGTCAGCGAATGAACGCGCGCCGGCTGGGTTGGGCGGCCTTCCTGGGAGCGATGGTCGTCTTCGCTATCCTCCCCCTTTACTGGATGCTGGTTGCGTCCCTGAAAGCCGGGAAGCAACAGCTCGTGCTCGGAAATCCCTGGTGGCCCGAAAACTTCACGCTGGCGCACTACGCGGGGCTGCTCAGCTCGCCGGACTTCGGAAGACTGGTGCTCAACACGGCGGTTGTGACGGGCGCGACGGTAATGATCAGCCTGGTGGCAAGCACGCTGGCCGCCTTCGCGCTCGCCTACTACCGGCTGCCGCACTCCCGCGCCATCGCCCTGAGCCTCTTCGCAAGCTATCTACTCCCTGCCGGCGTTCTCTTCCTCCCCATCGCCGTGATGCTGACGAGGCTGCATCTGACCAACTCGGTGCTCGCCCTGGTCGTCACTTATCCGAGCCTGGTCATTCCCTTCGGCACGTGGGTTCTCTGGACGTTCTTCAATCGGCTGCCGAGCGACCTGCTGGACCTCGCCCGCGCCGAGGGCGCACGTCCACTCCAGGTGCTTAGCTACGTCCTCCTACCCCTCTCAGTGCCGGCCCTGGCCGCGGTCGGGCTGTTCGCCGTGGCGGTGGTCTTCAACGACTACCTGTATACATTCACCCTGGTCTCCGATCCCAGCGGCATGACGCTGATGGCGGATGTCGGCAGCAACCTCGTCGACATCGACGACCCAGGGGCGACGTTCGCAGAGATCCTGCTCGGCGTAGCACCAGTGGCTTTCCTGTGCGCGTTCTTTGCCGACACGTACGCCAGGGGCCTGGGTACCGGCGTGGTCAGATAGATCGAGGCGATCCTAGCCTTTGACGGCGCCCGCGGTCATACCCGCGACGAAATAGTCGACAAAAAAGGAATAAAGCACTGCGACTGGGACCGATCCCAGAAGCGCAGCCGCCATCAGCTCGCCCCAGAAGAACTCGTCACCGTGGATGAGCTCCTGCGTGACCCCGACCGGGATGGTCTTGACCAGGCTGTCATTCAAGAAGATCAGCGAGTAGAGGAATTCGTTCCATGAGAGGGTGAATGCAAAGAGCGCGGCGGCCAGTATGCCCGGGACCGCCAGCGGGATGGCGATCCGCAGCATGGCCTGGATGCGGGTTGCGCCATCCACCAGTGCCGCCTCCTCCAGCTCGCGGGGTATGCCCTTGAAAAAGCCCATTAGCATCCAGGTACAGAAAGGTATGAGGAAGGTGGGATACGTGAGGATCAGCGACCACAGGTTGTTGAAGAGATGGAGCTCTCGAATGACGAAGGTCAGCGGAAGGAAAAGGAGCGTGGGCGGCACCAGATAGGTGACGAAGATTCCCCAGCCGATGGAGTCGGCGCCGCGGTAACGCAGGCGTGCCAGCGAGTAGCCGGCCAGGACGCTGCAGAAGAGGGAGATGAGGGTGGAGACGATCGCCACCAGCGCCGTGTTGAACGCCCAGTGCGGGAAGTTGGTCTTGGTCAAGAGGTCCTGATACCAGAACAGGGTGGGCTCCCGGACCCACAGCGGGCTGACCGAGAAATCAAACAGCTCAGAAGCCGACTTGAACGAAGTAATCGCCATCCAGTAGAACGGGAACAGCGTCACAGCCAGTAAGGCGAGCAATGGAATGTAGATACGGATCGCGCGGCCGACAAATCTGTCGCCGATGGCTCGGCCGTTCCTCGGCTTGCGGACCCTGGGCCCCAACACCGCAGGCTGGCCAGACCGGGTGCTGCTTTGCATGGCCATCTACTCGGGCCTTCGAAGCATGAAGAGGACGATGGCGACCACGACGGTGAGAAGAGGGAATAGCACCAGCGAGATGGCTGCACCCAGTCCGATGGCGCCCCCTGGGATGCCCCACTGGTAGGCCCAGATGGAAAGCAGCTGGGTGCTGTTGTAGGGGGCCCCGTTGGTGAGCACGAACGGCCCCTGGAAGTCGGCAAAGGTCAGGATGGTAGAGAGAAGCAGAACCACCAGCAGCACAGGCCGCAGCAGCGGAATCGTGATGCTGGTGAACGACTGCCAGCGGCTCGCGCCGTCTACCCGAGCTGCTTCGTAAAGGTCGAGCGGGATGACCTGCATACCGGCCAGGAAGGCGATGGCGTAAAAAGGCGTGCCGCGCCAGACGTTCACGATCATCAGCGCCGCCATCGCATTGGCGGGAACCCCTAGCCAGTTGGGTCCTGGATAGTGCACCAGGTGTGTGTTCACAAGGAGCCAGTTGATGACACTGAACGTGGGGTCGAACATCCACCTCCAGGCCTCGTAGCTAAGGACGGTCGGGATGATGTAGGGAAGAAGCAGGGCTGCCCGCACGAAGCGTCGGAACGGGAAGACCTGGTTCAGCAGCAGCGCCATGACCAGCCCGAGACCGAGCTTGAAAATTGTCGTGACTCCCGTGTAGAGGAAGGTGTTTACCACGGCCTCGTAGAAGACGCCGTCGGTATTGCGAAACTCGAAGCGATAGTTCCCGAGACCGATGAAATTACCCACGTTCCCGAGCTCGGAGTCGGTAATCGACAACCAGATCCCGAAAAGGAAGGGGTACAGCAGAAAGATGCCCAGGATGACAAGGGTTGGCACGAGCAGGAGATACCCGAGGGGCGCCTCTCGGTCATAGATACGCACGCGACGCCGGTGCCAAACGGGGACCGCGTCAGCGCGGGTCGCGGTCCCCATCTCTATGCGCCCAGGCCAGCGGCCCTCAGGGCCGCTCGAAGATCGCCTTCAGCGAAGTTTCCGCCGCTGCGACCGCGGCCTCGATGTCACCTGTGCCGCCGTTGGCCAGCGCTTTGGCGA
>DMCH01000069.1:22561-31550 GCA_003446775.1 Chloroflexota bacterium
AGATCCTCGGCAGCGTCAGATGTGTATAAGAGACAGCCTCAGGGCCGCTCGAAGATCGCCTTCAGCGAAGTTTCCGCCGCTGCGACCGCGGCCTCGATGTCACCTGTGCCGCCGTTGGCCAGCGCTTTGGCGAACATGTCGGCCACGATGAACTGCGTCTGCGACTGGGCCGTCTTCTTGCTCGGCGCGGCCGGCCAGCCTGGCCACTTGCCCGGCGCGATAACGTCCTGAAACGCCTTGAGCTTGGGGTCGGTGGTGAAGACGGGGTCGTTGTGGAACGCGTCAAACGGGCCTGCGTTGTAACCGCCGGCGATCGTCGTCCACTTCATGTACTGGTCCTTGTCCATGAGGTGGAGAAGCATTGCCCTGGCGGTCTCCACATCGGGCGACCATTTCATGACCGCGTGGTTGAAGATCAGGTTCATGGCGAAAGTCCCCTTGGGACCGCTCGGCATGGGCGCGTTGTTGGTCACGTCCGTGTAGTGGTGAAACTCGACCTTCTCCCGGATGTAGATGCTCGCCCCGTTCAGCGTCGCGCTGATACGGTCGGCGTGATAGGCCTGGTTGTTGTCGGGGTCGAGCCACTCGGGGTGCACGACGAAGCCGGCTTTGACGGCCCCCTGTGCCCATTTGATTGCGTTCCGCGTCTCCTGGGAGTTGATGGCGACGGTCTTGCCGTCGGCGTTGACCTCCTTGCCGCCGAAGCCCCAGAGCACCGGGTTCCACATGGTCAGGGAGTCCCCGTAGGCGTGGCCGTCGGTCTGTGAGATCGGCTTGCCGGTCGTCTTGAGCTTGCCGGCCGCGATGGTGAACTCATCCCAGGTTGCGGGGAAGCTGCTGACGCCTGCCTGTCCGAAGTAGTCGGTACGGTAGCTCCAGGCGTTGGGCACGATCGTGTACGGCATCGCTCGCCAAACGCCGTCCACTTTGCAGTAGGCCTCGTTGACGGGGTCAGGTTTCCCCAGCTTGCCGATCAGTATGTTCACGTCGTTGGTGAGGTCCACGCAGGAATTGGTATAGAGCTGCGGCCATGCGTACTGCATCTGGATGATGTCGGGACCCGAGCTGGCTTCGACCGCGGCGGCGGTCTTGGGCTGCAGCTGGTCGCCGGTCACGGTCTCGATCGCAACCGTCACGCCGTTGGCGGCACCCCATTCAGCAGCCTGGCGTTTGAACTCGTCGTCGGCTTGCTTGACGAAGCTGGTCCACTGCAGCAGCCGGATCGAGGCGCCCTTGCGCGCCTTGGGGATGACTGCCGCGGGGGTCGGATTAGACTGGGGCCCGCAGGAGATGATTATCTCGGGGAAGGCGATGGTGGCCACGGCCACCCCGGCCGTCTGCAGGAATTTTCGGCGCGACCAGCCGGACTTGGCCCTCTTGCTACTTTGCGCCATGACAGGAACCCCCCGTATTACGAGTCCAATGTGGGCCGCCCTGGAGAACCCAATAGTAACTCCGCTTGTGGTTGGTGATTGATGTACCTGGCCGAGCTCCGGGGCCGCACCGAACCGATCCGGCTGGGCGTGGTCGGAATCGGCCGCATGGGCCGTGGCGTCGTGGACCAGGTGGCGACCATGCCGGGAATGCGAGTGATGGCGGCCGCCGACGTGGACCTCGGCCGCGCCGAGGCCTGCCTGCGCGAGAACGGCGCCGACCCGTTGGTAACCGATGAGCTCGGCCCGGCCCAGGACGCTCTGCGCAGGGGGCGGCCGGTGGCCACCGCCGACGCGGGCCTGATGCCGCAGCTGGAGCTGGACGCGCTGGTGGAGGCGACCGGGCTGCCCGAGGTAGGGGCGCGCGTGGCGGCCGATGCCATCGAGCAGCGCCGCCATGTGGTGATGCTCAACGTGGAGGCGGATGTGGTCGTGGGGCCGATCCTCGCCGAGCGGGCACGACGCGCCGGCGTCGTTTACACGCTCGCGGCGGGCGACCAGCCGGGCGCCATTTTCGAGCTTGCCGAGTGGGCGCAAACGCTCGGGTTCAAGGTCGTCTCCGCCGGACGTGGGACGGTGCTCTTCGCGGACGACCACCACGCCACCCCGGAGACGTACCGGGAGCAGGCAGAACGGAACCGGAACAACCCCAAGATGTACTGCTCGTTCCGCGACGGAACCAAATCGCAAACCGAGATGGCTGCGGTCTCCAATGTCTTGAGGATGCCGCCCGAGGTCCGCGGCATGCACGAGCCTTACTGCCGCTGGCAGGACCTTGGCCGCGTCTTCAGCCTGGAGAAGGACGGCGGCATCCTGCGCTCGGAGGGGGTGGTTGACATGGCCAATGCCATCGATGCCGAGGACCGCTACGTGCACGAGGACAAGGTGTTCCCCGGCATCTTCGTCGTGGTCACATCCGACCACGCCGGGGTGCGCTCGTCCATGGGTTCCATGTTCGAACCCGGGTTCGGCGGCACCGCCCAGCAATGGGGTCCCAACTGGGGCCTCTTCCGCCCTTATCACCTGGCCTGCGTGGAGGTGCCGATGTCGGTGGCGCGCGCCGTGCTGCAGGGCCGGCCGACGGGTGACCTACGCGGCGGGATGGTGGCCGAGCTGGTCGCGGTCGCCAAGAAGGACCTGAAACCGGGCGACGAACTGGACGGCGCCGGCGGCTACACCGTGTATGGACTGTCCGAGCGCTACCAGGTGGCGCGGGAGCGGCGCCTCCTTCCCTTCGGATTCGCCTACCGCGGACGCCTGAAGCGAGCCGTGGCGAGGGACCAGGCGCTCAGCTGGGACGATGTCGAGGGTGAGCAGTCGGGGTTCCTGTACGAACTCCGGCAGGAGCAGGACCGGCTCTTCAGCTGATTAGCGGCCCTCTCGCGGCGCTAATCTGAGCAACGCTTATGGAGGGCGTCCGCGTTGGCCGTACCGGGCTGCAGGTGAGCAGGCTCTGCCTGGGCACGATGATCTTCGGCAGCCAGCGCGACCAGTCAGAAGCGTTCGCGATCATGGACATGGCCGCGGAGCTCGGCATCGACTTCATCGACGTCGCCGACGTCTACCCGGTCCCGGCCTTGTCAGAGACCTGGGGTCGCACGGAGGAGATCGTCGGCGCCTGGCTCCAGGGCAAACGCGAGCGGTTCGTGGTGGCAACCAAATGCGTCAACCGCGTCGGCCCCGGCCGCAACGACTCCGGGGGCAGCCGCAAACATGTGATCGAAGCTTGCGAGGCCAGCCTGCGACGTCTCAAGACTGACCGTGTCGATGTCTACTACCTACATCACTCGGACCTCGATGCGCCTATGGAGGAGACGCTCGAGGCCCTCGACCGCCTTGTCCAGGACGGCAAGGTCCTTTACATCGGCGTCTCGAACTTTGAGGCCTGGCAGGTGGCGATGGCGATGGAGGCGATCGCGGAGTCGAACCTGGCATGCATCACCGTTCTGCAGCCTCGCTACAACCTACTGAACCGATCGTACGAGCGCGATCTGCTGCCGCTGGCGCGGGCTGCGGGCATGGGTGTTGTGCCGTACAACCCCCTGGGCGCCGGAGTGCTGACGGGCAAGTACAAGCGCGGCGAGGAGCCGCCCGCGGAGTCCCGCTTCGCCCAAGGCGACTACGGCCGGATGTACCAGGGCCGCTATTGGAATGACCGAATGTTCGACGTTGCAGACGCGGTGGTGGAGCTAGCCCGGGAGGAGGGCTGCACGCCCGCTCAGCTTGCGGTGGCCTGGCTGCTAGCGCAGAAGGACGTGACTGCACCCATCATCGGCGCCTCCAGGCCCGACCAGTTGGTGGAGACGACCAAGGCGGTGGGGTTGAATCCGTCCGAGGCGACGCTGCAGCGGCTGGACCAGGTCTCGCAGCCATTTCGGTAGTGGTGGTCCTTACCCGCTGACGTGTCCGGCACGGATCTGGTTGGCGATGGTCTTGAGTTCACTTGGCTCGGCGCTTTCAGGGTCGCCGCCGCGGCCCATGGCTGCCGCGGCCAGCAGCCTACCGCCGCGCACGTAGCGAACTATGAAGTCCAGATCCTGAAGCGAGCCCTCAACGGTAATCCGGTCCCATTCCGCAGCGAAACCGACATATTCGAGCGTCTGGTCGAACTGGTCGCTCCAGAAGCTGTGTACGTAGTCGTACGGCGCGCCCCGACCTAGGAGCGATGCCGCGGCGGCCCGCCCCTGCTTTTCGGCATTGTTGTAATGCTCGACGCGTATGCGTCCAAACAGAGGGTGAGCGTGGTCCGCAATATCGCCCGCTGCATAGACGTCAGGCAGGCTCGTCCGGCAATATTGGTCAACTTCGACGCCATTCGAGATCCGCGCGCCGGCTGCTTTAAGGAGGTCGACCTCGGGGTCGATGCCGATGCCGGCGACCACGAAGTCGCATTCGAATTGCCGGCCGGACTTGGTGACGACGCGCTCGACTCGTTCGCCACCCTCGAGCCGCTCGACACCGTCACCCAGGACCAGCTGCACTCCGTGCGATTGATGAAGTGCGGCGATCACGCCTCCAACCTCCGGCCCGAGCACACGTGCCAGCGGCGCCTGCCCCGGATCGATGGCAGTGACCTCGAGCCCAAGCATGCGTAGCGACGCTGCCACCTCGCAGCCGATGAAGCCGAGACCGATCACCACGGCTCGCCGCCCGGCGCGGGCCGCGGCCTGGATCCGCTCGGAGTCTTCAACTGTGCGCAGATCAAGGACGCCTTCTCGGTCTGCGCCTGGAAACCGCAGTTTGCGTTTGCGGCCGCCGGTAGCGATCAGAACTCGGTCGTATGGGACGACTTCGTCGCCTTCGAGGCGAATTTGTTTATGTTCCGGTTCGAGCTTTTCCACGGTCGTGCCGAGCATGAGGTCGATTCCGAGGCGCTCGTATTCGCCACGTGGCGCGACAAATGCGTCTTCGAATGGTTCGGTGCCCCGCAGAAATCCTTTCGATAGTGGAGGGCGCTGATACGGCAGATGCGCCTCGGAGCTGATGAGCGTGACATGAACGTCGGGAGCGAGGCGGCACACCTCAAGCGCTGCGTTGCCGCCGGTCAAGCCTCCGCCGACGACAACGACGTTCTGTATGCCACCCGCCACGGCGTTATCCGCGCACCGGCGGATCGATCCGGATATTGGCGCCCGTCAGTGGAGCGGACTCTGATGTCGCGAGCCAGCCGATGACGCGAGCCACCTCCTCAGGCGAAAGCGGCTCCTGGCTGATGCCCGCAAGTCGGCCCATGTCGGTGGCAACGCTGGCGGGGCTGACCGCATTGACGCGAATCCCCAGGGGCCGGCCTTCGACGGCCAGGACCTCAGTCAGTCCAGCCAACCCCGACTTCGCCGCCACGTATGCGGACATCTTCGGAAACTTATCAGCACCAGAAACGCCGGACAGGCTGCTCACGTTCACGATGGTGCCGCCGGGCCCCATCATGCGGAAGGCGGCTCGCGAGCAAAGGAACGCCCCTCTGAGGCCGACCCGTATTACCTCGTCCCAGGTCTCGACCTTCATGTCGACTATGGGGGCGAGCTCAAGAATCGCGGCATTGTTCACCAGCACATCGAGCCGCTCCAGTTGACCGAAGAATCGGTCAACCGATGCTTCGTCGCCCGCATCGTAGCCCGACGTTCGACTGAGGTCGCGGCAGTCGTAACCGCGAGCCGTCATTTCTCGCATAACCGCTGCTCCAATTCCGCGGGATCCGCCGGTGACGACCGCGATCAACCGGCCACCGCCGCCAGCGCAGCCTCGTAGGCGTCAAGCGATGCGTCGAGGCCAAGGCGGTTCATCGCGGATTCGCGAACGGCCACCCGATCGAGCTTGGTGGCGGCCAGGGCGGCCTCTGCCAAGCCTTTGACATCGTCGGGTTCGGTCAAGAAGCCCGATACTCCCGGCTCGACGATCTCCACCAATCCTCCGCGAGAGTATCCGGCGACCGGACATCCCGCCATCTGTGCTTCGGCGCCGACCATCCCAAAAGGCTCATCCCAGTGCACGGGCAGCAGGGTGACCGACGCCCCAGCCATCAGCTGCCACAACCGGGATCGCGGCTGAGGCGGCAGGACGACTGCCAGACTCAGGTCGAGCTGGTAGCTCCGGTCGTAGGGTACCCCCACCACAACTGGCCGCAATCCAATCGCGCGCGCAGCCGCGATCCCGTCTTCGAATCCCTTCTCAGGCGAAAGCCGCCCGGCCAGTAGCGCATCTTTGCGGATCGGGACTTCCTCGACCGTGAAGATGGGCACTCCGTTGCGTATGACACCGACCTGACCAGCACCTGCCGTCGCCCACGCGCGCCGGCACGACTCCGACACCGTGGCAAAGGCGGCACGGCTCTTGAGGACTTCCCCCAGGACTCGACTGGAGATCGGTGGCATGTGCAGGGTATGAAGCACAGGCAAGCCATCCGACATTTCAATTGCTTCTGCATCAAAAGCATGCTGCGACACGACGTCAGCACCCAGCCGGCGGAGCTCCTTGAAGAGGAGCTCGAAGGCCCGCCGTATGACCGGCGACGCCTCAGGCTCATCTTTCGATCCCGGCATCATCAGCGCCTGATCCGCACCCGGCGCCACTGGAATCTCAACGAGATCTACTCCAGGCACCTTTGAGCCCTCGGCACAATAAAGGAGAACCTCGTGTCCACGCCCGGACAGGCCTGTTGCCAGATCGCATAGGAAAGCCTGGGCACCGCCAAGCTGGGCGGGTTGAAGTCGAGTCACCAGCGAAGCGACGACCGCGATCTTCAGTGGCTTTGTTGGATGTGAGACAGAAACTCCGTGCGGGTGCGCTGGTCGCTACGAAAAACCCCCAACATGCACGATGTGACGGTTTGGGAACTCTCCTTCTCAACCCCACGCATCTCGACGCATAGGTGGCGACCCTCGACAACGACGCCAACCCCGCGCGGAGTGACGACGGCATTGATTGCCTCTGCTATCTCCCGAGTCATCCGTTCCTGAAGTTGAAGCCTGTGGGAGTAAGCGTCGACCAGCCGCGGCAGCTTGCTCAGACCCACGACCCTGCCGTCGGGAACGTAGGCGATGTGCGCGCGCCCAAAGAAGGGAAGTAGATGATGCTCACACAAACTGAAGAAGGCGATGTCCTTGACGACGACCATGTCGTCGTAACCGTCAAGGGCGAAGAGGGCATCGCCCACTATGGTCGCGGGATCGGCAGCATAGCCCTCGGTGAGGTATCGAAGGGATTCAGCGACCCTGCTTGGGGTTTCGAGCAGACCCTCGCGGTCTGGATTCTCGCCCAACTGCTCGAGAAGAGCTGCCACCGTCTCCGCGAGCTCGTCTCCGGGCGTGAGAGATGCAGCCGCGATGCTCATCCGCGTTCAACCTCGACGGCGTTGTTCTCGGTCTCTTTCAAGCGGACCCTTTCCAGCCGAGCGGACGGGAGCCTGCCCTCCAGGCGGCGCCAGATTGCCAGAGCTACATTTTCGGTGGTGGGCAGACAACCCTCGAGCCAAGGTACATCGCGGTTTAGATGGCGATGGTCGACGTCATGGATGACGAGGTCCTTCACGATCCGGTCGACCTCCCTCAAATTGATCACCATGCCGGTGTCCTCGTCCACAGATCCGCTCACGCTCACCTCGAGCTCGTAGTTATGGCCGTGGTCCCCGGCACATGCCCCGAATACCTCGCGATTGCGGGCGTCGTCCCACTCTGGCTTGGCAAGGATGTGACCTGCTGCAAAGGTCAATCTTCTGGTCACGTTGATGCGCGGCTGGCTCATATGCATATGGGTTAATCGATCTAGAAGTGGATTACTTCCAAGCTGCTTCCACCGCTCCGCCCGGCTGGCACCGCTACAGCCTCGATGATGTGGCTCGGTTGCCAACCCAGTACCTGGCTGCGATTCCCGCCGGTGAACGAGAAGCGGCCGCCCACGGTAATGCCGAGGCGGCCCAGCGGCTCCGTCGCGCACTGTTCTGGCCGATGGTATACGAGCTCGAACCGGAGCTCTGGGACGCCGTCGGCCAGGCCGAGCCGATTCATCCGGGCGTCCTTGCGAAGCTCGAGATCGATGGGCGGCGGGTTCTCGAGGTGGCCGCGGGCAGCGGCCGGCTCACCGTGTACCTCTGCCCGCGAGCGGCTGAGCTCGTCTGCGTAGAACCCTCCTCCGGGCTGCGACGCATTCTCGTCAGCCGATGCCCGAGTGCCGATATACGCGCTGGATTCTTCATTGCACTCCCGATTGTGGACGGTTGGGCTGAGCTGACCGTGTCTTGCGCCAGCATTCAACCCGATCCTGGCGTAGTCCTTGAACTCGAGCGGGCGACTGCGCGTGGCGGCGTTCTAGCGCTGATCAGCCCTGAAAGTCCAGATTGGTTCGAGGCGCGCGGGTGGGAGCGGCTCAGCTTCGACCCGACGGACGTCGCTATCAACCCGCACGACCCCGAGCTCGAAGCGATCTTTGGACCACTCGACCCGCCTCATGAGCTTCTGTGGCGCCACCGATGACTTCCCTCGCGTTGCGCCTTCGGTGACGGCGGGTTTCACTTATCGCCAGCGGTGCTGTAGCGAACAGACCTCCTGTGAAATTTCTAGCGCGCCGAGCGGCCGCGGACGAAACCAAACAGCCAGAGCACGACCAGCACGATGATTGCTATCCAGATCAGATTGACCAGGCCCGCAGTCGCGTGGAACAGCAACCAGAGCACAAAGAGAATGACCGCAAGTACAAGCAACGCGTGGATCATCTCGACACCTCCTGGGCGCCCCGACGAACTCTCGGTAAGTCGCTAATGCGTCGCCTCTGGGATTTCGCTTGCCGCGGACTCTTCCGGAGTGTCCCCGATTGGGTCCGGCCTCTCGGGAGTGTCAACCACGCCCGTAGCATGCGATTGCTCCTTGTGCTTCTGTAGATCTTCTGAGTTTTCGACGTCTTGGCCGCATATGTCGCACTCCATGATTACCTCCTTCGCGAAGAGACGACTGGCCAAGCCGAAGGGGCGGTCTTACGACGGCACCCCTTCCGCCTGACAGGATCACCATCGCCGATAGGCCATAACAAAAGCAGCAACCTTGCGCTCCGGACCGTTGGAACCG
>DMCH01000069.1:31833-33748 GCA_003446775.1 Chloroflexota bacterium
GACCGCCCATGTCCCTCAAGACCCGAACGAAATCCCACATCGAGTTCGCCTGTTGCTGGCAATTACTTTCTCGTTGCTGTCAACCCTGAAACCTGAATAACTCGATTGGGGCTGATTTGAACTGAGTTTTGGCTCCGGACCAGAGTTCGAACCCTGAACCTTGCGGTTATTCGAACCCTGAACCTTGCGGTTAACAGATCGCTACGCCCCGTTCAGAACCAGCGCCGTGAAATTCGCTGCATGTCGCCCAGTGCCGCCTATTGCCGTCGTTTATCGCCCGCGTTGCTGTAGCCAACAGCCATCGCGCGTAGCCAGCAACGCGCGTCCAGCCCAGACCTTCACATGCAGCCATCCATCCAGCGAACGTACTCGCTCGTCTTCATAGCCACGACTCGGTCGGCCTCAGCGACATAACCGCGGGGCACGCTCTGCGTGCGAACGTACAAATCGTCGATCCCGAGAAAGCTCCCATTAAGGCGAGCCCGGACGGCGGGCAGCACAGCTGAAGGCGCTGAAATATCCGCGATCGGCGGCAGGTCGCACTGCGGGGGTTGAAACTCGTGCCAAACGCCGGCGAGTGCAATTGCAATCCCAGCGCTCTTCGGAGCGAGGTCCGCTCCGCCCACGAGATCCACGCCGCGACCGCCGTACACCTGGGCCAGGCGGTTGGCCCTGATAGGGTCGCGGCTCGCGATTGTGACGTCCGCACCCGCCAGCCTGGCGGCATGAGCGAGTGCTGACCCCATCCGGCCGGCGCCCGCGATAAGGACGGTGCCGCCTTCCAGTCTCGATCTCTGTTGCAACCAGGCGATCGCTCGTTGCGCGAGATTGCCGCTGGTGGCTGTGCGCCCGGCGCGCGCCCGGCGCCCGGCGGCGATTGCGGTTTCGAATAGGCGTTGGAGCCGACGGTCCAATGAACGCAATGCACGCGCCTGTGCGAAGGCGTCCCGAACCTGGTGCAGGACCTCGTCTTCACCGATGATGGCGCTCTCCAATCCTGCGGCGACCCTCATCAGATGCCGCACCGCTTGCTCACCCGTTTCAACTTGGAGGTGAGTCTCCAGATCTGGCATGATTCCGAACCCGTAGAGCTCCACCCGATGGCAGGTGCTGAGCAGAATCACGCGATGACCGGCAATCCTCCCTTGCACCGACAGCGCGATCCGGTCTCGCCCCTCTGCGGCCACGGTGTCGGCATCAACGGCCATTACCCACGGCTCTGAAACGGACATCACGCTGGGCCTACATCAGGGAGCTGCTTCAGCTTTTCTCCCTCTCTGCCAGGGCAGGCGACCCTCGACTTCCAGATTGAGCGCAAGGCTCAGGAAGGTTCGGATAAGGACAATGCTCCCAAGGATGCCAACGCTCTGAAACGTCGGGGAGGTGGCGACGGTACGGATGATGTCACCTGCAATGAGAAATTCCAGCCCGAGGAGAATCGCTCGCCCGAGCCCCACACGGTAGAGACCATATGCAGAACCGACAGCATTCCGCAGCCGACGCAGGAATTGCACAGTCGAAGCAAGGACTCCGGCCAGAATGATCGTGATTCCCGCCAGGTCGACGCCCTTACCAATGTCCTCAACCACTCCAACAAAATTCATTGCAACGTTCTGCGTCAGCGTTTAACCCGACCCGGGGCCCCGCGATGGTCGTGACGATTTTGACGTGGGTCTGCCGGCCTTAGCGGCAGTGAACACCCCGTTTGGGGGCCTCCAATTGGCTACCTGGCCGCGGCCATGTAGCCAGTCGTTACCTCGTTCTTGTGCGCTGCGAAAGCCCCGAGGACTTCTCCCTTCTCGCGCGCAGGCACTTTGAAGAAGTCGAGGGTGTGGGCAAGCTCTGCCGCGACGGCGTCGAATTCTTCTGGCGAGATCTTGAGATCCCGATGAGCCTCCTCAAGACCCACCTCAGT
>DMCH01000069.1:34066-35100 GCA_003446775.1 Chloroflexota bacterium
CCCGGCTTTGTGGCCGTGTAGTGGAGCGGCCCGCCCGCGACTGCGCAGACCCACAGAGTTCGCATGAACTTGAGGCCCGGCAACCTGCCCAGGTTCCGCGTATGCCACTCCCTGAGGGCCGGGTTCTTCGAAGTCTTCCCCGCGATCGGGTTCTGCACAACCGCGTCACTAAAGTGGTCAATGACCGCCGCGATGGCGAAGACGCCACCAAGCCGTTCGTACAGACTCTTCTCAGTCATGTGTAGCTGACCTCCTCGGGGCAACATTTCTCGGGAGCCCGAATCGGATGCGGATCTCCGAGATTTTCGGAGTCCCGTGGAGCACTGCGCGTTGTGAGATTCCCGGGCGGACTCCACGTCAGCCGCTATCGAGCCTTTGTAGGCTTTATAGCATGTATACCCTAAGCAGTCAAAATTCGATACGCGCAGCCCAGTTCCGCGTAGTTCTTGAAGGCCTGCGTGCGCACGGCCAAGCCTGCCTGCTGAAAGGCTCCCTCGATTAGTCCGGCATGGAGCTCGCACACGACATCTGGGGCTGCGGCGCAGGCTTGCCGAAAGATGCAATTCCGGGCCAGGACCTGGTGGTCATCGGCGATGAAATAGTCCGCACCGAGGGGAGCCAACTGGCGCAGCACTGATTCTGGGGAGTCGGCCGGCTTGTCCACGAGCGAGGCGCCGTAGCGGCGGCCCGCGTCTCTGGCGGCCTGGATACCCTCCTGACCACGTGTTTGGAGGCCCTCCGCCAAAAGGCCGGCCAGGCGAGCGAAGCGACGCACCGGATAGCTGAACTCGATATGTTGGCCCGCCAGCCGATAAAGGTTGGCAGGCTTGCCGGACTTTCCGCGGCGCTGGCCGACCACCAAATACCCGAGCGCGACAAGGCGCTCGAGATGTGCATGGGCGACGGTGCGGTGGACGCCGGCCGCTTTCGCCGCGTCGTCAACGGTCCATTCCGGCTGGTGCACATAGAAGTCGAGCAAGATCCGCCGCCGGGTCCGATCCTGAAGCGCGCTGATCGCACGGTCGATCTCGCTT
>DMCH01000069.1:35319-35453 GCA_003446775.1 Chloroflexota bacterium
CGATCTCGCTTGCCTCGTCCTGGACCATTCTGCCAGCTTATCGGTTCACGTCGGCAGTAGGTTTCAGCCCGCGCCTAAGCCGAGAATCGTCACTCCGCCGAGGGTAAGTGCTTGCTCCACCCCGTATTTGTCAT
>DMCH01000073.1:0-1096 GCA_003446775.1 Chloroflexota bacterium
TATTCCTTGCCCAGGAGCTTGGCCCCGCTCACCTTGAGCTTGGAAGCGTTGATCACGACCACGTGGTCGCCGGTGTTCAGATGCGGCGTGAACGTGGGCTTGTGCTTGCCGCGCAGGATCTTGGCCACGCTGCTCGCCAGGCGACCGAGGATCTGATCTGTGGCGTCGACCACAAACCAATCACTCTTCAAGTCCGCGGCTTTCGCCGTCCACGTCTTCTGCTTGCTCATCTCTTTCTGTTCAGAGTTCCCTAGTAAATCACTTCCATCAATGTCAGGCCCCCCGCGGGAGCCGTTTTCGGCGCCAGGCGCCGATCTCTCGCTCTCAGCACCTCGCCGACCCACTCCGGCCGCCGCCGGCCTCGGCCCACCTCCGCCAGCGCACCCGCGATGCTGCGCGCCAGGCCTCGCAAGAACCCTTCGGCCACCAGCTCCAGCTCGACAAAATCGCCTCGCCGCACCACTTTCGCTGAGCGCATCTCTCGCACCCTGGCGTCGGCCGGTTCGGAGGCGGAGCAGTAGCTGGTCCAGTCGTGCCGGCCCGCGAGCGGCTGCGCCGCCTTCGACATCGCATCGACGTCGAGCGGGCCGCCCACATGCCAGCACCGGCCTCGCTCGAGCGCCGGCCGGGCCGGGCGGTCCAGGAAGCGGTAGCGGTACCGCCGCCAGCGCGCCGAGTAGCGAGCGTGGAAGTCATCCGGCACGACCTCCGCGCTGAGCGCGGACACGTCGTCCGGCAGCCGGGCGTTCAAGGCCGCCACCAATCGGGGTGGCGTGATGCGCCCCTCGAATCGGAAGTTCACGACCTGGCCCTCGGCGTGGGCGCCGGCATCCGTGCGTCCCGCCGCATACACCGTGTGCTCTTTGCCGGTCAGCTCGCGCAGCGCCCGCTTCAGCTCGGCCTCCACAGTTCGCCCGCGCGCTTGCTGCTGCCAGCCCGCAAACCCGCTTCCGTCGTACTCGAGCACGACTTTGATATTCACTTTTGAACCGAACAACAACAGCTAATCGACGAGTTCGATGATCACCATCGGCGCCGCGTCACCAAGGCGCGGCCCCTTGTGGATGATGCGCGTGTAGCCACCCGGCCGTTCCGC
>DMCH01000073.1:1424-6935 GCA_003446775.1 Chloroflexota bacterium
ACGCGGCGCCGGGCGCTGAGGTCCTGGTCCTTGGCGGTCGTGATCAAGCGCTCGACCCAGCGGCGCAGCTCTTTCGCCTTCGCCTCAGTGGTCGTGATGCGGCCGCTCTCGAGCAGGGACGTGCACAGGTTGCGCATCAGCGCCTTGCGGGCGTTGGTGTCCCGATTGAAGCGGCGGCCGCTCTTCTGGTGGCGCAATTAAAGGCTCAGCCCCGAAGGACGCTGCCCATCTCCTCAGGCTTGATGAAGCCCTTCTCGACGAGCTTCTCCTTGATCTCGTCCAGCGACTTGCGGCCGAAGTTGCGCAGCGCTAGCAGCTCTTCCTCGCGCTTCTGCAGCAGCTGGCCGACGGTCTGGATCTCGTTCGCCTTGAGGCAGTTGAAGGCGCGCACCGAAAGATCGAGCTCCTCGATGGGCGTGTCCATCAGCCGGCTCTGCTCGCTCTTCTCCGGCGTCCCGGGACGCGTGATCGAGTCGGGGAAGTTCACGAACAGCTGCAGGTGCTTGGTGAAGAGTGATGCCGCGTGGCTCACCGCTTCCTCCGGCGACATCGTGCCGTCGGTCCACACCTCGATGAGCAGGCGGTCGTAGTCGGTCGACTGCCCAACACGGGTCTTCTCGACCGTGAAGTTCGCCTTCTCGACCGGGGAGAAGATGGCGTCGATCGGGATAACCCCGATCGGCTGGCCTTCGCGCTTGTTGCGGTCCGCCGGGACGTAGCCCTTGCCCCGCTCGACGTTGAGCTCCATGCGCAGATGGCCCTTGGCCGCCAGCGTGCAGATGTAGAGGTCGGGGTTGACGATCTCCACGTCGGATGAGGCCTGGATGTGCGAGGCGCGCACCTCGGCCGGACCCTTGACGTCCAGGAGCAGGGTCACCGGATCCTCGGTGAAGCTCTTCAGGCAAAGCCTCTTGAGGTTGAGGATGACCTCGGTCACGTCCTCCTTGACGTGCGGGATCGCCGTGAACTCGTGCGCGACGCCGTCGATCTGGATCGACGTCACCGCCGCTCCCCAGAGCGACGAGAGCAGCACGCGGCGAAGCGTGTTGCCGAGCGTCGTTCCAAAGCCCGGGTCGAGCGGTTCGATGTCGAACTTGCCGTAGTTCGCGCTCGTCTCGAGCTTGCGAACCTGCGGGGTCACTGTCATCAGCGTGTCAATTGCCACTTTGGGTCCCTACCTCCGTTCCTTTACCGAGAATAAAACTCGACGATCAGCTGCTCTTCGACGCCCGATTCCATCTCGTGACGCTCGGGTCGCGCGAGCACCTTGGCGGTCTTGTCATCGCCATTCAATGAAAGCCATGACGGCACCGGCCGCACCTTGGATGCTTCCAGGGCCACGTCGATGACCCCGTTGGCCGGCTTGACCTTGACCTGGTCGCCCGGCTTGAGCTGGTAAGACGGCACGTTGACCGTCCTGCCATTGACCTCGAAATGCCGGTGCGACACGAGCTGTCGCGCCTGCTTGCGCGAGGCACCCAGGCCAAGCCTGTACACAACGTTGTCCAGCCGCAGTTCGAGGTGGCGGAGCAGGTTGAGACCGGTGACGCCCGGCTCGCGCTCGGCCAGCTCGAAGTAGTTCCGGAACTGCTTCTCGAGGAGCCCGTACGTACGTCGCGCCTTCTGCTTGGCGCGGAGCTGCAAGCCGTAGTCCGACGTCTTGCGCTTGCGCGCCTGGCCGTGCATGCCGGGCGCGAATGCGCGACGCTCGATGGCGCACTTCGGCGTGTAGCACCGCTCGCCCTTGAGATAGAGCTTGGCGCCCTCGCGGCGGCAGAAGCGGCAGACCGGCCCGCTGTAGTTAGCCATCTACACGCGCCTCCGCTTCGGCGGGCGGCAGCCGTTGTGCGGGATCGGCGTCACGTCGGTGATCGCGTTCACCTCGAGCCCGGTCGCCTGCAGCGAGCGAATCGCTGCCTCGCGACCCGCGCCCGGCCCGCGTACGAAAACCTCGATCTGTCGCATTCCGTGCTCGAGCGCCTTCTTGGCGGTCGCCTCAGCGGTGACCTGCGCCGCGAACGGGGTCGACTTGCGGCTGCCCTTGAAGCCCTGAGCGCCGGCGGAGCCCCAGGAAATGACGTTGCCCTCGATGTCGGTGATGCTGATGATCGTGTTGTTGAAGGTGCTCTGGATGTGCGCCTGGCCCGCGACGACGTTCTTCCGCTCGCGGCGACGGGTGCGGACGACCTTCTTTGCCTTTGCCATTTAGTAGCTTCGCCTAGGGGCCATCACTTACCTGCTTTGACCTTCTTCTTGCCGGCGACCGCGCGCTTGGGACCGCGGCGGCTCCGGGCGTTGGTGCGAGTGCGCTGGCCGCGGACCGGGAGCCCACGGCGATGGCGCATGCCACGGTAGGTGCCGATCTCGGTCAGCCGCTTGATGTTCGTCGCCACGTCGCGCCGGAGGTCACCTTCGATGAGGATCTCCTTGGACGAGCCCATCCGGTCGATGATCTGGCGCAGGCGAGCCACCTCTTCCTCGCTGAGGTCCTTGGTCCGCGTTTCAGCGCTGATGTTGGCGGCTTTCACGATCTTCTCCGCAGTGGTGCGCCCAATCCCGTGGATGTACATGAGCGCGATGACGACGCGCTTCTGCGGGGGTATGTCGACACCGGCGAGTCTCGCCATTTAGCTCCTCACCCCTGCCGCTGCTTGTGCTTTGGGGTCTTCGAGCAAATCACCCGAACCACCCCGTTCCGCTTGATCACCTTGCAGCTCGGGCACATCTTCTTGACCGACGGCCGTACCTTCATCTCCAAATCTCTCGAATCCGCCCTCGCGATCGGTCGCGGCTCGCGAGCTCGACCCCCACTTTGTCTCCGGCGAGGAGGCGGGTGAAGTGGGTGCCGGCGCGATCGGCCACGTGAGCGAGGATCTTGGCCCCGTTCTCGAGCTCAACCCGGTAGACGCCGTTGGGTAGAGGCTCCACCACGACCCCCTTCACGAGTGAGGGGCGCTGGGGCACGAACGACGATTGTACCAAACTCCACCTCCCCACCCCTGGCTGCGCCCCGACCTCCCCGCGAGCGGGGAGGAATCTTGTCCAAAAGCTCGGGTCGGCTTCAGCGGGAGGCGCCGTTGGCGTGGCCATTGGACGTCCCCACACCGCCGCTACGCGGCGGAGCTTCCCGCGTGGCGGGGAGCCCAGGGGAGGTCCCCTCACCCCGGCGCTTCGCGCCGGGGAGCTCCCCATGGGATGGGGAGCCCAGGGCTGTGAGAATCAAAGGGCCCTTGTCGGTGATCGCCACCGTGTGCTCGAAGTAGGCCGAGAGCGCCCCGTCGACGGTGCAGATCGTCCAGCCGTCCGGCTTCATATACACCTCGTGGGACCCGGCGTTGACCATCGGCTCGATCGCCAGGGTCATGCCGGGCTTGAGCCGCGGCGGGGTCCCGGGGGTGCCGAAGTTGGGCACCTGGGGGTCCTCGTGCATCTGGCGGCCGATCCCGTGGCCCACGAACTGACGGATGACCGAGAAGCCGGCCTTCTCGACGTGCTTCTGGATGGCCGAGGAGATGTCGCCCAGGTATCCGCCCGGCTGCGCCTTGGCGATGCCCACGTACAGCGCCTCCTCGGTGACCTTGATGAGCCGGTCGGCCTCCTTGCTGATCTTGCCCGCGCCGACCGTGATGCCGACGTCGGCCCAGAAGCCATCCAGCACGAGCCCCAGGTCGAGGCTGACCACATCGCCGGAGGCCACCTTGCGGTTGCCCGGGATGCCGTGGACCGCCTCATCGTTGATGGACACGCAGATCGATTTCGGGAAGCCGTGGTAGCCCAGGAAGCCTGGGATCGCGCCGCCGTCCCTGATGAGCTTGTCCGCGATGCGGTCCAGGTCCGCGGTGCGCACGCCCGGCTTGCAGGCCTCCTCGAGGGGAGGCAGCACAGAAGCCAGCAGCCTGCCGGCCCTGGCCATCAAGTCGATCTCGTGCGCTGTCTTCAGGTTGATCATGCCAAAACACTCATGGAATTGAAGCGACCATTCTCGCCGATCGCTTTAAGAACTCGACCCGTTATCTGATCGATTGTGCCCCGGCCGTCAATCTCGGAAACAATGCCGGTGCCGCGGTAGTGCTCGAGCACGGGGACGGTCTTCGAGAGGTAAATCTCGATTCGCGGCCGGACCGCCTCGGTTTTGTCGTCCTCACGCTGCACCAGCGGGGTACTGTCCGACGCGCACGCGACTGTGCCGGGCGGGTACGTGCGCTGGCAGGTCGGGCAGACCAACCGCCCTGAGAGGCGCTCGAGGAGCTCGGCCATCTCGACCCTGAGGTAGAGCACACGGTCGAGGTGACGCCCCAGCTCCCGCATGAGGACGTCGAGCGCCTCCGCCTGCGGAACGGTGCGCGGGAAGCCGTCGATGATGAACCCGCCGGCAGAGTCGGGCTCCCGGAGGCGGTTGCGGATCATGCCGATCATGATGTCGTCCGGGACGTATTGGCCCTTGGCCAGGATCGGTTGGGCTTCGCGGCCCAGAGTCGTACCGGCCTGGATCTCGGCCCGCAGCATGTCGCCGGTGGCGATATGCGGGATGCCGAAGCGCGATCGGAGCATGTTCGCCTGGGTGCCCTTGCCGCTGCCTGGTGCTCCGTATAGCAACAGGTTCATCGGACCTCCCCACCCGGCGCGCTGCGCGCGCCGACCTCCCCACTGCGTGGGGAGGCGAATTCTTTCATCTAATGAAGCCGCGGTACTGGCGCATGACCAGCTGCGTCTGCAGCTGCTTCATGGTGTCCAGCGCCACACCCACCACGATCAGGATCGCCGTGCCTCCGAGGTACATCTGCTGGTGTGGAATGCCCGAGATCTTGGCGGTGGCGATGGGCAGGATCACCGTGATGAAGCCCAGGAAGCATGCGCCGGCGAACGTGACCCGGTTCATCACCGCGGCCAGGTAGTCCGCGGTCGGACGGCCCGGACGGATGCCGGGAATGAAGCTCGAGTACCGCTTGAGGTTGTCGGCCACCTCCGTGACCTCGAATGTGATCGCCGTATAGAAGTACGTGAAGGCGAACGTGAACGCGAAGTAGAGGGCGTTGTAGGTGATCGCCATCGGAAGGTTGGCCGTGTCAGGGGTGAAGTTGCCGCGGATCCACGCGGCGGCCTTGTAGTACCACGTGTCCGGCGGCGCGCCCTGGAAGTAGTTGGAGATGATCGTGGGCAGGAACATCACCGAGATCGCGAAGATGATCGGGATGACGCCGGCGTGGTTCACGCGCAGGGGCAGGAAGCTCGCCCGCCGGCCGATCTCACGGCCGCCTGTGACACGCTGGGCGGACTGGATGGGAATCTTCCTGACCGCCTGCTGCACCTCGATGATGACCGCAGTCATGACCAGCGCGATGCCGCCGAAGATGATGAAGGGCAGGTAGTCCGCCAGGCCGCCGCCGGTTGAGTGCGCCGAGAACACTGCGGAGACGCCCTGCGGACCGCGGCCGATGATGCCGGCGAAGATGATCAGCGAGACGCCGTTGCCGATGCCGTACTCGGTGATGAGCTCGCCGAACCACATCA
>DMCH01000073.1:7190-8155 GCA_003446775.1 Chloroflexota bacterium
GATGTAAGGGTTCATGCCCATGGCCACGACGCTGAAGCGGGACAAACCACCGCCGGAGAAGAGGTCGAGCAGTCCAAGTAGCGCTTGTGAGTTGAACAGCTGGGCGAGGGCCGCCTGGCTGGCGCCAGGGACCGCGACGTTGGCGAAAAGGCGGAAGAAGACCAGGATCCCGCCGGTGAAGAGGATCTTGTTCCGCAGCTCGGGCAAGCGGATCGCGTTGACCAGGGCCTCGAGCAGGTTCATGGGCTACTCCTCGGTGGAAACCGGCGTGCTCTCTTCCGCTTCTGGTTGCTCGGGTCGCCCCACCCGGCCGGACCGCTGCGCGGTCGGGCCGACCTCCCCGCGTGGCGGGGAGGCGAGTGCGGGCTCGGGCTTACCCACCCGCGCCTTCGGCGCGACCTCCCCGGCTGGTGGGGAGGCGACGGGCTCTGACTCTTCGGCTTTGGGGGTCCGTTTCGCCGTCTTGGCGGCCAGGCGCCTGGGACCGATCTTGCGCGGCTCGCCGATGACCGTGACCGTCCCACCACGGGCTTCGATCGCCTCGCGGGCGCTGGAGCTGAACGCGTGCGCCACCACCGTGAGCTTGCGATCGAGGGAGCCCGTGCCGAGCACCTTCACGTCCAGACCCGCGCGCACCAGGCCGGCTTCAGCCAGCGAGGCGGCGTCGACCGTGGACCCGGCGGGGAACCGGCTCAGCTTGGAGAGGTTGACGACCGTGTAGATCCGCTTGAAGGGATTCTTGAACCCGGGCAGCTTCGGAAGGCGCTGGGAAAGCGGCATCTGGCCGCCCTCAAAGCCAATGCGAAAGCCCTCGCTGCGCGCGTTCTGGCCTTTCTGGCCGCGCCCCGAGGTCTTGCCCCGGCCGGAGCCGGTGCCGCGGCCGATGCGCCGGGCCTTGCGGTGCGCGCCCGCTGCGGGCTTGAGGTCGTGGAGCTGCATGTTGGTCAGTTTCCTCTCTGGTGCTT
>DMCH01000073.1:8480-13688 GCA_003446775.1 Chloroflexota bacterium
TTTTTGTTCGAGCGCGACCGCCAGATCTTGTACCGGCTGCGCTCGGGCCGCAAGTACGGCTCTCCGTCGACCGCGACCAGGAACGAGACAGCTTTCAGCATGCCCCTGACCGCCGGGTTGTCGGGTAGCTCGCGCGTCTGGTTGAGGCGGCGGAAACCCAGCGACTCGACCGTGGCCCGCAGGTTCGGCTTGGCGCCGATGGTGCTCTTCCGCAGGGTGGCCTTGAGGGTCTTGGCGGCCTCCGGCGTGGCCTTCTCGAGAGTCTTCTTGGGCGCGGCGGCCTTGGCTTTCACTTGGTTTCCTTGGGGGTCGCTTCGGCCGCGCCGTTCGTCGTGGCGGCGTCAGATGACGGCGCCTGGCTGCGGCCAGAGCCCTGCCGGTAGACGTTCGCGAGCCTGCGGCCGACGATCTGGTCGAGCTCCTTGCCCCGCAGGTCGGCCACCTGCTGGGCGGTGCGGAGCTGCTGCAGAGCCGCCAGCGTCGCGCGCACGGTGTTGATGGGGTTGTTGGTGCCGTGCGACTTGGTGAGGATGTCCTTGATGCCGGCTGTCTCGATGACGGCCCTCATCGCGCCGCCGGAGATCACGCCGGTGCCGGGCGCGGCGGGCTTGAGCATGATGCGCGCAGCGCCCAGTTTGAGCCGCACCTCGTGCGGGATGGTGGTGCCCACCATCGGCACGGTGATCATGTTGCGCTTGGCGACCTCCATGCCCTTGCGGATCGCCTCGGTCACCTCTTTCGCCTTGCCGATGCCCGCGCCGACCCGCCCGTTCATGTCGCCGACCACGATCAGCGCGCTGAACGAGAACTTGCGGCCGCCCTTGACCACCTTCGCCACGCGGTTGACGCGGACGACGCGGTCGGCAAGCTCCGATCGCTCTCCGCTCGAGTGAGGGTATCGAGATCCCATTCGGTCTTTAAAACTCCAGTCCGGCTTCGCGGGCTGCATCCGCCAAAGCCTTGATTCTGCCGTGGTACAGGAAGCCACCGCGATCGAACACGACCCGGTTCACGCCGGCGGCCTTTGCCTTGGCAGCGATCTGCTTGCCAACTTGCGCCGCTTCCGCCATGCCGTTGCCTTTCGCCTTGAGCTCGACGGTTGATGCGGCGGCCAGGGTCTTGGCGGCGCCATCGTCGATGACCTGCGCGTAGAGGTGGTTGAGACTGCGGTAGACCGCTAGCCGCGGCTTGTCCAACGTTCCGCTCACATTCACCCGCACGCGGCGGTGGCGCTTCGCGCGGCCCTGCTTGCGATCGATGTGCTTGATCATGCTGCTGTTTTGGCGCCCTTGCCCGCCTTGCCTGCCTTGCGCCGGACCTTCTCGCCGCGATACATGACGCCCTTGCCCTTGTAGGGCTCGGGGGGGCGAAACTTCCGGATGTCGGCGGCCACCTGGCCGACGGCTTCTTTCTCGATGCCGGTCACGGAGAACTTGGTCTGGTCCTGCACTTCGATGGTGACGCCGGCGGGGGGCTTGAACTTGATCGGGTGTGAGAAGCCGAGGCTGAGGGTGATCTCCTCGCCCTGCTTGGCCACCCTGTAGCCCACTCCCACCAGCTCTAGATGCTTGGTGTAGCCCTCGTTGACCCCGATGATCATGTTCGCGACCAGGCTGCGTACCAGTCCGTGCAAGGCCCGATGCTTGTAGTCGTCCGACGGGCGCTCACAGATGATGTGGCCGTCGGCCATCCTCAGCGTGATCTCCGAAGGCAGGGTGCGCTCGAGCGTGCCCTTCGGCCCTTCCACCTTGACGTGGCCCGGCTCCAGGGCGACCTTGACCGCGCCCGGGACCGCAATCGGCAGCTTACCTATGCGCGACAACTCTCTCCTTTCGATTTTTACCCCACGAACTCGGCGGCTTCGCCGTGAGTTCGCGAGGACCCCTACCAGACATAGCAGAGCACCTCACCGCCGAGTCCCTGGCGGAGCGCCTGGCGACCGCTCATGACACCCTCGGCTGTGCTCAGAACCGCGATTCCCAGCCCCCCGAGAACCCGCGGGATCTCGGTCTTGCGGGCGTAGACGCGCAGTCCGGGGCGGCTGATCCTCTTCACGCCCGAGATCACGCGCGTGCGATCGGGGCGGGACTTGAAGATGATACGCATCGATTGCGCGGTGCCGTCGGATTCGATCTCGTACCCGGCGATGTAGCCCTCGTCCTTCAGGACTCGAGCGATCTCCAGCTTCACCTTGGACGCCGGCACGCGCACCTCGGGATGTCGCGCGCTGTTGGCGTTGCGTACGCGCGTGAGCATGTCGGCGATGGGATCGCTGACGATCCCGGCCGGCGCCCGCTTCACGATCTTGGCCGCGGTCGCGGTGCTGGCCATCACCAGCTCGACTTCGTCACGCCTGGGATGCGTCCCTCGGCGGCCAGCTGTCGGAAGCAGATACGGCACATGCCGAACTTGCGCAGGAAGGCGCGCGGCCGCCCGCAGATGCGGCAACGGTTGTGGAACCGCACTTTGAACTTCGGGTGCACGAGGTCCCGTTTCCAGCGCTCGATTGATGACTTCTTCGCCAAACTCTTTACCTCTTTTCCTCTAACTCTTCCTGAAGGGCATGCCGAGACGCGTCAGCAGGCTGCGCGCCTCATCGTCGTTGCGGGCGGTGGTCACGATCGACACCTCGAGCCCGCGCAGCTTGTCGATCTTGTCGTAGTCGATCTCGGGAAACACGACCTGCTCGCGCAGGCCGAGCGAGTAATTGCCGCGGCCGTCAAAGCCGTTCGGATTCACGCCGCGGAAGTCACGGATGCGGGGCAGCGCGACGTTGAGCAGCTTGTCGAGGAAGTACCACATACGGCGGCCGCGCAGCGTGGTCTTGATGCCGATCGTCTGGCCCTCGCGCAGCTTGAACGCCGCGACGGACTTGCGGGCTTTGATCAGCGAAGGCTTCTGCCCAGTGATCGTGACCACGTCGCCGACAGCTGCATCCAGCGCCTTGTCGTTGTCCTTCGCCTCGCCAATGCCGATGTTGACCACGACCTTGGCCACCCTCGGCACTTCCATGACGTTCTCGTACTCGAACTCCTTTGTCATCTGCGACACGATCTTGTCGCGGTAGGACAGGAGCAGACGCGGCGGAGTCTCCGACTTCGTGCCGACGGCCTTGGGCGCGGCCGGCTTCTGGTCGGTCTTCCTTGGTTGGTTTTGCTGCCTCTGCTGCTGCGGGGCCTTGGCCTTGCTCACTGCGCCTCCGTCTTCTTGACGCGCTCGTAGGGCTCGTCGCAGTGCCGGCAGACGATGACGCGGGCGCCCGACTCGAGGATGGTGTGCTTGGCCCTGGTCGGTCGCGAGCACGACGGGCAGACGAGCATGACGTTCGAGTAGTCGAGCGGAGCCTCGAAGTCCACGACACCACCCTGGGCGACGCTGACCCCGGCGCGCGAACTCCCGGCCTTCGTGTGGCGCTTGAGGAGGTTGACGCCTTTGACGACGATCTTGTGCTGATCCGGGATCGTGCGCAGGACCTCGCCGGTCTTGCCCTTGTCCTTGCCCGCGGTGACGACCACGGGGTCGCCAGGAGCAAGGTCGAGCCAGCGGCGCTTCGGTACGGGTTTGTTACGCAGCATGTTGCTTAGAGGACCTCCGGGGCAAGGCTGATGATCTTCATGAAGTTGCGCTCGCGCAGCTCGCGGGCCACCGGCCCGAAGATGCGCGTGCCTCTTGGGTTGTTGGCTTGCGCCAGCAGGACGGCGGCATTCTCGTCAAAGCGGATGAGCGACCCGTCGGGGCGGCGGTATTCCTTGTTGACGCGGACCACGACCGCCTTCACGACCTCGCCTTTTTTGACCTGGCCCCCTGGCTGCGCGGACTTGACGGTGGCCGTGATGATGTCGCCCACCGACGCGTACTTGCGGTAGTGCCCGCCGGCCACGCGGATGCAAAGGATCTCCTTGGCACCCGAGTTGTCCGCGACCTTGAGCCGAGTCTCTTGCTGGATCACTTGGCTTTCTCGACTATCTCCAACACGCGCCAGCGCTTCTCCTTGGAGATGGGCTTCGTTTCGGTGATGCGGACGAGGTCGCCCACGCCGCACTCGTTCTTCTCGTCGTGGACCTTGAACTTCGTGCGCCTCTGCACCGTCTTGCGGTAGAGGCGGTGGGCCTTCGACGTGCCCACCTGGACGATGACCGTCTTGTTCATCTTGTCGGAGATGACCGTGCCCAGGCGGACCTTGCGCTGGCCGCGCTGTGCTTCGGAGGTCTCGATGGTCTTCTGGTCGATCGCCATCAGGACTGAGCCTCCGTCTTGGCCTTGCGGACGCGCTTGGGCTTGGGTGCATCCTCGACGGGAGCAGGTGCGACAGTTTCTTCGGCGACCTCCGGCTCCGCCTCGAAGCCTTCGTCCTTCACGGCTACTGCGACCGGCGCAGTGTCATGCACCGGCACGGGGGCCAGGCCGAGCTCGCGCTCGCTGATCACGGTCATGATGCGCGCGATGTCGTGGCGCACCTTGGCGATCTGGCTCGAGTTCTCGAGCTGGCCGACGGCGTGCTTGAATCGGAGCTCGTAAAGCTCGCGCCGCGCCGCGCGCATCCGGTCTCCCAACTGGTCCTCCTCCAGCTCCCTGAGCTCGTCGACCTTCACTGGGCACCTCCGGTGGCCACCGACTCGGAGGTGACGAAGCGGGTCTTGATGGGGAGCTTCGAGGCGGCCAGCTTCATGGCCTCCTTGGCGACCTGGGCCGTGACTCCTCCCATCTCGAAGAGGATGCGGCCGGGCAGGACCACGGCGACCCAGCCTTCGGGGTTGCCCTTGCCTGAGCCCATCCGCGTTTCCGCGGGCTTCTTGGTGATCGATTTGTCGGGGAAGACGCGGATCCAGATCTGCCCGCCGCGCTTGACGTGGCGGGTCATGGCTCGGCGGGCGGCCTCGATCTGCCGGTTGCTCATCCAGCACGCCTCGACCGCCTGGAGGCCGTAATCGCCAAACGCGACCGTGGCGCCGCGCGTTGCGATGCCGGTGCGCCGGCCGCGGTGCATCTTGCGGTACTTGACTCTTTTCGGGATCAGCATCTATTTCGTCTTCTTCTCGGTGGTTTTCTTGGCCGGAGCCTTCTTGGCAGCTGGAGCCTTCTCGGCCTTGGGTGCGGTGACCTTGGGTGCGGTGGCCTTGGGTGCGGTGGCCTTGGGTGCGGTGGCCTTGGGTGCGGCCTTAGCGGCCGGTTTGGCCGGGGTCTTGGTGGCTGGTTTGGCCGGCTTGG